>NZ_JBGFSM010000014.1:0-129860 GCF_041679265.1 Autumnicola aciditolerans
TGGTTGGACGTTCAAGTTGGTAATAAGTGGTATACTTTTAAATTGAAATGTGGGGTAGTTCTATATTAATATATACATGGAGGCAGGATTGCCTGGCAGGGCAAAAATCCTCTTTTCGCCTTTAGCCCCGAACCACAATGGTTTTCCCGGTTTCTGATTAACTTTATAAAAAATTTCCTTTACTCCGTTAGACAGAAGTGCCTGTTGTACAAAATCATATTTCCCAACAGAAATACCTCCTGAAATCAATAATACATCGTTATTTGCTAAAGCTTCTTTTATAAGTCTGGCAGTTTCTTTGGCATTATCTTTTGCCTGGTAAAATTTTACCTTCGGGAAATTGTTCCTTTTCAAGGCTACCTTTAGCATAAGGGAATTACTTTCATATATTTTTCCAGGCGCAAGGGGCTCATCCAACTGTTCAAGTTCATTTCCCGTTACCATCAGCCCAATTTCAGGAGGTTTAAAAATCTTTATTTGTTTAAGACCAAGGCCGGCAAGCAGGCCTATAGAAGCCTCATTTACCTGGCTTCCTTTCTCTAAAACCTTTACCCCCTTAAGTATCTGCTCTCCTTCTGCCCGAATATTGGCTCTTTTGGCAGGCATTTTTTTAATACTTATTCTTTCAGAAGCTTCTTCTACGTGTTCCTGGATAACAACAGTATCGGCATTTTTTGGAACCATGGCCCCGGTGAATATGCGTACCGCTTCTCCTTCATTAAGTTGAAATTGCCTATTATCTCCGGCTTTTGACTCTCCAATAATTTTATAATTCTCTTTGTTGCTCCATTTAATTGCATAACCATCCATGGCAGATTGCCGGAATGGAGGCATATTAAGGGGGGAATAAACATCCTTAGCCAGTACCATATCTATTCCGTCCATAAGATCGGTTTCAATGATCTTTAGGTGGGGTGTCCATTGTGCTATCAATGCCAAGGCTTCTTTTACCGGAATCATATATACCGTCTTCTGTTTTTCAAATATACCGTATTAGTACTTAAAAATAAAAATAAAATTAAGTAATTATACTTAGTTTTGAGAGATTTTGATATTTTTGACCTTCATCTAAACTTCCAACCATGAAAAATAACTATTATTTCCTATCCCTGTTTTTTCTTGTAACAACAGCAAATTCCCAGAGCTTTTCTATAGATGTAGATCTAAGGCCCCGTTTTGAATACCGGCATGGGTTTGGAAACCTTTTTCCTGATGATGCAGATCCTGCAGCCTTTGTAGTACAGCGATCACGCCTTAATTTGGGATATTTAGCAGAAAGGCTGCAGGTTTTTCTAAGTCTGCAGGACGTAAGTACCTGGGGAGATACACGGCAAATCCTGGATTATGATGCCAATGATTCCTTTTCTTTGTTCCAGGCATGGGCCAAAGTGCAATTAAGTGAACACTGGTTTGCCAAATTGGGCAGGCAAGTAATATCTTATGACGATCAGCGGATTTTTGGCGGGCTGGATTGGGCAATGCAGGGGAGATTCCATGATGCCGCTTTGCTTAAATATCGCAGGGAAGGGCTTCAACTAGATCTTGGGTTTGCTTACAGCCAGGAAAACCAACGGCAATTGGGCACACTTTATACAATTTCAGGGTTTTTTAGCTATAAAACCATGCAATATGTACACTTCAGCAAAAACTGGCAAAATTCGGCTTTAAGTTTATTGTTCCTCAATAATGGCTTTCAGCAATTTCTGGATGAGAATAATGAACTGGCAGACGGGGTTTACAACCGGCAGACGGCGGGAACCTATTTTGAATTTCCGCTAAAGGATTTAAAATTTTCAGGAAGCGCATATTATCAATTTGGCAAAGCCTCTCCTTCCCGGGATTTAAGCGCCTACCAGTTTGCCTTAGATGCTTCTTATAAACCTCAAAAGACGCTTTTTGGTATGGGAATGGAAATTTTAAGTGGAACAGGCCAAAACGCTACAGGAGAAAACCATTCTTTTTTCCCCTTGTATGGGACCAATCATAAGTTTAATGGATTTATGGATTATTTCTACGTAGGAAATCATGCAAATAGCGTTGGTTTAAATGATTTTTATGGAAAGATTGTTTTTAGAACCGGTGAAAAATCTTCTTTGCTTCTTAAAGGCCATTATTTTTCTTCAAATGCTGAATTAATTGAAAATGCAGACCGATACCTGGGAACTGAATTGGATGCGGTGTATACCCAAAAGATCCTGCAGGATGTGCAAATGAATATTGGATATTCCCATATGTTTGCTTCAGAAAGTATGAGCCTTATCAAGGCAGGGAGGAGCACTGATAATACCAATAACTGGGCATGGATACAGCTTATCATTAATCCTGTACTCTTAAAACATCATTTTTCAGATAAATAAAGTTGCTCCGGGAAGAGAATTCCTGAAATTTTTCTAGTCCCTTTCTCCAGGCTCATGAAGGACTTCAGAGTTTTCTTGCTTGGCTTTACTATGCTCCTCATCCCCCAGGGGTCCTTGTTTTCTTTCGTCTAAAGACTGGAGACGGGAAGAGGACCCGTAAATAATCGCCACATCATCTTTGTTGATTTTCGTTTTTCCTGTTGGCGCACCTGTATATTCCCCGTTTGAACGCTTAATTCCCAGTACAAGTAAACCTTCAGTATGTAATTCGAGTTGGCTAAGCGGGGCTCCGGTAATCCAGTCGTGCTCCCGTGCCTTGATCTCGGTTACGCGGTAATCTTCAGATAAATGGAGCAAACTATAATAATCTTTTACATTTAGGCTGGTATATTTTTTTAATGCTTTATTGATGATAACCGATAGCTTTTTATCCACCCACCTGCTTTGCGACAAAAATATAAGGGAGCCAAGCCCTAGAAATAATACCAGCACCTCCCAGGAGAAGAATCCGGAATCTTCCAGGGAAATGAAACTAAAAATAGCTGAAGATATGGTGGTGATAACTCCCGCATTTCCAAGAAAAATAAGTACGGTAAGTATTTTTCTCCTTACCGGGTGGTTTACCACCATTTCAGATTCTTTTGTGGTAAAACCAACTCCCAAATAAGCCGAACGTGCCTGGAAATTTGCAGTTTCCTTAGACAGGCCGGTGTGGATTAATGCCAGGCTGCCGATACGGGTGGTAAGCAGGGAAAAGGAAATAATGATTAATAGTGAAATGATAGCTGCCACTTCCTGTAATTTATTTCTAAGATAAAAAGTTCTACAGAAATATCAGGGACAACTCCTTTAATGATTCTCAATCAGCTTTTTCACAATTTCATCCAGCTGTTCTTTGTTTTTTTCTACGGCTGCCAGTCCATCTTCATGTAAAGCTTTTAAATTTTCGGGTTTGGCATTGTCCATAGCGCTATCTGCGTGTATTAACTCCGGCTGGATGCGGTAATAATCTTCACAATCTTCAACCGGAAGCGTATCATATATTTTTTTTAACTGATAATCTACTGTTTCAGAATTACCGCTCATCATAATGTCAATTAGCGGGTTGATCCATTTTAAAACCCCGGCATCTTTATAATCTTCGTAAGGATAAGGCTGCTTTACAGATCCCGTTCCAACAGAAACAATCAACATGTCCTTTGCCGATGGTTTATCGGGTTTTTCAGCAGTATTCAGGACTTCAGAAAAGCGGATGGTGCGTGCTTCGGCATAAGCGCATAAAGCGGGATTATTAGCAAATACCCCTCCATCTACCAGGGCATGAGGGGTGCCGTAGAGGGAATTTATCCTTACCGGTTCAAAATAAGTTGGCGCGGCAGAGGTTGCCCTGGCCACATCTTTTAGCCGATAATTGTAAAGTTCGCTTTTGGCATCCAGGCTGGTAAAAAAATGTGCTTTCCTGTTTCGTATATCATAACTGGAAACCAGGCAGGGTTTTAGGAGTTCACTCAGCACTTTTTCTCCAAAATACTGGTCCAGGGCATACTCCAGGTCTTTTGCCTCATATTTCTCATCACAGATGCCGCCCATACTTTCAATTTTTTTCTTCAGGCTTACATTAAAAATTTCACCTCCCAGTTTAAGGTATAGGTTCAAAGCCTCTTTTGCGCTGAATTTGTGATTTTTTTCCTTATCGGGACACAGGTAGATGAGCGATAATATGCCTCCGGTACTGGTACCGGAGAGAAAATCGAAATATTCTCCAATGGCAGCATTGCTGTTCCCTGTTTTTTGCTGAATTTGTTCTTCTAAATAAGTAATTATGGTGCCTGGAAGAATGCCTCTTATCCCGCCCCCGTCCAGCGAAAGAATCCGTATCTTTTTCATACTGCTTTGGCTTTAGATTGAAAGGAAACAGAATGGCCTGGAAAAATAGTACTTCTGAAAAATCTAATTTTCATCCATTTCGGCCAAACCATCCTCAATAGTATTCAACTTAACATTATTGACTCCCTTGCTTAAAATTAGCAAAAATAATTGCCATCATATGATGATTTAATTTATTAAGAAAATGTTTTTCAGTGGCTTATTGGTAAAATATGGAATTTACTACCCTGAGTTCTTCTATAATATCCGGAAAGGCGATGTTCTTCAGATAATATGTAGACAGCGCTTTATTGCCTCACGGCCAAGGAAAACAAGGCTATTTTTCCAGGAGGATCTTTTTTTGAAAGGCTGATTGGCAAATGTGCGATTCCCATTGAAGATAAAAGGAAAATCCTGCCTAAAAGTAAGAATCGAAAAAGATCTCATGAAATCTGCTGAAAATCTCAACCAGCTTATTTCTGAAATGAAAACCCCGCTGTAATATTACAAAGATTGATTGAAAATCCAGAATACTGGTTTTTGAACTGGTATCCAAACGGAATGGGTTTTTTAAAGAACAGAGAAAAATATAAAATTTTAATCTTCCGGAAGAATATGATCTTTTTCCATGGCCCGCGTGAGTGCCTTAATATATTTTTTTACGCTACTCTTAAATTTCCTTGGATTCTTTAATTCTAGGGAACAGCTCCAGATTAACGTTTTACCATTTTCGGTTAAGGCATAAACTTCTGTATTGGAATGGTAAATTTTGTTGCTTCCGGCATCATTCTCAACCGGGGCCGGTTTTTTTTCCATATTGGCATCTTCAGGCACTTCCTGATTACTTCCCCATACATTTCCAAGGAACTGAAAGAAGTTGGGCCTTTCTTCCACATCTTCAATTTTGCTTATCAATACGGTTTTATAGCCTTTTGCCAGAAGATCTGTTCCTGTTTTTTCCAGTGCTTCTTCAGCTGCCCTCATGTTCTGGAAGGAATAAGTTAAAGAATCATAACCCGATACCGCATGTACCTCTTCTCTTTCCAAAGTTTTTTCCAAACGGTTTTCAAAATAGCTTCCGGCCTGAGTTTCGGAAGTAATTCCTATAATGACCGCGTCCCTCAGGATACGGTCCTCCATTTTTCCCGGGCTTTGAGTATTCACTATTTTTGCAGAATGGCATCCGGCAAGAGAGAATACCAAAAGTAAAAGAAAAAACCGTTTCATAGCTTGTTTCTGTTAAAGGTAACTATATAGTCGCGCTAAAGCAACTGTTTAAGCAGTTTATAGCTTATAGCCTTCACCTTCGTTAATTCTCTGAAGAAAAAGAAGAGCAGATTTCCCTGCGTAAGAAAAATCCGCTCTATCAACTTACAGTGGGGGAGATTTAATGTACAGAGGAGGTATCTACTTTTCCTGCGCCTTTTTTAATAAGCAGTACAAAGGGCACGCAAATTAAAAACAATATTCCCAGGTATAGAAAGATATCCATATAGGAGAGGACCGTGCTCTGTTTCATAATACTACCGTTTAGCACTTCGTAAGCCCGGCTAAGGGCCTCGTTAGCGCTATACCCTTTGCTTATAAACATTTGTTTTAAACCAGCGATCCTTTCCTGTACCTGGAAATTTATGCTGGAAATATTGGGGATAAGGTCAACCCGGTGCTGCTGATTAAGCCTGGAAATAAAAGTGGTGATAATGGCAATTCCAAAGGATCCTCCCAGCTGGCGCATCATTCCCGTAAAAGCAGCACCCTCTCCTATATCTTTTCCCTGTAGGGTGGATAAGGATAATGTGGTAATTGGTACAAATAACAACCCTAATCCAACACCTCTTACCACCAATGGCCAGAACATTAATTCTGAGCCTGTATCTGGCGTCATAAGATTATACATCCAGTAGCTGTAAATAAAGAAGATGCTAAATCCTGCTGCGGCAAGGTATTTTTGGGGTACCCCGCGTTCCAGTAGTTTTCCAATTATGGGCATCATTAAACCGGTGGTAATCGAGCTTGGGATGAGCAACAATCCGGCATCGGTGGCTGTCCAGCCTAAAATGGACTGGGTGTAAATTGGAATAATAAAAGTGGATCCAAATAAGCCAAATCCCAGGATAAAGGTCATCACCGTTCCCATGGCCAGATTGCTGTCCCTTAGTACCCGCAGGTTTACCACGGGGTGTTTATAAACCAGCTCCCTCCAGATAAAGAGGATTAACCCAAATAAAGATGTGAGGCTAAGGCTTACAATCAGGGAGTCTTCAAACCAATCGTCCTGTTGCCCGTGTTCCAGCACAAACTGTAGGGAACCAATAAAAGTTGCCAGTAAGACAATACCCCACCAGTCTACCTGATTTACCTTTAATTTTTCACCATATTTAGGACTTCTAACATAAATTAGGGTAAGGAAAGTTGCCAGGATCCCAATAGGAATATTAATATAAAAGATATAAGGCCAGGAGAAGTGGTCTACCAGATATCCTCCCAAAGGAGGGCCAAGGGTAGGGCCAACAATAACGCCCATTCCATAAATAGCCTGGGCCATCCCGCGTTTTTTAAGCGGATAACTCTCCGTAATGATTGTCTGGGCGGTAACCAACAGTGCGCCACCACCCATACCCTGGATAAACCTAAAGGCAACAAGCTCCCAGATGTTAGTTGCATTTCCGCAGAGGAAAGAGGCGATGGTAAAAATAATGATGGAAGCTGCGAAATAATTCCGCCGGCCAAACTGCTTGGAAAGCCAGCTGGTCATAGGAATAATAATAACATTGGCAATGGCATATGCGGTAATTACCCAGGCAATATCTGTAAGAGTGGCGCCAAGGCTACCGCGCATGTCATTTAGCGCCACGTTTACAATGGTAGTATCTATAATTTCAAGAAGAGCACATAAAATTGCGGTAATAGTAATAATTACCCTTCTGAAACCATATTCTACCAGGTTGTTTTCTTCTTGCTGCATAATTTAGTTTAAATGTACATCTACCTCTACATTCATCCCTGAACGCAGTTTTTGCAATTTTTGCGCATCATTGGTTTCGGTAAAATCTATTTTTACCGGAAGACGTTGTACTGTTTTTACAAAGTTTCCTGTAGCATTATCCGGAGGTAAAAGAGAGAATCTTGCACCGGTTGCCGGAGAGAATGCGCTTATTTTTCCTTCAAATTCCATGTCTGGATAAGCATCTACTTCAATTCCTACCTTTTGGCCAATATTCATCTTTTCCAGCTGGGTTTCTTTAAAATTAGCAACTACCCATTTCTCTTTCGTATTCACCAGGTAAAATAAAGCCTGCCCGGGTTGTACAAACTGGCCTTCCTGTAGATCAACTTCAGATAGCTGTCCGTCTATAGGTGCGGTAACCACAGTATAATCCATGTTTAATTTTGCGGCATCCAGGGCAGCCTGTGCGCTTTTAATATTAGCTTCAGCAACAGAAACCTGTTTTTCAGAGATTTCTGTTTGCGAATTTGCAGCATTCCGCTGGCTTGCGGTGGCCTGCTGCTGATTCTTAAGAACTTCCAGCTGCCGCTCTGCCTGTTGTTTTTCAGCTAAAGCCTGCTCATACTGCTGCTCGGTAATAGAGTGGTTATTATAAAGATTTTCATAGCGTTTAAAATCATTCTGAGCCCTCCAAAGACGAATTTTTGCGGCTTCAATACTTTCAGAAGCAGAGCCTACCTGCGCGTTGGAAGCGGCCGCGTTGGCACGGTAGGAACCAATGCTGGCTTCGGCTACACCACGCTGGCTGGTGGCTGCGGCAAGGTTTGCCTCTGCCTGCTGAAGTTTAACCTGATAGTCCCTGTTATCTATTATAAATAAAGTGTCGCCTGCTTTTACCTGTTCGTTATCTTCTACGTATACATGCTCCACATAACCTCCTACGTGAGGGATAATAGCAGTCATATTGGCTTCTACCTGGGCATCGTCTGTCTCTTCATGAGAAAGGGAATGAATAAACTTATATCCGCCGTAAATAAGCCCAATCCCTACCAGAACCGCAATGATGCTAATGAATTTCTTATTTGTTTTTTTCTTCTGTTCCATTTTTGTCAAAATGATTTGTTATTTGCTGAATTTGTTGATTAGTATTCCTTTTGCCCTAAGCAATTCAAAGTATTTTTCTGAAATTTCTGCCCGGGCCACGGCAAGGTTTATTTTAGACTGCAGTTGCTGCATATCGGCTTCTAAAAGATCGTTGGTGTCCTGAAGCCCATTATCATACTTGTCTTTTACGATCCTGTAATTTTCCATTGCCTGCTCTTCAGATTCCGAATAAACCGAAAGTTTTTCCATGGCCAGGTTATAGTCTTCCTGCGCATTTTCTACCTGCAATTTCACCTGGTCTTCCATCATATTAAGATGATATTCCAGTTCCTGAGCCCTGCTTTTGGCAACTTTAACCTCGCTCTTATTTTTAAAAATATCGGCAAGGTTATAAGACACACCCACGCCAATGTTCATCGCGTTGGATACGGTAAGAGCATTTTCCAGGTCCAGCGCAATATAACCGCCGGTCAACCCAATAGAAGGGTAGTAATTTCCCTGCGCGATTTTTATATTATCCCTGGCCGCTTCTTTCTGAAATTCCAGCGCTTCCAGGTCACTCCTGCTCAATTCTGCTGAAGTTTGCTGAAGGGCTGCTACGCCAACTTCCTCTTCATTAATACCAATTTTGGTATCTTCAGGAAGTTTTAAGTTAAGGACCAGCCTGTAATTAAGAATTTCAGCATTTTTCCTGGCTTCCTGCAAACTAAGGCGCACGTTGGATTCCTGAAGCTGGGCCTTTAAAAGGTCATTTCTTGCCAAAAGGCCGTTTTGCTCCATGGCGGTAAAATCTTTTACCCGCTGTTGGGCGGTTTTCAGGCTTTCTTCAATTAATTCTACCGTTTTCCTGGCCTTGTAAAGGTTTAAATAATTCTGAATGGTTTGCAACGCCAACTGTTCTTTATCATTTTCAGCATTGGATTGCGCGGCATTGAATTGATTTTTACCGGCTTTAATAGAATTCTTCAATTTAAAGCCTGAAAATACCGGTAAAGAAATACTGGCCTGCCCCAGCAACAGCTGATTAATTTCCGGAGTGGCCGCTTCTGTAGTTGCACCTTCCGAAGTTTCAGGGTCTTCAGAATTTCCATTTCCGGTGGAAAGCTGAAGGTTTACATCGGCATTGGTAAGGTACATGTACTGCCCTGAAATTTCAAAATCTGGATACTGATTGTTTTTAATACTTTGTAGTTCATGGCTAGCAGTAGTTACCCTGGCTTCCGCTGCATTAGCTTCGTCACTGTTGTTAAGTGCCAGGTTTACCGCTTCTTCCAGGTCTAATTTTTTTTCCTGGGCTTTAATACCTTCCGCAGCAAAAATAAACAGCGCGAAAAGCAATAAGAATTTACTCCTCATAAGTTAAAAGTGCTTTTATTGTTCTTTGTACGTGTGGGGTTAAAATGTTGAAAATATAATCGTCTATAGAGGCTTCTCCCTGCAGGTTGTGCATGTCCTGGAAGAACCTTTTGTTATAGTAAAAATTAAAATAAGTGCCGGTAATGGTAGAAAACATAAGCGGGATATTTACATTTTTAGAAAACACACCTGCTTCCTGGCCTTCTTTGATGAAAACCTCGATAACTTTAAAATTTTCTTTCTTTTTTTCTACGTATTGGTTAAAATTCACATTCCGGCTAAGATTGGAATATTCAAAGTGCACGATTTTATACATGCGCCGGTTACGGTGAATGCGTTTTATGGCCAGGCCTACAATAGCTTCAGCTTTTTCAATAAACCCCCTGTCTTCACTTAAAACCGTATTGATCTGGATCTTGAAATCTGCCATCCTATAAAGGAGCAGCGTGCTAAGTAGTTTTTCTTTAGAACCAAAATAGTAGGAAATCATGGCCAGGTTTACCCCGGCTTCTTTGGCAATGTTCCTTACTGAAGTCCCATCGAAGCCATTTTCAGCAAAAAGCTTTTCTGCCACCTTTAGGATCTGAATTTGTTTTTCGTTTAACTCCATTTCTGTTTTAATTGCTATGCAAAATTAAACGATTGTTTAAATTAAACGTTTGTTTAATAATATTTTTTTCTGATGTGGTATTAGAAATTCTTATGATTAGCTCCCGCTGCTTACAATTACAGGAAGAAAAGTATATTTGTATCTTAGAATTAAAAAAGTGTGATGCTGTTGGATGTAAATAGGCCGGAACTATTCCTGGTTTGTATATTGATCTTTTTTGTTGCCGTGCTGTTCAGGTATCTCGTGGCCGCAGGAATGTTCTACTACTATTATTATGTGCAGCATCCAAAGAAATACCAGCGCCTGAGCAGGAGGAAGCTGAGGAAAGGCCAGTTAAAAAACGAAATTAAGTGGAGTATATGGTCTTCGGCCATTTTTGCCGTTTCCGGGGCAATACTGTACTGGCTTTGGCAAAATGGTTTTACTGCCATTTATCTTGATATTAACGCTTACGAATTATGGTATTTGCCGCTTAGCCTTGCTATTGTGCTTTTTCTTCATGAAACTTATTATTACTGGGTACATCGCTGGATGCACAATCCTCAGATATTCAGAAAGGTGCATAAGGTACATCACGATAGTTTTACTCCTACGCCATGGACTTCTTTTTCTTTTCATCCCTGGGAATCTGTTTTGGAAGCCATAATTCTTCCCATAATCCTCCTCATTGTTCCTGTTAATATTTATGTACTGGGATTTTATCTTTTGCTGATGACGCTTAGCAGCGTGGTGAACCATCTGGATATTGAAATTTATCCGAAGCGCTTTCTGCAAAGCAACATTGGCAAACAATTTATTGGCGCCACCCATCACCATTATCATCATACCGAATTTAAGACCAATTACGGGCTCTACTTTACATTTTGGGACCGGTGGATGGATACCGAAAGTGAACATATGGAAAATGCTCTCGGGAATGCAAAGACAGAATAATGGATGCAGGAAAATTTTTTGGCTCCGGCCTTAAGTAATGCTTATCTCAGTTTCTTAAACTGTTCTAAGCATATTTGTAAAATCATTAATTTCAAAATTGGTTGAATGGAATTGTGCTGTTAGAAATCAACGGTTGAGGAATTCCAGAATTTCCGTTTCAAAATTAGGGCTTTGGATCTTTGCATCGCCGTCCACGATTATTCCTGAAGGATCTATAAAGAAGATCTTGTAGATGTATTTCCTAAAAACTTCTTTATCTATATTGCGGTTGGTGATCTGGTATTCAAATTTTTTGTTATAGTTGCTGGCTTCAAGCGTACGCAGCCATTCTGAAGTTTCCCCTTCGTCTATATTAATTCCAATAAAATCTATGGCGGGATATTTTCTGCGCAGCTCCTGTATGTTCTTGTGCTGCCACATATGGTGTGTAGGTGCATGTATGGACCATACAAAAGCAATAGTAGGTTTTCTAAGAATTTCCCGGTAATCTGTCACCTCTCCAGAGGTGTTTAAAAGCTTATTCTGGTTTACAGAAGTTCCTACGAAATAATTGCGGTGAATGGTAGCTAATTCCTTAGCCTGATTAATGTTTTCATAGTTTACCTCCTTTAATACCTGTATAATGGAATCTACACGTTCCTGGGTGTTGGCCATGGTAATGCCACGGGCAGCCATACGGTCCAGGAATTCATTTTTCATCTCCCGGAGAGAAGTAAGAGAATCTATTAGAATAATGCGTCTTTTTATATTGCGATAGCTTGAGAGATTATAGCAATTATTTGCAGAGGGCGCAAGGGTATCACAATCTTCTATAGATTTGGAGCGCAAATAATCATCTATAAGGTTGGTATATACATAATACCGCTGTAGCTCTTTATTATTAAAATTTATACTGTCTCTGTAATCGTGAAAATCTTCAGGAATTTCAGCTATAAGGCTGTGGTAATACTTGTTGATCAAAAAAGAATATCGTTCTCTCAGGTCATAGAATTCATAATTAATTACCGTGTGAGCAATCTGTTTGAATTCATCTGAAAATTTTTGTTTTTGCTCAAGTTTTTCAAATTTTTGCTGCCTTGCCTGGCGGATAGAATCGGTAATTTGAGCGAATTTTTCAGGTTTTACCTTGAAATTTGAAAGTATAAGGTCATTATCTTTTTGATTATTGAGGAACATGTCCAGAAGAAAATTGCTTTTTTCGCCACCTCTTCCGCTAAAGTTTAAAGAGCGGTCAAATTGAAGGGTGTTTAGCCATATTAGCAGGCTGTCCCCTGGCTCCAGATATAATATCTGATTTTCCGGAGGATGCTTTAGGGTGTAAATTCCGGCTTCCAGACCTTGCAGATGTTTTCCAAACTGGTTATCCTCATCTAGTGGAAGGGTATCCAAATCTCTATTATTTCTGGACAAAACCACATAGTCTACATTGGGATTTACAATTTCTCCTCCTATGTAGGTACTACCGGATGAATTGGAAGACCTGTTACAGGCTGTACCCAGTAAAATTACTGAGATAATAGGAATTAGATAGTGTCTCATCTAAGGAAAAGACTTCGGTTTTCGGTATTAAAAGATCAGGTCAAATATAGAAGCTGATAAGAGGGAGTAGTGTTAACCGGGCGTTAAAAGGAATTTTCAAAACGTTAATTCTTAGAAAAGACTGCATAATTGGCTATTTTTGCAAAAATTTAGATCTAAAATTTAGCTTATGCTCTCAGTTTCAAATCTTTCAGTCCAGTTTGGGAAACGTGTTCTTTTTGATGAAGTGAACACCACTTTTACCCAGGGGAACTGCTACGGAATTATTGGCGCCAATGGTGCCGGAAAATCAACTTTTTTGAAAATCCTGGCAGGAAAATCAGATCCCACTTCAGGGCACGTACATCTGGAACCGGGAAAGCGGATGTCTGTTCTTGAACAAAATCATAATCTTTACGATGAATATCCTGTTCTTGAAACGGTAATACGTGGTAATAAGCCACTATTCAAGATCAAGATGGAGATGGAAGAGATTTATGCTAAAGAAGATTTTAATGAAGCCGATGGAGAAAAAGTAGGCCTTCTGCAGGTAGAATTCGAAGAAATGGACGGCTGGAATGCCGAAAGTAGTGCCGCTTCTTTACTTTCAAGCCTTGGTATTAAAGAAGACTTACATTATATGCTGATGCAGGACCTGGACGGGCAGCAAAAAGTAAGGGTGCTTTTGGCGCAGGCGCTTTTTGGAAACCCAGATGTGCTTATTATGGATGAGCCTACCAACGACCTGGATTATGAAGCCATAACCTGGCTGGAGAATTTCCTGGCTAATTATGATAATACGGTGATTGTGGTTTCTCACGACCGTCACTTCCTGGATTCTGTTTGTACCCATATTTCGGATATTGATTTTGGCAAAATAAATCACTATAGCGGGAACTATACTTTCTGGTACGAATCTTCGCAACTTGCCGCCAGGCAGCGGTCTCAACAGAACAAAAAAGCCGAGGAGAAGAAAAAGGAACTACAGGAATTTATCCAGCGTTTTAGTGCAAACGTAGCAAAATCCAAGCAGGCTACTTCCCGTAAAAAGATGATCGAGAAGTTAAATATTGAAGAAATAAAGCCTTCCAGCAGGAGGTATCCGGCCATTATTTTTGAACGAGAGCGTGAAGCGGGAGACCAGATCCTAAATATCGAAGCTTTAGAAGCTTCTATTGAAGGGGATACACTTTTTAAAAATGTAAACGTAAACCTGGCCAAAGGGGACAAGGTGGTTGTTTTTTCAAGAGATTCCAGGGCCACTACCGCATTTTATGAAATTATAAATGGAAAGCAGGAAGCGGTTTCCGGAAAATATTCCTGGGGAGTAACCACTAATCAATCCTATCTTCCCGTGGATAATGCGGAATTCTTTGATAATGATCTTACGCTTGTGGACTGGTTGCGCCAATGGGCGAAAACCGAAGAGGAAAGGGAAGAAGTTTATATTCGCGGGTTTTTGGGTAAAATGCTTTTTAGCGGGGAAGAAGCTTTAAAAACCTGCCGGGTACTTTCGGGAGGGGAAAAGGTGAGGTGTATGTTAAGCCGAATGATGATGTTAAGGGCCAACGTGCTGATGCTGGATGAACCCACAAACCACCTGGACCTGGAATCTATTACCGCCTTCAATAATTCGCTGAAGAATTTTAAGGGAACTGTTCTTTTTACCACTCATGACCATGAATTTGCCCAAAGTTTAGCAAACCGTGTAATTGAATTAACCCCGAACGGGGCTATTGATCGCTACCTTTCTTTTGATGAATATATGAGTGATAAGAAGATAAGGGAACAGCGGGAGAAAATGTATGGAGTAGAGGTATAAATTTTCCTGATGACCAATAAAATTAAAAAAGCCCGGATCAACTTGATTCGGGCTTTTTACTTTGGCTAATTCAAAGAAATAAAACTGATAAAATTTATAAATCCATTGTTTTTTGCTTCACAGGTATTTTAAAGAATACGTTGAGCCATATTTTTCACCTTTTTAGCTCTTTTTCTTTTTTAACCTGAACATTCGGAGGAAACTCAAAATCGTTAAAACATGCCGCCGCCTCCGGCTTCATTATTATCACGATTTTTCCGTTTAAGTGCTTTATTTTTTCCGCCTCCAAAGCGATAGGAAAATCCAAGGTAAACGGTTTGGGTTTCACCTTTAAACCTTCCGCGTTGCGGGAATGGCCTTCCATCTACAAACTGGTATTCCTGGGTGTTGAAGATATCATTTAAGTTCAGGCTCACGGTTGCCTTGTCTTCAAGAAAGGAGTAACGGCCACCAAGGTTCATAAAATATATTGGCTTCATCCTCATTTGGAGGCCTTCATCCCATCCGCGGTAAAATCCGAATATTTGAAATGTAAGGTCATCTGTAACTTTAAAGGAATGGCTTGTTCTGAAATTAAAAGTAGTATTGTTGGTTTCCAGATATTCTGTTCCCACCACTCCTTTCAACTGCTGGCTGTAAGCTTCAAAACTGGTATTGGTGCTCCACCAGTCGGTAAATTTGTAATTAGCCGAAAGTTCAAGTCCATAAGAGTTATTATCTTCAAAATTTTCATACCCCAGCAGTAAGGAACCCGGTTCATTAGGATCTTCCACGATCACCTGGTTGATTTCATCATTAATATTTCTGAAGAAGACGCCCCCGGTAATGCTTCCTTTATTGATGAAATTACGGGTGTAATTAAATTCTACGGAATTGGTGAATTGCGGCCTAAGTTCAGGATTCCCGGTAACGGTAAGCCTTGGGCTGCTCACTTCTCTAATGGGATTTACCTGGCCAAATCCGGGACGGTCTACCCGCCTGCTGTAACTTAACTGGTACGTATTTTTTTCATCTGGCGTGTGGCTTAGAAAACCTGAAGGATAAATAGTCAAATAATCGTCTTCAAAAACCTTATCGCCGTTATAGATGGCGTCTACCTGGAAATTTTCCAGGCGTGCCCCTACCTGGTAAGACCATTTTTCGAAATTCTGGCCGTAGGTGGTATAGAAAGAATAAATATCCCGGTTGTATTGATAATTTGAATCCTGGAAATTCGCGTTGGTGGTATTATAGTCATTATCGGTATCAAGAAGGCGTGCTTCGAGGCCCATTTCCAGCTTGGTTTTTTCATTTAGCGGATTTACATAATCTACGTTGGTAATAAGATTTTCCCTATTTTCTTTTACCAGGTCTTCATAAGAGGTGAATCCATCTGTGGCGCCTTCAAAGCTGAAGAATGAATTTTCTTCTTCATCAAAATTGTTATAATTGACCTCTGCCTGCATAGTATGGCCTTCTTTTTCAAACTTCCTGTCATACACAAAATTGTAAGTGGAGTTGATATTATCAAAATTCATGTCCAGGATCTGGGTGAGGTTTTGTGCAGGATTGTTTTCATAGATAACCCGCAGCGCCCCCTCAGGCCCGCCTTCATAATAATTCTGATTGGTGTAGAATGAAAAAGTATTCTTATCGTTCAAATAAAAATCCACTCCAACTTTATACAAATACGATTCCCGTTTATTATCAATATCAAAGGCCTGCAGCAGGTCCTGTTCCGGCAGCCAGATACGGCCAAGATTAGCTCTTGGGCCAAGGTCTGTCCCAAAATTTCCGTAAAAATTGAGTTTTCCTTTCCTGTAATTCATGTCCAGGGAACCATTAAACCTTGTATGCTCGCCTACGGTCAGGCCGGTGTTCAGGTTGCCGTTAAAACCATCATTGGCATTTTTGTAGAGAATAATATTAATGATCCCGCTCATCCCTTCAGGATTGTATTTAGCAGAAGGATTGGTAATTAGTTCGATACTTTTAATGGAAGTGGAAGGAATTTGCTTCAGGAGCTGGGCGGGATCCATATTAGTAGGTTTCCCGTCTATTAGAACCCGTACGTTGGAATTGCCCCGCATCGCAATATTTCCATCCTGGTCTACATTAAGAGAAGGAATATTGTTCATGATTTCTGAAGCGCTTGCTCCCGTAGTGGTGAGGTCTTTCCCAACGTTTATAACCTTCCGGTCAATACGCTGCTCTATGGTGGTACGTTCAGCAACTACCATCACATCATTTAGCTGGGCTACTTCCGGTTCCAGAGCAATCACCCCAAGTTCCAGGTTTCGGTTTCCTGAAGAAATATCAAGATCTTTTGTAAAGGTTTTATAACCAATAAACTGGACTTTTAGCTGATAACTGCCGTCGTCTACTTTATTAATGGTAAAACTCCCGTTGTCCCCGGTGGTAATTCCCGTTACCAGCTTTCCTTCCGCATCATTGATAATGATAGTAGCGTAGGGAATGGGCTCCTGTAGTTCCGCATCTATTACCAAACCCGTAATTTTCCCGAGAGGTTCATTAAACGCGTGGCTTATACTTATTGTAAAAAGCGTAATAATAAAAAATAACTGTTTCATTTTCTGATTGATTTTGATGGTTAATGATATAACAAGATACTTTGTAATGCATAATAGATAGTTGTGATGAAATGCAAAAAAAGAACCTTCTCTATTATAAAGACGAGCCAAAAAATAAAATGTTACACAAATTTGTATAAAAAAAGGCCTGCATTTCTACAAAGAGTTGCAGGCCTCACAGAATTACCTTCTAACACTAACCATCACAAGAGTTTATAGGGTAATCCTGCAGAACCGGTTCTATTATAAAGACTTTATAATTTAAAAGTTGTTACACCAGAAGAGAAATTCTACTTTAGTATTATGAAGAAAAAAACATTAGTAATAGGAGCATCAACCAATCCTGCCAGGTATTCTTTTATGGCGATAAATCGCCTTATTTCTTATGGGCAGCCTACGGTAGCCATAGGTTTAAGGCAGGGAGAAGTGGCCGGTGTGGAAATTAAAAAGGAGATGCTGCCTTTTGAAGATATAGATACCATTACCTTATATATTAATCCGAAGAGACAACCGGAATATTACGAATACATCCTGTCCCTGCAGCCAAACAGGGTAATCTTTAATCCCGGCACTGAAAACCCTGAATTATACAAACTGTTGCAACAGGAAAATATTGAAGTTGAAGTGGCCTGTACATTAATTATGCTGGGCACGAACCAGTATTAATCCGAGGAAGGTCAGCAGGCCGTTCAGGATAAGGATAAAAAATCCGAATTCAAACCCAAACCACACCAGGCTGTTTATGCTTATTATGTAAGAAATTATTGGGGAAAGAATCGCCACTACAGGAACAAATTTATCCTTTACCTGCCACTTGGTAAAAAGCCCGTAGGAATAAAGTCCCAGCAAGGGGCCATAGGTATAGCCGGCAAATTCAAATAGTTTATTGATCACGCTCTTATCGGCAATAGCGTACTTAAAGATAAGCATCACCAGAATAAGCAGCAGGGAAATGCCTATATGGATCATTTTCCTAATCTTCACCTGTTTTTCTTCGGAATATTTTTTTTCAATATCCAGAATATCGATGCTAAAAGAGGTGGTAAGCGCGGTTAGGGCACTGTCTGCACTGGAATAGGCCGCGGCAATAAGGCCTAAAATAAAGAAAATGGCTACTCCAATTCCCAAATTCCCGCTGGTGGCAATTGCGGGGAAAAGGTCATCCCGGGTTTCGGTAATTCCGTTTATATCGGCATAATTGGTTAAAAGCACTCCCAGGGCAAGAAAGAAAAAATTCACAATAGTAAGCACAATGGTAAACCAGAACATGTTCTTCTGCGCATCCTTCAGTGTCCTGCAGGTAAGGTTTTTCTGCATCATATCCTGATCCAGCCCCGTCATAACAATTGCGATAAAGGCTCCTGAAATAAACTGCTTAAAGAAGAAGTCCCTGCTCTTCCAGTCTTCAAAATAGAACATTTTGGACATATCGCTTTCCGCAAGATAATTCAGAAGGTTTCCTGCGGAAAAGCCCAGGTCTTCAGAAATAAAAACTATAGTAATTCCCAAAGCGAGGAGCATAAACAAAGTTTGCAAAGTGTCTGTCCATACAATGGTATTGATCCCGCTTTTAAACGTGTAAAGCCAGATAAGCAGAATGGTGATGGAAACCGTGGCATAAAACGGGACGCCCATGGCATCAAAAACGATAAGTTGCAAAACATTGGCTACTAAAAATAGCCGGAAACTGGAGCCTACCACACGCGATAATAAGAAAAAAGAAGCCCCGGTTTTATAAGAATATTTGCCAAACCGGCTTTCCAGATAAGTGTAAATGGAAGTAAGGTTAAGCCGGTAATAAAGAGGAAGCAGCACCAGGCCAATTACGGCATAACCCACAGTATATCCCAGCACCACCTGGAAGTAACTAAAGCCCTGGCTTTCTACAGTACCTGGAATAGAAATAAAAGTAACCCCGCTCAGCGAGGCGCCAATCATTCCGAAGGCTACAAGATACCAGGGCGCCTGGCGGTTTGCCTTAAAGAATTCTGCATTGCTGCCGCCATGGCTGGTCAAGTAAGAAATTAATATAAGTACGCCAAAATATCCGGCAATAAGGAGCAAAATCTGGTATGGCTGCATGAAATATGAATTATGGGTGCGAAATTACGAATTTAGGAAGTAAATGCGGGAAAGAGTTAAAGAGTTAAACAGTGAAAGAGGGAAGGTTCAAGTTCAGCGAATATATCTGCGTCAATTTGCATGATCTGCGGGAAACAGTGAAGAGTGAAAATAGCGTGAAAAGTTGAGGGATTGGGTTTGGAATGAAGAAACGAGAGGCTTGAAAGAAATCACTGAAAATTGACTAAATTCGCAAAATGGATTTTTCTTCAAAATTACTGGAACAGGCGGTAGATGAAATGTCCCAGCTACCCGGAATTGGAAAAAGAACCGCCCTGAGGCTGGTGCTTCACCTTTTAAAACAGCCCGAAGCCCAAACCGAACAACTTGCGGCTGCCCTCAAGAAATTAAGGACAGAAATAAAGCTGTGCCGCAACTGTTTCAATATTAGTGATACGGAACTATGTGAAATTTGCGCTAACCAGAGCAGGATAAGTGAAATTGTTTGTGTGGTGGAAGATATTCGCGATGTGATGGCTATAGAAAATACAGGACAATATAAAGGGCATTATCATGTTTTGGGAGGAAAAATAAGCCCTATGGACGGGATTGGGCCGTCTCAGCTTACCATTAAGCCGCTGGTGGAAAAAGTAAAAGCCGGCAAAGTGGAAGAAATCATTTTTGCTCTTAGCAGCACCCTTGAAGGTGATACCACTAATTTTTACATTTTTAAACAGCTCCAGGCTACGCCTGTTAAAACCTCAACTATTGCCCGCGGAATCTCGGTGGGGGATGAGCTGGAGTATGCAGATGAAGTTACGCTGGGAAGAAGTATTACCAACCGTGTACCCTTTGAAAATTCAATGAAAAACTAATATTACCTGGAGTAACCATGTGGTTTGTTCATGCTGTTTCAACTTAAAAACATGTTATTCTTTTTAGATTCAGCAGTTGAAATTGTAATTTTACCCCAGGCTCCTTAAGTCTGTTAGAATGAAGAAATTCAGTAAAATTGAATTTTATTGATTTTTTAATATTAACAGACTGATAATTTGAGTAAATTCGCAAACGATTTAATCAAAAACATCTTTCAATTATAAATATGGCAAAATTCGAACTGAAGTTACCCAAAATGGGGGAAAGCGTTGCTGAAGCTACTATCACAAGCTGGTTAAAAGAAGTGGGAGAGACCATAGAAGCAGATGAACCGGTGCTAGAGATTGCCACAGATAAAGTAGACAGTGAAGTGCCAAGTGAAGTGGATGGCAAACTTGTGGAAAAACTTTTTGAAGCAGATGATGTGGTGCAGGTGGGGCAGACAATTGCTATAATTGAAACTGAAGCAGAAATTGATAGCGATGATTCTTTCGATTTTGAAGAAGAACCGGAAGACGAAGAAACTTTTGTGGAAGAAGTAGAAGCAAGCGTTGAAAATGCAAAGCAAACGTCCGCTGAAGATTTTTCAGGTTCTTCCCGTTTTTATTCTCCGCTGGTGAAGAATATTGCCAGGGAAGAGAACATAAGTTTTGAGGAACTTGAAAAAATCAGTGGCACAGGAAAAGATGGCCGGGTCACCAAGCACGATATCCTGGCTTATGTTGAAAATGGTTCTACTTCCGCTGCTCAAAAGCCTAAACAGGCTCCCCAGGGAGAAAAAGTGGAAACTTCCCGTTTGGAACCTGCAGTAGCAAAACAGGAAACCCCGGTAAGGTCTGGTGAAGATGAAATAATAGAGATGAGCCGTATGGGTAAAATGATTGCCCACCACATGGTGGACAGCGTTCAAAAATCGGCACACGTACAAAGCTTTATTGAGGTAGATGTTACCAACATCTGGAACTGGCGTAATAAACATAAAGCAGCATTCTTAAAAAGGGAAGGCGAAAAACTCACATTTACGCCAATTTTTATGGAAGCGGTTGCAAAAACCATCCGGGATTTTCCAATGATCAATATTTCAGTGGATGGGGATAAAATCATTAAAAAGAAAAATATCAATTTAGGAATGGCCGCCGCGCTTCCGGATGGGAACCTTATTGTTCCGGTAATAAAAAATGCCGACAGGCTGAATCTTGTTGGAATGGCAAAGGCGGTAAACGATCTTGCCGCACGTGCCCGGCAGAACAAACTAAAACCAGACGAGATCCAGGGAGGAACTTATACGGTGACCAACGTGGGTACATTTGGGAGTGTAATGGGAACACCTATTATTAATCAGCCGCAGGTGGGCATCCTGGCTCTGGGCGCTATTAGAAAAGTACCGGCAGTTATAGAAACTCCCGATGGGGATTTTATAGGAATCCGCCATAAAATGTTCCTTTCTCATAGTTACGATCATCGTGTGGTAAATGGTGCTCTAGGCGGCCAGTTTGTGCAACGGGTGGCACAGTATCTGGAAGATTTTGATAAAGAGAGGGAAATTTAAAGTGAAAATTTCAAGTTAATTTATAAGCCGCGGAAATCATCTGCGGCTTTTTTATTTCCAGGAACTAAAGTAAATGTTGCTAAGATTCTTAAAAAGATTTAAAGTTTAATTATAGGTGTTAAAGTTCTGTTTTTAAAATAGTTAAGATGTGCGGCAATTTGTATCTTAAAGTTAATAGAAAACCAGGGCGTAAGCTTCAGGAAAAAAATTGTTAACACTAAAAACCGAAATAATATGAAAACGCTTTATTTAAAATCTGTTTTAGTTGCATTTGTAACCGTTGTAGGACTCTCTCTATATGGATGTGGAGGAACTTCAGGAACGGGATCTGCCGATGATAATTATGAACAGGGCAGGACTACAAATACCCTTGGCGCTTTGCCTTACCCGGCTACAGAAATGGATTACGATAATATGTTCGGAGGTGTAGACACAGAGGATTATGACATTATTAGCCTGGTGGGAATGGATAAGAACCTTTCTACTTTTGCAGCATTGGCTAAAATGGCCAATATCGATATGAAGCTGGATTTTACAGGCCCGGTAACCGTATTTGCCCCTACCAATCAGGCTTTCCAGGACATGCCGCTGGAGAAATTTAACATGCTTACAGACCCCAGTAACAAAGCGCAATTAGCCAGGTTTATTCAACGGCATATTTTACCAAGCAAGGTTAACGCTGTAGATTTTAACAGCTCACAGGCCATAGAAACTTCTTCAGAAGAAGAAATTACCATAGATACAGAAATGAGTGGAAATGTAATTTATGTTGGGGGAGCAGAAGTGGTAAAATCTGATATTGATGCCAAAAACGGGATCATTCACGTTGTAAATTCTGTAGTTGAACCAACCAGGGACGTCTTTGCCGACTAAATTAGCTCATGCTAACCCGCCAATATGAACATGAGATAGCCGTGGAGAAATCCATGGCTTTCTTATTTTATAGTATCTTTGGAAAAAATAATTTCATGGAATTAAAACTCACCAAACCTATTTGTTTTTTTGATCTGGAAACCACAGGGACCAACCTTGTAAAAGACCGTATTGTGGAAATCGCGGTCTTAAAGGTTTACCCTAATGGCAATAAGGAAAGCCGGAGCTGGCTGGTAAATCCTGAAATGAATATTCCTGAAGAGGTGGTGGCCATACATGGGATTTCTAATGAAAAAGTAGCTAACGAACCTACTTTTAAAGAATTGGCAGTTCAAATTTATGAGATCATAAAAGGATGTGACCTGGGTGGGTATAATTCTAACAGGTTCGATATTCCTTTGCTGGCAGAAGAAATGCTTCGTGCAGAAGTGGATTTTGAAATGAAAAATATGTATGCGGTAGATGTACAGACTATTTTCCATAAAAAAGAACAACGCACCCTTTCTGCAGCCTATCAGTTCTACTGCGGAAAAAATCTCGAAGACGCCCATGCCGCTGAAGCCGATACCCATGCCACCTATGAAGTGCTTAAATCTCAACTGGATCGGTATGAAGATCTTACCAATGATATAAAATGGCTGGCCGGATATAGCGCCAGAAGAAGGTTTGCAGATTTTGCAGGGTTTATTTGTTATGACAAAAAAGGGCAGGAAATATTCTCTTTTGGAAAATATAAAGGAAAACTGGTGGAAAAAGTGCTGGAAGAAGAACCAGGCTATTTTGGCTGGATACAGAATGCCGAATTTCCGCTCTATACCAAAAAAGTACTTACCGCCATTAAACTTAGAAGGCTTAACAACAAGCTTTCCTAAGAAGGATGAAACCGCTTCCTCTCGCCCTGGTGATGCTGTGCTTTTATCTTACAACGGCCCAGGAGACCCATGTTGTGGGACAGGTGGTGAATGCCGTTACTTCAGAGCCGTTGCCCTACGTAAATATTGTTCTTGAAGAAGGGCACCGCGGTACTTCAACAGATGGGCAGGGCAGGTTTTCTTTTTTGCTGAAGGGTGTAAACAGCAATACGTTGCTAAAATTTAGTTACGTGGGTTTTAAAACCAAAAGGGTTTCGCTTGCCGGCCTTCAGAATAAAGTAATAAAGATGCAGCCGGAGATTAATGTTTTGTCTGAAGTGCTGCTATATAATATTACTGAAGAACATGCTGAAAAAATAAACGATTTCAGGGGGAAAGAATATGTGGGGCTGGGGAATTTTAGTGGCGGCCAGTTTCCAAGTACCATCGCGAGGTATTATGCGAGACCGCAAGAGTTTGAAGAAGGATGCTTTCTTAAGGAAGTGGAGGTACGCTTCTTTTCTACAGGTGCAAACTCTCGCAGGGGCGCAAAATTCAGATTAAGGATACTCGCTGTTGATGAAAATGGATTTCCCGGAGAAGATTTATTAAAAGCGGATCTTATTATTACCAAAAAACCTAATCGGTTCCAAATTAAAATCCCGCTTCTGGAATACGAAATTTTTATTCCTGAAGAAGGATTTTTTGTAGCAGTGGAACACTTGTTTATTGAAGAAAATAAATATGTTGAAGAAAAAGACTACCGCATTTACCGGGAAAAAGACACGGTAGTTTATAAAGACTTGAAGATAGTAAAATACCTGCCGGTTTTTAAAGGAGTGCTGGAGGAGGAGGGCAATAGCAGTAATTCCTTTTTTAAAGACACCAATGGTTGGAAAAAAATGAATATTTTAGATCATTCCAATCCGGTGCTTAAAGGTGAAATTCCCGCGCCGGCATTCAAAATAACCTTAACCAATTAACCGCCGCAGCATGAAAATTATCTGCATTGGAAGAAATTATACAGAACATATCTCTGAATTAAAAAATGAAAAACCCGAAGAGCCGGTAATCTTTCAGAAGCCCGATACAGCGATATTGTTAAAAAAACAACCGTTTTTTATTCCTGATTTTTCAAATGAGGTACATTACGAAGTGGAGGTGCTGGTAAAAATCAAGAAAGTAGGAAAGCATATTCAGCAAAAATTCGCCCATAAATATTATGATGAAGTTGGGCTGGGAATAGATTTTACTGCCAGGGACCTTCAGCAGAAATTAAAAGAAAAAGGGCTGCCCTGGGAAAAGGCGAAAGCATTTGACGGTGCCGCTGTAATAGGAGAAAAATGGTTGAATAAAAAGGAGATAAAAGACATAAATAATTTTAACTTTAGTCTTTTGAAAAATGATAAAACCGTGCAAAGCGGCAATACTTCCCTAATGCTATGGAAGATTGATGAGCTAATTGCTTACGTTTCCACCTTTTTTACGCTTAAAATTGGAGATGTGATTTTTACCGGTACTCCGTCTGGTGTTGGAAAAGTGGAAGTAAATGACAGGCTAACCGGCTTTATTGGTCAAGAAGAAATTTTTAGAATCCAAATCAAATAACCTATGAACAACTATAACCTGGACGAAGTAAAAGAAATGGCCGGTGGGGATGAAGATTTTATGATGGTGGTGGTACAAACCTTTTTGGAAGAAATCCCGCCAGATGTGGAGGCAATGAATGAGGCTATAGAAAATGACAATCCGGGGCTGGCATACCAGTTTGCCCATAAAATGAAACCCAATCTGCAACTTTTTGGATTAAACCTAATGGACCAGATCCAGGTGATTGAGGCATGGTCTAAAAAAGGACAGTTAAAAGATCAGGTGCCGGAAGCAGCAGCTCTAATAACCAAAAAAGTTAATGTGGCGAGCATTGCTCTAAAGCGCGATTTCAATTTATAATGACGGCTGAAATTATTACGATTGGTGACGAGATCCTGATTGGTCAAATTGTAGATACCAATTCCGCACATATTGCACAGGAACTTAACCAGATTGGCATCGCGGTGCACCAGATTATTTCTATTGAAGATGATAAAGAGCATATCCTCCAAACCCTGAAGGATTCAGGAAGCCGTGCGAACGTGGTAATTATTACCGGTGGCCTTGGCCCCACTAAAGACGATGTTACCAAATATTCCCTCTGTGAGTTTTTTGAAGATACCTTGCAGCTCAATGAAGAGGTGCTGAAGCATATTGAAGAACTTTTTAGGAAAATTGAGAACGCCCAGCTTTCAGATTTAAACAGGGAACAGGCTATGGTGCCTTCTAAAGCCACCGTGCTGCACAATAAATTTGGTACTGCTCCGGGATTGTGGATAAAAAAAGAGAAAACCGTTTACATTGCTGTTCCGGGAGTTCCTTTTGAAATGAAGAAGCTCATGGAAATGCAAATTATTCCGCGTTTAAAGGAAGAATTTGATCGTCCGTTTATTTACCACAAAACCATTCGCACTTATGGACTGGGAGAGAGTGCTATTGCCAAAAGGATTGAAGAATGGGAGAATAACCTTCCAGATTTTATAAAGCTGGCTTATTTGCCAGACCTTGGCAATGTACGCCTTAGATTATCTGGCAAAGGACAAAAGGAAGACGAACTTAAACAAGCCATAGAAAAAGAATTTGAAAAGCTGTATCCTCTTATTGAAGATATTGTGGCAGATTCTGTTGCTGCAGATGATGATATTGCAGTTACCATTAGTAAAATCCTCACTTCCCGCAACCAGTTTCTTTCTGCTGCAGAGAGTTGTACCGGAGGAGAGCTGGCGGCCGAATTTACCTTAAACCCGGGCGCTTCAAAATGCTTTAAAGGCGGCATTGTTTCTTATGCCACCCAGGCCAAAGAAGAAATTTTAAAGATTCCTTCAGCCTTAATTAAAGAGCATAGTGTGGTAAGCGCACAGGTGGCCGAGAAAATGGCTAAAAATGCCAGGGAAATGTTTAAGTCTGATTATGCTATTGCTACCACTGGAAATGCCGGCCCTACGAAAGGGGAAAGTGATGCTGAGGTAGGCACTGTTTTTATTGCACTGGCCACTCCTGATAAGCTGTTTTCTAAAAAATATATTTTTGGAAATAGCCGGGAGCAGGTGGTGAAAAAGACCGTGAATAAAGCTTTTGAAATGATTCTGAAGGAATTAACCAGAATTTAAAGCCGCAAAAGCTCCTGAGGTACTGCTTTAACTATGGAAACCTCTTAAAAGCAGGCTCTGGTAAATATTTTTAATTTCTGTTGGCGGTTTGGTAAAAAAATCGTTAATTTGCAGCCTGTTTTAAATAACGAGTTTAAAGAATAGAGCAATGTCAAGAGTTTGTGAACTTACGGGTAAAAAAGCGATGGTCGGGAATAATGTTTCTCACGCAATGAACAAGACCAAACGTAAATTTAATGCCAATTTGGTTAAAAAACGTTTTTTTATTCCTGAAGAGGATAGATGGGTAACTTTAAAAGTTTCTACCTCAGCGCTTAAAAATATCAATAAGAAAGGCATCTCTGCTGTAATTAAAGAGGCTAGAGAAAAAGGATTCATGAAGAAATAAGTCCTAAGTAAAAAAACAGAACGAAATGGCAAAGAAAGGAAACCGTGTACAGGTTATATTAGAATGTACAGAGCACAAGGCAACAGGTAAACCTGGAACCTCAAGATATATTACTACAAAGAATAAAAAGAACACTCCAGACAGGCTGGAATTGAAGAAATTCAATCCTATCCTTAAAAAGATGACGGTTCATAAAGAAATTAAATAATATAGAGTCATGGCAAAGAAATCAGTAGCAGCATTACAAACAGGGTCTAAAAGATTGACCAAGGCAATAAAGATGGTGAAATCTCCAAAGACAGGTGCCTATACCTTTGTGGAAGCAATCATGACTCCTGAGGATGTAAACGATTTTTTAAATAAAAAATAATCGGAATTTTTCCTTGTATAATTTAAAAAAGCCGTCCCGGGTTATTCTGGACGGCTTTTTCTTTTTGTTTATATTTACACTTCTCGTTCTGGATTGTACTTCCGGAATTTTGTGATTTTAAACCTACCATAAAATGAGTTTATTTAAAAAGTTTTTTTCAAAAGAAAAGAAGGAAACCCTGGATAAAGGACTGGAAAAGTCCAAAAGCAGTTTTCTTTCTAAAATGAGTAAAGCTGTTGCCGGGAAGTCCAGGGTGGATGATGAGGTACTGGATGAGCTGGAAGATGTGCTGGTGAGCAGCGATGTTGGTGTGGCAACCACAATAAAAATTATTAAAAGGATTGAAGAAAGGGTTGCCAGGGACAGGTACCTGGGAACAGAAGAACTTAATAAGATTCTTAGAGAAGAAATTGCGGGTTTGCTTTCAGAAACCAACAGCGGGGAAGCTTCAGAAATTCATATTCCCAAAACGGCCACGCCTCATGTGATTATGGTAGTAGGTGTAAATGGGGTGGGAAAAACCACTACTATCGGCAAACTGGCCCATCAGTTTAAAAATGCAGGAAAAAAGGTGGTTCTTGGCGCTGCAGATACTTTTAGGGCTGCGGCCATAGACCAGCTGCAAATCTGGGCAGAAAGAACAGATGTTCCCATTGTAAAACAGAGCATGGGGAGTGACCCTGCTTCTGTGGCATTTGATACTGTTCAGAGCGCCGTAAAACAAAATGCAGATGTGGTGTTAATAGATACCGCGGGAAGATTGCATAATAAGGTTAATCTTATGAAGGAGCTCACTAAAGTAAAGAGAGTGATGCAAAAGGTGATACCCGATGCCCCGCACGAAGTTCTATTAGTTTTGGATGGTTCTACCGGCCAGAATGCTTTTGAACAGGCAAAACAATTCACCGCGGCTACAGAGGTTACTGCCCTTGCCGTAACCAAACTGGACGGTACAGCCAAAGGTGGTGTGGTAATTGGAATAAGCGACCAGTTCCAGATTCCGGTAAAATATATTGGAGTAGGAGAGGGAGTGGAAGATTTACAGGTTTTTAATAAGTACGAATTTGTAGATTCCTTCTTTAAATAGTATAAAGAACTGTTCTTCAATATCCAGTTTTTACTTCCGGCAGAATTATTCGTTAAGGATATCTCTACAATATCAATAGAAAATAATCATAAAAATATTTCAGATGAAAAAGCTTTTACTTTCCATTCTTCCCGTTATTTTTCTTACAGTAACTTCCTGTGCCGATAATAAAAAGGAAAATCAGGAAGCAACCCCGGTTCAGGATACAGTGGCCGCCCCTGAAGAGATGGAATTTAAGGTGCTGGACTCAAAATTTATACAAAAGGATTCCCTTATGGCCCCTTTTGCAGAGGCGATCTCTCAATTTCCTGATGCCCGCTATGCTGAAGTAAAATCTCTAATCTTTGATAAAAGTATCCCTGAAATTCAGGAGGCCATCGCGGCAGGCAAACTTAGTTATGAGGAACTCTCGCTGTTTTATCTGAAGCGTATTCAGAAATTTGACCGTAATAACGACCTGTCATTAAATTCTGTAATTTCTTTAAATCCAAATTTACTTGAGGAGGCAAGGGAGAAAGATGCAAAAAAATCAGGCAGGGAACATCCAATATTCGGTATTCCTGTTTTGCTGAAGGACAATATAGACACTCGAAATATGCCTACCACCGCCGGAGCGGTGGCACTGCAAAACAATACTACTGAGGATGCTTTTATAGTTAAAAAATTAAAGGAAAATGGTGCGCTTATTCTTGGTAAGGCAAATCTTAGCGAATGGGCTTATTTCTTTTGCGGGGACTGCCCAAGCGGCTATTCTGCCGTAGGGGGGCAAACCTTAAACCCTTACGGAAGGAAAATTTTTGATACCGGAGGTTCCAGCTCGGGAAGTGCGGTGGCTGTGGCGGCAAATTTCGCCCCGGTAGCCGTAGGATCAGAGACTTCAGGTTCTATACTTTCTCCTTCCAGCCAAAATTCCCTGGTAGGGCTTAAGCCAACAATTGGGGTATTAAGCCGGGGCGGGATTGTTCCTATTTCCAGCACCCTGGACACGCCGGGGCCAATAACGAAAAATGTTGTAGATAACGCAATTCTCCTTTCTGCAATGACGGGGGAGGATGCTAAAGACCCTGCAACAAAAAATGTGAAAGTAATTTCAGATTATCAAAAAGAATTGGGGGCTGCTTCTTTAAAAGGAAAACGCTTTGGTGCTATAAAAGCTTTAATGAAAGATTCACTGTATGCGCGTGCAGTAAGTGACCTAAAACAAGCCGGGGCTGAGGTGGTGGAATTTGAAGCTGAAGATATCGATTTGCCAAATTTTACCCGCCTGCTAAACCTGGATATGCAAAAAGACCTGCCAGATTATTTCAGGAATTATGGCGGGGAGCTTGAAGTGAGCAATGTGGGAGATGTGTACCATTATAATTCCCAGGTACCTTCTACCAGGGCTCCCTACGGCCAGTCCTTATTTGAAGGGATTATGAAAGATTCTGCCAGCCCTGAAGAATTTACCGCAATTAAGGACACGCTTAAAACCAACGGGAAGCAGTTTTTTGATGCTCCCATGCAGGAGTATAACCTGGACGGGATAGTATCTATTAATAATTATCATGCAGGATACGCGGCAGTAGCACAATACCCGGCTATTACCGTACCAATGGGCTATGCAGAGAATGGTGCGCCAAAGGGCATTACCTTTTTTGCAAAACCTTTTGAAGAGCAGGAATTGCTAAACTGGGCTAAAGCCTATGAAGAGGTTTCCCGGCGCCGAAAATCTCCCGAAAATTATGACCAGTAAATTATTGGCCGAAAATTACCGCCAGATCTTTTGTAAAGTTATCTTTTTTTACAGCATCTTTTATATTATCATGAAGCTGTTGGCGATGATGCAGGGCGCGTGGCTGGACGCTAATTTAATCCTCTGTTTGCCCTATGTGGGCTTTATCATTTGGGGAGGTTTTCTTCTGAAGAGAAAAAAATACAGCTGGATCTATATTATTACAGGAGCTATAGTGGTAGGTGCTATAAGATATTTTGAAAAGGACCTGATGCTGTTTTTACATTATCAACTCTAAAATTGTGTAAAAGCTTGCTTAAAGCTCTTCGGCTAAACCGTTCCATTAGGACAAAAATATGTTAGGTGCACTAAATTAGGAGTAAGGCCTTACTTTTGCCAGCCGTTATTTCAGCAGCTGAAATAAATCTTATTCCGCTTCTTAATAAAGCTTTTCCTAAAATGGGAAGACACTCAAATACAGGCAGCCGTAAAAGAATTGCTGAAAGAAGTAAAGGAAGAAGAAAAGCAATAATAAGCTCAACAAAACAGGATATCCCGTAGCTAAAATTTTAGCCGCGGGATATTTTTAAATTCCAGAAAAATTTACAGCCCTTTGGTGTCAAGGGCTTTTTTTCTGGCTTCACTTTTTTGTTCGTTGGTCAAATCTCCTTCAGGATATACCGCCTGCTCAAAAGTTCCATACATGGGGTTGGGAAGCAGTATAAATTCCTGCTCCAATCTATTTTGGAGGCCGCTTTCATCATTTTTCAGCAGTTCTTCGGCTTCCGCAGGATGGTCAAATACGCTGGAAAAATCGGTTAACTGGTCTCCTATAAAAAGGATGATCTTGTAATGTTGATTTATCTTATCCCTTCTGGCATCTTTGTTAGAAGTGGTGGTTTTAAGAAGCACTTGATCTTTTTCCACGTTAATCCCTACTTTTTTAAGGTTATTATAAGTGGCATCCAAAGTGCTTTCAATACGGTTTGAAACCAAATAGACCTGTACATTGTTATCCTGCGCAAAATTTATAAATTCAACCGCCCCGGGAAGTGCGGGTGCATTTTCTTCATTTACCCATTTTGCCCAGGTATCTGAAGCATAATTTTCGCCATTTTCTATGAGGCGCGCTTCATAAGCACTGTTATCCAGCACAGTTTCATCAATATCCAGCACCACGGCATTAGGTTTCCCGTTTTCTGCAGGTGTATTATTGGCAAGAAGCTTCACCTTTGCCAGTTCATAACATCGTATATAAAGTTGTTTGGCTTCAAGGGAATGCTGGAACCAGAGGGTGCTCATCACCAGCTGTTCTGATAGCAGATTTTCTTCAGGGGCAACAGCTTCAGTTTGCGTTCCCGTTCCCTGGCTTGTTTTGCAGGAGAAAACGCTAATTCCTAAAATTGCAAGAAAATAATATTTAATCTGAATGCTACGAAGATTGTCCAAAAACATAATAGCTTTATTAAAATTTGGTTCGTCAAAAATAGGATAAAATTCATCAATTCTGTGCTGTAGGGCAAGGCGGGATGGCTATTCCTCTTAAAAATTCCGGAACATGAGACTATGTCATTCATCTTCATTACTTTTGCACTCCAAATTAAGGATGCAATGAGGACGAAGTCGATTAAGAAGAACAGGATAAATGTAGTAACACTGGGCTGTAGCAAGAATGTGTATGACAGTGAGGTGCTTATGGGGCAGTTGAAAGCCAACAATAAGGAGGTGGTGCACGAAGAAGATGGGAATATTGTGGTAATTAACACCTGTGGTTTTATTGATAACGCCAAAGAACAGTCGGTAAACACTATTCTTGAATTTGTTGAAAAGAAAGAACAGGGAGAGTTAGATAAGGTTTTTGTTACGGGATGTTTGAGCGAAAGGTATAAACCAGATCTTCAAAAGGAAATTCCCAATGTAGACCAGTATTTTGGAACTACAGAATTACCCGGCTTATTAAAAGCTCTGGAAGCCGATTATAAGCATGAGCTTATTGGGGAACGTTTAACCACTACTCCTAAAAATTATGCTTATCTAAAAATTGCTGAAGGCTGTGACCGGCCTTGTTCGTTTTGTGCCATTCCTTTAATGCGCGGCGGCCATAAATCTACTCCTATAGAACATCTTGTGGCTGAAGCTAAAAAACTTGCTGCCAACGGGGTGAAGGAACTTATATTGATCGCCCAGGATCTTACCTATTACGGCCTGGACCTTTATAAGAAACGCAACTTAGCTGAACTTCTTGAAAATCTGGTGAAAGTGGAAGGAATTGAGTGGATTCGCCTGCATTATGCTTTTCCAACCGGTTTTCCTATGGATGTGCTGGAAGTAATGAAGCGGGAGCCTAAAATTTGCAATTATCTGGATATTCCTCTTCAGCATATTTCAGATGATTTACTAAAGTCCATGCGCCGCGGCACAACCCACGAAAAAACGACAAAACTTCTTAGAAAGTTTAGGGAAATTGTTCCTGAAATGGCCATTAGAACCACTTTAATTGTAGGTTATCCCGGAGAAACCGAAGCACATTTCCAGGAGCTGAAGCAATGGGTGCAGGAAATGCGTTTTGAAAGGCTTGGCTGTTTTACCTATTCCCATGAAGAAAACACCCATGCTTATAATCTTGAAGATGATGTGCCCCAGGAAGTGAAGCAGCAAAGGGCGAACGAGATTATGGAAATCCAGTCGCAGATTTCCTGGGAACTTAACCAGCAGAAAATTGGGAAAATATTTAAAGTGGTGATAGACCGCAAAGAAGGAAATTATTTTATTGGAAGGACAGAAGCCGATTCTCCCGATGTTGATAATGAAGTTTTAATTGATGCGACTTCCATTTACCTGAAAACAGGAGAATTTTATGAGGTAAAAATTACCGATGCTGCCGACTTTGACCTGTACGGGGAACCGGTAAATTTTTCTGCTGAAAAGCCCGCAAGAAAAGAATTGCAGGTGAGAACGGTTTAGCAATTTCACCTGCAAGGTATTTTTTCTTGTAGGTTTTCATTAATTATTAACAAAACAAATTGAAAAGCTGAAGGCTGGATTCACTTTTGAATCAAACTTGAACCTTCCATGGTATCATTAAAAAGTCCTCCCGTAAAATCTGGAAGGACTATGAAAATAGAGTAATTACCTGTTTATTATTTTCAACAAAAATCAGGCGATGCTAATTTCATCATTCAGATATACTTCCTGTACGCTTTGCAGGATATCCACTCCGTCTTTCAAAGGACGCTGAAAGGCTTTTCTTCCCATTATAAGTCCGCAGCCGCCTGCACGCTTATTGATAACTGCAGTTCTAACCGCTTCCTTATAATCTGATTCTCCTTTAGAACCACCGCCGGAATTAATCAGTCCTATTTTTCCCATGTAACAGTTGGCCACCTGAAGCCGGCAGAGATCTATGGGATGGTCTGTGGCCAGGCTTTCGTACATTTCATCATCATATTTGGCAAATTTGATCTTTTTAAAGCCAAAGTTGGTGGTTGGCAATTTTTGTTTGATGATATCGGCTTTTATGGTCACGCCAATATGATTGGCCTGCCCCGTGAGATCTGCGGCAGTATGGAAATCTTCTTCATCGGTTTTAAAATCATTGTTCCTGGTATAACACCAAAGGATTGTCGCCATTCCAAGCTGATGTGCTTCTTCAAAGGCAGCGGCTATTTCCTGGATTTGCCTGTTGCTTTCCGGCGACCCAAAATAAATGGTGGCGCCAATCGCTGTGGCCCCCATATTCCAGGCTTCTTTTACCGTTCCGTAGGGAATCTGGTCGTATTTATTGGGATAGGTGAGCAGTTCATTATGGTTAATCTTAACGATAAAAGGGATTTTATGGGCGTACTTCCTGGAATGCAGGGCCAAAGCTCCAAAAGTGGAGGCAACCCCGTTACACCCGGCTTCAATGGCCAGTTTTACAATGTTTTCAGGATCAAAATAATCCTGGTTTTTGTAAAAAGAAAAAGCAGCCGAATGTTCTATTCCCTGGTCAATTGGCAGGATGTTAATGTAACCCGTGCCGCCTAATGCGCCATGGTTATAGAGATGGTTAAGGCTTCTTAGAACCTGCGGGTTGCGGTCACTTTCCCTGAAGTTATCCACGCTATTAGGCCCGGGAATTTCCAACCGGTCTTTGCTGATTTTTTCACTTTTATAATCCAGGTAATAATCTGCGTCTTTGCCGAGTATTTCTCTAATCTTTTCTGTACTGCTCATAATTTTATCTAATTTTATTTTGCTTTAATTTAAATTCCGAAGGGATAAGTTTCCGGGGTAAGTTCACCATTTGGTTTTAATTTGAGAGGATGTAAAGCTTTTGTTTCATCTAAAAACAGAAAAGCGTCATAACGTTCTGAAACTTTTGAGGGCACATAATTCCCCCTTTCCCAACCGGGATCGTAAACTACGCCTATGGCCCGATGGCCTATTTTTTCTGAAAAGGTTTCAGCTAACTCTTTATTTTGATTAAAAATGATCAGTTTATCCTTAGGTTTTGCCTGATGAAGCAGGCTTTCTAAACTGTTTTCTATTCCTTCGGGCATTCGCATTTCTTTCATGGGAGCACCCCAGCTGCTTCCCGCCATTACGGAACCTTTATAGGAACCGAATCCTGCCAAAACCACTCCATCTTTTTCATGTTGTTCCCTTACCAGCTGGCCCACGTTCAACAAACCGCTGGAAGCCATTCCTGTGGCCCGGGCATCGCCAATATGCGTATTATGTTCCCATACAATTACTTTAGCATTGTCATCATGATAATCCATCAGCGTGTTTAAGGTTTCCACCATATGCCGGTCCCTTACGTTCCAGGAATCATCTCCAAAGCCGGCCATGGCTTCGTAGTATTTTTCAGCATTGGCCATTACCAGAGCGTTTATTTCAGCATTAAGATCGGCTTCCTTTTCTGTATCATATTTATGGGCATTTTGGCGAACTTCTTTCAGCAGCTTTATAACTTCATCTTTACAGCCTTCTTTAGCCGACTTAAAAACCGATGCATACGAGTCCCTGGCTTTATACGGTTCAAAACACTGAAAAGCGTTTTTTGCCAGTTTTGCCGTATCGGGATCTTCTTTTTCCAGGTAATCCACAATAATTTCCATAGAATCCCAGAGGCTGTAAACATCTAATCCGTAGAATCCAACTTTGTTGCTTTCTTCCCGGGTGCGGTTATGTTGTTTTAGCCATTTGGCAAACGCGGCAATTTCCCAGTTTGCCCACATCCAGGTTGGCCAGCGGTGAAATTCCTTAAGTACATCCTGTATATCTTCTTCGGAATCTGGATAATTTTTAATCCATTTATTGATCTTGTAGCAATCGGGCCAGTCGCCTTCAACAGCGATAAAAGAAAATCCTTTTTCTTCGATAAGCCGCTTCGAGATTTTGGCCCGCCAGGTGTAATATTCATGCGTCCCGTGGCTCGCTTCACCTAAAAGAACATATTTTGAATTCCCAATATTCTCCAGCAGCGGGTCAAGATCTTCGGAATCGTTTAAGGGATGGTAATATTTTTCCAAATCCTTTGCGTCAGTCTTCACAGAAATCATCTTCTTCGGTTTTTGGTTGTAGCCTGAAGTTAAGTATTTTACAAGGAGAAGCTCAACTACAGAATTATAAAAAAACCATAAAATGAAGGTCAGGAATTCGAAATCCCTTTCTTCTTTCTTTTTCTCACATCTATAAAAATATAAATCCCATAGGCCACCAGGCCTGCGCCTCCAATCCAGTACATGCCATCTTCCAGGGTATCTATATCTTCTGAAAAATATGCGATGGCTATAGAGAGTGGAAGCATACCGGTAAAAGTTGCCAGCATGAATTTCCTGAATTTCATTTCCAGAATTCCCGCGATAAAACTGATGGAATCATTCGAGAGAAAAGGAGAAATCCTGAACAGGATAACCGAAACGAAGGAGTAATTGGTGATCCAGAAGTCCATTTTTTGAAGTTTTTCTTCCCCAATGATTTTACGCACTACATTTTCCAATTTTGTTCCCACGTAATACCCAATTGCAGAAGCCAGCATAACACCTGTCATTCCTATAAGAACACCCCACCAAAACCCATAAGCCATAACCGCAATAATGATGGGCAACCAGGACGGGAAAAAAATCAGGAACATCTGGATGATGATAAAGAGAATAATCGCTATGGGGCCCCAAATCCCAAACTGCCGGAAATAGCGGTGCGTTTCCTGCGTATCAGCATTTATAATAATTTCTACAGTATGGTCTGTAAAAGCTTTAAAAGAAGGAAAAATGAAATAAGAAAGGACGAGTCCCAGAATAATTGTGCCGGAAAGGATAAAAGAAATGTACTTTGGCAATGTTGATTGCTCCAAAATGCCTGGAAATTTTTCTTTTAAAGCTACTAAAAAGATATCGATAAGCTTTATAAAGAAAGTTTAAATTCCAGAAGAAAAGCTATTGGCCTGCAATATTTTCAATTTTTAGAAAAAGAAAAGCGGAACATAAATTTTGTCCCGCTTTTCTTAGGATTTTTTTCTTACTCTTCTTCCCCGGGGTTTAACAGTACAGGTTCCCCATACCCCAGGTTCTTTAATTTATCCAGTTGCGTTTCGGCATCACCAACAATCACATAATACATCCTGTCTGGGTCTACATATTTTTCAGCAAGATTTCTAATGTCCTGCAGCGTCATGTTCTCAACAAGCTGCTCACGTTGCTTCACATAATTTTTGGCAAGGCCGTAGTTGTTAATATCACTAAGCATATCCAGTTTGGAATTTAGTGTTTCAAATTTCCTGGCGTTGCTTTTAATCATATAGCCTTTGGTAACTTCCAGGTCTTTGCGGTCAAAATTTTCAGGATATTTTTGCAGGATTTCCTGTATAAGTTTGGCCGCATCCCCTGTAATATTAGAACGTACCCCGGTAGAAATCATAAACGGACCTTTGTGTGTATCTCCGTAAAACCCAGAGCGTATTCCATAGGTATACCCTTTTCCTTCCCGGAGTTCCTGGGTGAGCTGGGAGGCAAAACTACCGCCGCCCAGCCTGTAGTTCATCACTTCGGCAGGGTAAAAATCTTCATCTTTTGCAGCGAGGGCAGGTGTTCCAAAACGGAAGACAGATTGTTTTGCGCCGGGAATATCATAAAAATAAACCTGGGACTGATCAGGAATTTTAGGTTCAGGTACTTCTGGAATAGATACATTCTTTACTTTCCAGTTAGCCCCAATTCCTTTTAATGGCGCTACTGCCTCCTGCTGCTCAAGCGCTCCCACTACAAGAAAGGAAGAATTTAAAGGGGAAAGATAATTGTTATAATAGTCCTTAAGATCATTCAGGCTAATGCTTTCTACTGAAGTTTTTGTGCCCATGTTATTGTGGGATAGAATATTATTTTTTCCATAAATAACCTTTCTAAATTCATTGCTGGCAATGCTGTTGGGGTCTGCCTGCATTTGCTGAATTTCACTTAGCACCTGTTGTTTGGCAAGTTTAAATTCTTCTTCGTCCCATCTTGGCTCCAGTAATATTTCCTGAAGCAGGGCAATGGTCTTGTCATAATTTTTTGCCAGGGTACTGCCGCTTAAGGTAATTTTTTCGTCTCCCGCGTTCACCCGTATGTCTGAACCTAAGAGTTCTATAGCCTCTTCCAGTTCCTGCGGAGTTTTATTTGCGGTTCCTTTGGTCATCATTTCGGCAAGCAGGTTAGAAACACCAACTTTATTTTTATTTTCCAGCAGAAGTCCGCCAGGAATTTCCAGGGAAAATTTCACCAGTGGCACTTCGGTATTGCTGATTCCAAGAATTTTTAAACCGGAAGGCAAATTGGTTTTCCATATTTCGGGCTCAATTAGTTCAGGTTTAGCTCCGTAGGGAGGCTCCACGCTTCTGTCAAATGAAGAAGGAGTTTTCTCGTAAGCCACGTCTTTGTTAAGATCAAAATCACCTTCAGCTCCTTCTACTATTTTTTCTTCAACCACTTCGGCTTCTTCAGAATCTTCCAGTGCCAGTGCTACCTGTCCTTTTGGTACAAAGCTGGTAGCCACAAATGGCTTGTTTTTAATGTATTTTTCATATACCCGCATCACGTCTTCCTGTGTAACGGCAAGAATTTTATCTACTTCCTTATTTATGTAATCAGGATCATCAGCAAAAATTTTATATTGGGCCAGTTGAAATCCTTTCCCCAACACGCTGGAAATACTGTTATAGAAACTGGTTTCCTGGCCCGCTTTTATGCGTTTTAAATCTTTCTGCGGAATGCCTTCTTCTTCAAATTTTTTGAAGGTTTCTTCTATCGCGGCTTTTACTGAATCCAAATCTTTGCCATCGTAAGCGGTTACCTGAAGCATCAGCTGGCCGGCAAGTTCAGAAGTATAATTATACATGCGCACCCTGCTGGTAAGTTGTTTGTCTGCCACCAGGCTTTGATAAAGCGGCGCGTTTTTTCCTTCAGAAAGATAGGTGGTAAGTAAATCCAGGGCATAGGCATCTTCAGCATAAGAATATACCGTAGGCCAGGCCATGGTTAGCTGTGGCAGGTTTGCAAAATTATCTTCATAATACAGTTTTTTGGTCTCCTGCAGGTTTACCGGCTGTTTCTCCTGCCTCTTAATTTCTTCTCCTGAAGGAATTTCATCAAAATATTTATGTACCCATTCCTTTGCCTGTGCCTTATCAAAATCTCCTGCTATGGTGAGAGTAACATTATTAGGTACATACCATCTATTGTAAAAATCTTTTACATCCTGTAAAGTGGCATTCTGAAGGTCTTCTAAAGATCCAATCACTTCCCAGCTGTAGGGATGGCTTTCAGGATAAAGGTTTTTGTCTATTACATACATGGTATGCCCGTAAGGTTCATTATCTACCCGCTGCCTTTTTTCATTTTTCACCACTTCTTTTTCCTTGGCAAGTACAGGTTCGGTTACCGTATTGATAAAATATCCCAGCTTATCGGCTTCTGCCCAGATCATTTTTTCCAGGGCATCGTTAGGCACGGTCTGGAAATAATTGGTACGGTCCCGGCTGGTGGAACCGTTTGCACCGGAGCCGCCAATCCTGGCACTCATCTTATCCAGTCCTCCCTTTCCTAAATTTTCAGATTCCAGGAAGAGCAAATGCTCAAATAAATGAGCAAAGCCTGTGCGGCCTTCCTTTTCACGGGCAGAACCTACGTGCGCAGTAAGTGCCACGGCAACTACCGGGTCCGATTCGTCTACATGCAGGATCACGTTTAAACCGTTCTTTAAGGTAAAAGTTTCAAAGTTTACGCTGAATTTTTCTCCGTTCTCCTGCGCAAAAACGTTGATCCCCCAAGTAAAAAAGATCATGAATAAATATTTGGACATTCTCATTTCCCAATGATAATTTTAATGTTATAATCTGAACTTATTGTTATTAACAAAGAAAACGGCATTTACAAAAAACAGTTTTCCATTTTCCCAGAAATCCCTGAAAAGCGGATTATCGATAAGATAAATAATACTGCCGCTGCCCATCCTTTCTTCTCCAAAAACCATCGAATTTTCCAGGTTTTTTTCAGCTTCACTTCCCACGAATCCTGCCACTACCTCCGGTTGCTGTATATAGGCCACATTATAGCCGCCGTTATCAAGCAATTGGTAACTGTCGCTGTCCAGCTTCAGGCTAAAATAGGTATCCTTATAGCCAAAGGCCATAGGATGGGTGTTATCTACTTTAGTTTTAATTATACTTCCCGTAATCGTGTTTTTTATGCTTTCCCTTTCCCGCTGGTTGTAAGGAACCAGGTTTCCTGTTGCAGCGGTATCTTTAGAAGTTGCAGCTTCTTTGCTCTTTAGGGAAAATCCATCCTTATTTGCAAAAGAACCGGCGGCCCGGCCAATGGCGATGAGTTTTCCACCCGCTTTAACCCATTCCTTTATTTTATTCAGCACAACGGCATCAAATATGCTGCCATAGTATCCTTCAGGAATTACGAGGACATCAAACTGAGAGAGGTTTGTATCTTCAAAATAGTCGGTATCTAAACGGGTAATTGGATATTCCAATTCCTGTTCAAAGAAATGCCAGATTTCACCAACATTTAAAGAAGAGGTACGGTCTCCTTTTAAAACTCCAATGCGTTGCTGGTTTATAAGTTTTACTTCGGGAGAACCAAAATCCGGGCCACTGCCGGCAAAGCTGGTGCTGGCCGCAGTTAATTGCCTGTGATGTTTATTGGCAAGCTCCACTACTTTTTGATCAAAATTCTCCAGGCTGCGGTTGTCACTTTTGGTAATTATTAAACTTCCGCGGTCAAACTGTTTTCCTTCACTGCTGAAGGGTACTTCAGAAAAACGAACTTTTACTTCTGCTTTAATTAAATCTGTGAGGAACCGTGCATCCTGCATACTGCCCCATTTGGAGATATACCCGGCTCCTGAAGGATTAGGGATATTATTCACGTTTTCCGTTACCGTTTTTGAAATAGTGGAAACGCTGCGGTCACTGGCAATGGCATCCAGCCCGTAAGCATAAGGAAGGCTCCATGCGGTTATATCGTAGGTAAGGGAATCGTTAAGTTTAGTGGCCGGCTCCAGTAAGACTTTAACCATTTTCCCTTTAGGTTGGTTGCTGCTCACCACCAAAGCATTTTCTGAAGCATTTAAACTTTCATTTTTGTTAGTGGTGTAACTGTAGCCCTTTATACGCTGTTGCCCGGCGTAAGCATATTTTATTTCATGGCGGTCCAGGAGGTTTTTTACCGCGGTAAGCTGGTCTTCACTGCCGTTAAGAACATAATTTTTATACTCGAAATCACCATTATCATTATTTTTAAAATAATTGCTGAACTGGTCGCTGAGCTCCTCCACATTTTGGGAAGCAACTTCAACAGTAGAGATTCCTGTGGTAAAATGATGGGCTACCCTGTCTTTTAAAGTGAGTATATAGCCCTCATCTGTAACTATACCTAAGCCTGCGCGGCCATTCCCTGCCTGCTCGTAAGTCATCCCTATTGCTCCCATATAAGTAGGGTAGGTGTCGCCGTAACTGGGATAAAGCAAATCAAAACGTTCTTTTGTAAAAAACAACCAGCCCTTCTCATCAAAATATTTAGCGCTGTTTTTTCCAATTTTCGTCTGGAATTCTTTCTGAAAAGGAGTTATTATTTCATGAAATGGTTCTGCCGCGGGAGCAAAATAATAAGGCTCGTTAATCCCCTGCTCATGAAAATCTACATGAATATGAGGCATCCACTGGTTATATAGTTTAAGTCTTTCCCGGGTTTCCACCTGGGTAGCCCATGCCCAGTCCCTGTTTAGATCAAAAAGGTAATGATTGGGCCTTCCCCCAGGCCATGGCTCATGATGTTCTGTAGCAGCCTGTAAAGGATTATAAGGATTGGCTTTTACCTGGTTGTACCAGTTAACATACCTGTCCCGCCCATCGGGATTTACGCAGGGATCTATAATCACCACGGTATTTTGCAGCCAGTCTTTATGTTCTGTTATTAAACTGTATAAGGTAGCCATGGCAGCTTCTGTACTGGAAGCTTCATTCCCGTGTACATTGTAACTTAACCACACAATGGCTTTATCTGTTCCTGCGGAAGAGGAGTTTTGGCTTATACCTGCACTTTGCAAATGTTTTTCCCTTATTTCCTCAATATTGCGAAGGTTTTCTTCTGAAGAGATAATGGCGTAAGTGAGAGGGCGGCGTTCATTTGTTTTTCCGTATTGCTGATATTGAACCATAGGTGAAGCTTCTGCCACCTGCTTAAAATAATTAACAACATCGGCATGCCGGGTAAAATTGGCGCCTAACTGGTAACCCAGAAATTCTTCTGGAGATTGTTGTGCCGGTAAAATATGGGAAATAAGCAAGAACGCGAAAACGGGTAATAATTTCTTCATATATGATAAAAAGGATTAATGACTGCCGTAAATATAGTGCAGCATGCTTTAATGAGCACAAAATTTAGAAGGAAATAGAAAAAAAAGGGGGGTGATTTCAGAAATTGTATAAAAATTCGCTTTATGATTAATTCCACACTTCATTCATCAGCCACTCTGAGGCATGCTCTAAATAAGGCACATATTCACACGGTTCATCGTGCTCCAGGCCGGGAGCAATTTCAAAGGTAATATCTGTTCCCGCTTCCCGGGTGGCTTCCACCCATTCCCTGGTTTGTTCCAGAGGGAAAAGTTCATCATCTTCGCCATGAATTACGTATAGAGGAGTATCGATCTTCCTGGGCTGGCCATTGGTGTTATAGGTATTATAAGAACTGGCCATAGGGATACCTGCCGAAAAATATTGATCCCAGACTTCAGCATAATACCAGCTGGCATTGCCACCGTCACTATAGCCGTTCACCACGATTTTAGAAGCATCTACAGGTAAGTTTTCCGAAGCCAGTTTTACAAGGGACAGTATCATATCCTGATTATAAGGCTCCCACCACTGCATATTTAATCCATTGGGGCTAATGATAATGGCATCTAGGGCTTCAAAACCTGGTTCAGCATAACAGGCGGTGCTTTTATGGGCGTTAGGATTCCAGCCGGAAGCGCCATGCAGGGTAATTACCAGCGGCCGTTTATTTGTTTCTGAAGCGTCGGCCGGCATTATAATTCTGAAAGTCCAGGGGTCTCCGTTTGCGTTGTTAAGTGTAACGTCATTTATGCCGGCATTTAATTCCAGCGCAAGGAAATCGGCTTCTATATCTTCATAGGTTCTGCCTGTAGTATTTTGATCTTCATCAGAAGAGCTGCAGCTGGAAATACTAAGAAAGCCTAATAGCAGAAACAGCATTATCAGATTCCGCATAAAGACAGATTTTAATCTTTTGAAAGTAGCAAATTTTCTAACCTGCTGGTTGAAATTTTAGTTAAGAAAATTCTAAATTCAAGAGATTTTATATTCCTGTACAAAAGGCCTTATCTTTACGAAAAAATTGTTCCAGCGCATGCCATCAGAATGTATTCCGTATTCCGAAACCAATTACTTCTCAAAACTGATACTTGATTATCTCAATCAAAAAGAAGAATTAAAAGCTTTTTACAGCCGCTACCCTGAAATTGAAAATTTTAAAGAGCAGATTCAGGAAAAGAAAAATTCATTTCCAGAAGAAAACCGAAAGGTTTTGCTTGAAGTCTTGGAGAATCAGTATCAAAACATTCAGATTTCAGAGGCAACGGCAGAGCATATAAAAGCGCTTGGCAGGGAAAATACCTTTACCGTAACCACCGGCCATCAGCTTAATTTGTTTTCTGGCCCGCTCTACTTTATCTACAAGATAATTTCTACCATTAACCTCACCCGGATGCTTAAAGAAAAGTATCCCGAAAATGATTTTGTGCCGGTGTACTGGATGGCCACAGAAGATCATGATTTTGAGGAAATTAATTACTTCAATTTAAAGGGGAAAAAGTTCAAATGGAACAGTGCGCAGAAAAAAGCGGGGCAAACTGCAGTGGGATATCTTTCTACGGAAGGATTGCAGGAGGTCTATAAACTTTTTTCCGCAGAAATTGGAGTGGGTAAAGATGCCGATTTTTTAAAACTCTTATTCCGGCAGGCATACCTGGAACATGAAAATTTAACCGATGCCACCCGGTTTTTAGCCAATGAACTATTTAAGGAATATGGGCTTGTAATTATTGACGCCCAGGAAAAAAGGCTGAAACAATTATTTGCACCACATGCTGAAAATGAACTTTTAAAGCAGGTTTCCCATGTGAAGACTTCAGAAACAGCAGAAGCCCTAAGCGCTTTTGGGTATAATATTCAGGTAAATCCGCGGGAGATAAATCTTTTTTATTTAACCGAAGAATTCCGCGAAAGAATAATAGAGCGTGACCAGATTTTTTATGTACATGAACGGGAAAATATTAAGTGGAGCAGGGAAGAACTTTTGGCAGAACTGGAAGCAAATCCTGAGCGTTTTAGCCCAAATGTGGTCATGCGACCTTTATATCAGGAGCTTATCCTGCCCAATCTTTGCTACATAGGAGGCGGGGGCGAGCTGGCGTACTGGTTGGAATTAAAATCTTATTTTGAAGCTGAAAATGTGCCTTTTCCCATGTTGTTGCTTAGAAATTCTGCCTTAATTCAAACACAGAAGCAAAAAAGGAAACGTGAAAAATTGAATATTTCCAACAAAGAACTATTCCTAAAACAGCATGAACTTATAAACCGGAAGGTGCGTAAAATTTCAGATATAGACATAGATTTTACTCCGCAGAAGAACCATCTAAAAGAGCAATTCCGCAACTTGTATAATTTAGCTGAAAAAACCGATAAATCCTTTCTGGGGGCGGTAAAAGCCCAGGAAGTGAAGCAAATTAAAGGTTTGGAAAACCTGGAAAAGCGCCTGTTGAAGGCACAAAAGCGTAAGTTAAAAAATGAAGTCACCAGGATTTCACAGCTTCAGAATGCTTTGTTTCCCAATGAGGGACTACAGGAACGGCAGGCAAATTTTTCAGAATTTTACGCTGAATTCGGTGAAACCTTTATCGCTACTCTGGCTGAAACTTTAAATCCGTTAGACGAAAACTTTAAAATTTTGACTTTTGGACAAGAATAAGAATAAAATGCATACCATAGATATGGACCTGGTGGAAATGACGCTGGACGTCATGAAGTACACTATAGACCGTATCTCTAATGTCACCCCGGAGATGGGGTCTCCAAAAAAAGAAGAAGAATTATTAAGAATTGTTGGCCATACTATTACTCCTGAAGGGATAGGCGGAGAAAACGCTTTTAAGCTTTTTCGGGATGTGCTGGTAAAAGCCACTGTTCCCATAGACCATCCGCGGCATTTGGCCTTTGTACCGGCAGCGCCTACGAGGGCTGCAATAATGTTTGATCTGGTTACTTCAGCCTCCAGTATTCACGGAGCCTACTGGATGGAAGGCGCCGGAGGAATTTTTTGTGAGAACCAGGCAATGAAGTGGCTGGTTTCCCTTACCGGCCTGCCAGATGGTGCTTTTGGGGTTTTTACCAGTGGCGGTACAGCAGCTAACTTATCAGCCATGGTGGCGGCCAGGGAAGAATGGCGGGCAAGGAATTCGGCAAATGTTGGAGTAAAGGCATTGCTGCTTACTTCTCATGGAGCCCACAGTTCTATCCAGGCGATGGCTAAAGTTATTGATGCCGATGTGGTAATGATAGATTGTAAAGAAGAAAACCTGACCGGCCGGGAGCTGATAAATGCCATGAACGAACTGGAAGAGAAAGACCGGAAAAGGCTTTTTGCAGTGGTGGCGACCGGCGGTACCACAAATGCCGGTATTATTGATGAACTGCACAGTATTGCAGATGTTTGTGAAAAGGAAGATGTCTGGTTTCATGTAGATTGCGCTTACGGCGGGGGAGCACTCGCGGCAAATTCGGTAAGGCATCTTTTTAAAGGGATAGAGCGGGCAGACAGTATAACCATAGACCCTCATAAATGGCTTTTTTCACCCTATGATTGCGGCGCGGTAATCTATAAAAACCTGGAACTGGCAAAAAATGCCCATGCCCAGGAAGGTTCTTACCTTGAAATCTTTAAGGATGAAGGCGCGCAGGGATTTAATCCGGCAGATTATCAAATTCAGCTTACCAGAAGGATTCGTGGGATGCCTCTTTGGTTTTCCCTTGCCATGCATGGAACAAATAAATACAAAGAGGCCATTGAACGTGGAATTGAACTGGCGCACATAGCCGCAAAAAAGATAAAGGAAAGGGAAAATTTAGAGTTAGTGAGGCCACCGGGTTTATCTGTTGTTTTGTTCCGTAGAAAAGGATGGAGTCCGGAAAAATATAAAGACTGGACCTATAAAAACCATAGTGACGGATTTGCTCTTGTCACTCCCACTAAATGGAAAAATGAAACCGTTTCCCGTTTTTGCTTTATCAATCCCGATACTACTGAAGAGGATATAGATCTAATCCTTGATACGATGGAGTAAAAAAGAGTTTAGAGTTTTAAAGTTGAAAGTTTAAGGTTAACGAAAGGAGCTTTTTGATTGTTTTGTTCCCCTCCTTTTAAGGATAGGTGGCCGTATGCCGGGGTGGTATTTGCAGAATTTAAAATTAATCTAAATTGAAGAAATTGCATTGCTCCAGATTTACCCTTCCGTCTTTATCTTCTGCCGAAGATAAATCCACCTTCCCTTAAATGGGAAGGAGCTGTTTTTGCTTCCCTCCTTAAAAAGGAGGGCCCGCCTCAAAGTCGAGCAGGTTGGCCGTAGGCCGGGGAGGTATTTGCAGAAATTTAGAACTTTAAAGAAACATGAATCTAAATTGAAGAAATTGCATTGCCCCAGATTTACCCTTCCGTCTTTATCTTCTGCCGAAGATAAATCCACCTTCCCTTAAATGGGAAGGAGCTTTTTGATTGAATGGCAAAGTCGGTTGGCCGCAGTCCGGGGTGGTTAATCTATCTCGTATTCCAGCCGCATGGTTATGGAAGCTGTCTTTTTCTTGTCAGCAGTATTATAAGCACCGCTCCAGCTGTAATCTTCCCCGCTGTTTTGGCCGGTGATCTGGAAAACACCCATATCTGCTCTTTTTAACTCCCCAAGGCTGCCGCCACTGTTCTCGGCAATTTTCTCTGCTCTCAGGCGAGCGTCTTCGGTAGCTTTGGAAATCATTTCAATCTTTAAATCGGCAATTTTTGTGTAGTAATATCTAGGAGGAGTAGAATTAAACTGTACTCCTTTATTGAGCAATTCTGTTATTTCACGGGATACATTTTCAATAAGCTCCACGTCTGCAGATTCAATTTTCACGGTTTGAACTAGTTCATAACCTTTAAAAATGCTGCCCACATAATTCCCGTTTTGGTACTGGTTTTCCCTCTGTTCATTGGTTTGAACCGAATTAAAAACAATGTTTTCAGGCTTAATCCCTTTGTTGATGAGATACTGTTTTACCGTTTCTTTGTCACTGTTCAATTCTTTGTAGGCCTGCTCCAAATTGGGGCTCATGCGGCTAAACTGCCCTTCCCAAACAATAAGATCTGAAGTGAAATTTTCACTGCCAGACCCGGTAACCGAAATAGTACCATCGGGATTGGCCCTGCTTACATAAGAGTTGCCCAAAAATATAGCAGCCAAAACAATGGCCACAGAAAAAATAATCGCGCTAATGTATTTCATAATTACGGGGAAAGTAGATCGTAATAAAGGTATAAAATAATCAGATTGCTGTTTTATTTTTACCTCAAATTCTTACTTTTGCACATGCAAAATAACGTACTTATCCTGGATTTCGGCTCGCAATACACTCAGCTAATCGCGAGACGGGTTAGAGAATTAAACATTTATTGTGAAATCCATCCTTTCCATAAGGTTCCCGATGATCTTTCGGGTTTTAAAGCGGTTATTCTTTCGGGAAGCCCTTTTTCAGTAAGGGCTGAAGATGCTCCACATCCCGATCTATCTAACGTCAGGGGGAAATTGCCAATTTTGGCAGTTTGTTATGGTGCCCAGTATTTTGCTCATTTTCATGGCGGAAAAGTAGAACCTTCTGAAACACGGGAATATGGCCGCGCGAATCTTTCAGTAATAAAAGACAAAGAACCGCTTTTCGAAAATATCCTGGAGAATTCCCAGGTTTGGATGAGCCATAGCGATACGATTAGAGATTTGCCTGAAAATGCCGTGCGCCTTGCCAGTACAACCGATATTCTTAATGCGGCTTACCGTATAGAAGGAGAAGAAACCTTTGCCATCCAGTTCCACCCTGAAGTTTACCATTCTACTGATGGGAAGCAACTACTGGAAAATTTTCTCGTTAAAATAAGCGGGGTGGAGCAAAGCTGGACGCCGGGAGCATTTGTAGATTTAACAGTTTCAGAACTGCAGGAAAAAATAGGGAATGCCAAAGTGGTATTAGGCTTGAGCGGGGGGGTAGATTCCACCGTTGCTGCCGTTTTGTTAAATCAGGCCATCGGGAAAAATCTTTATTGCATATTTGTAAATAATGGGTTGCTGAGGAAGGGCGAGTTCGATAGCGTTCTTCATCAGTATAAAGATATGGGGCTAAACGTGAAGGGAGTAGATGCTTCGGCACGGTTTCTGGATGCACTTGCAGGAATAAGCGATCCTGAATTAAAGCGGAAAGCCATAGGAAATACGTTTATTGAGGTTTTTGATGATGAAGCGCATGAAATTACAGATGTTACCTATCTCGCCCAGGGCACTATTTATCCTGATGTGATTGAATCCGTTTCGGTTAACGGCCCGTCAGTTACCATAAAATCCCATCATAATGTAGGCGGATTGCCAGATTTTATGAAGCTGAAGGTGGTAGAGCCGCTTAGAATGCTGTTTAAAGATGAGGTGAGGAGAGTGGGAAAAGAACTGGGAATAGATCCTGAACTGCTTGGAAGGCATCCTTTCCCCGGCCCCGGACTTGCTATCAGGATCCTTGGTGATATTACTGAAGAAAAGGTGAGGATATTACAGGAAGTAGACCATATCTTTATACAAGGTTTGAGGGACTGGATGTTGTATGATAAAGTGTGGCAGGCAGGAGCGATCCTGCTTCCCGTGCAATCTGTTGGAGTGATGGGAGATGAGCGCACTTATGAGCAGGTAGTGGCTTTGCGTGCGGTAGAATCTACCGATGGCATGACGGCAGACTGGGTAAATTTACCTTATGAATTTTTGCAAAAAACTTCCAATACAATAATTAACAGGGTGAAGGGCGTTAACAGAGTAGTTTATGATATCAGTTCAAAACCGCCTGCCACCATAGAATGGGAATAGCTGTTGCTGTTTTGGACAATAAAAAATATTGAAGATGAAATACCTTTTGGCGCTGTGTTTATTGTTTCAGGTTTTTACTTCTGAAGCGCTGGCCCAGCAATACAAATATCACACTGTTGCTCCCGGGGAGACGGTAAGCAGTATTGCCCGTACCTATAACATTACTAAAGAAGATATTTATAAGTATAATCCCGATGCAAAAAACGGGATAGATGCTTCAGCAAAACTTGTTATTCCTCTAACTTCTACAGAAGCTCCTGCTAATGATGAGGCGGTAACTTTTATTACGCATAAAGTTGCCAAAAAGGAAACGCTTTTTGGTCTTTCCCAGGAATACAATGTGGAGATTGAGGATATTAAGCGTTATAACAAGCAATTGTATTCCAAAGAACTTCAAACCGGGGAAGAAATTCGAATTCCGGTAAAGGCAAAAACTCCCCCGTTACAAAATAATGCTGCTGCAGCCAGCCCTTCAGGAACAAATAGCCAAATCCGGCCGCAGGATACCCGTAATACGCGGGAACACGTGGTGCTTCCAAAGGAAACTAAATATGGCATCGCTCGTAAATATGGCCTTACCGTACAGGAACTGGAAGAAATGAACCCAAAAGTTGGCGTGCTGCAGCCAGGGGTGATGCTGAAAGTAGGAACAAATGTGCTTGATGATTCTGTAATTATTACCGATGAAACTTTTGAATTCTACGAGGTGAAGCCAAAGGAAAATTTCTTCAGGCTAACGCAAAAGTTCGGCATTGATAAAGATTCCCTTATCGCACTCAATCCCGCACTTGTAGACGGGGTAAAATCCGGTATGGTTTTAAAAATTCCTGCAGATCCCGATACCAACACCAGCGGTTTGAACATAGATAATTTTGAAGAAGCTGCCGGAAAAAGCGTACACCTAAAAGATGCCATTGCCAATTATGAAACCAAAGAATTGGTAGTTATGCTTCCTTACAATCTGGATAAAATAGAAAGTGATTCTATAGGTACTTACAAAGATGCCATCTTAAATGATAGGGTGCTTCGCATTTCTCTAGATTTCTACAGTGGAGTGCTTATGGCTGTGGAAGAGGCTAAAGAGTTAGGCATTTCTACAAATTTAAGAGTTTACGATACCAAATATGATACAAGCAATGGTGCCCGTGAAGTAAACAATATTATTAATACTCATGACTTTAGCAATGTAAATGCAGTTATAGGCCCCTTTTTCCAGGCTGCCTTAGAGGCTGCTGCGGCAAGGCTGGCTTCGCAAAATATTCCAGTTATTAGTCCGCTTTCCAACAAAGCGATGAGGCCGTATATGAACCTGCTGCAATCCCGTCCTACAGATGAGATGCTGGTGGATGCCATGCTGAATTACCTGCAAAAGAACGCGCAGAATAAAAATGTGGTGGTTATAGCAGATGGCAAAAATTATGAAATAAAAAGCAGGCTGGGCCAGATTCTTCCCAATGCGCGTTTTGTAAATCCTTCTGAAGGATATGTTTCTGAAAGTGCCATGGACGCCGCTTTAGCTCCTAACAGGGAAAACTGGGTGATTTTGGAATCTGATAATGTTGGGGTATTAAGCAGTGTGACTTCCGGCCTAAACCGCCTTGCCAGAAATAAAAATATCAGCCTTCTTACCACCAGCAAAGGAAACGGGTATGATAATGATAATGTGGCCAATGAACATCTGGCCAGGCTAAAATTCCGTTATCCTTCCGTAGATAAAGAATTTAACGATACTGCTTCAAAAGAATTTATAGAAGAATATACAGAGAAGTATGGTGTGAATCCTAATCAATATGCGGTGCGAGGATATGATCTTACTCTTGATGTGCTGTTAAGGCTTGCTGCTTCAGAAGATCTTTATGATTCTTTTGAGCGCTTTAAAGGCTACACCGAATATTATGAAAATAAATTCCATTATTTGCCAAAATCAGGTGGAGGTTTTCATAATGACGCCGTGTATATTATGCGTATAAATCCCGATCTAACTTTAAGTGTTGAAAATGACTTCTAGAGTAATATACCAGGGCGGTTTAAGGACCCAGGCAGAACACCTGCAAAGCGGTGCGAAGATGATTACCGATGCGCCCGTAGACAATCATGGAAAAGGAGAAGCTTTTTCTCCAACAGATACTGTTGCCACTGCACTGGCTACCTGTATGCTAACCGTAATGGGTATTAAGGCTGAAGCTATGGAAATTGATATCACCGGGGCTACGGCTTCAGTAACTAAAACCATGGCAGCCGAGCCACGCCGGATTTCCCAAATTGAAGTGGTAATTGAGTTTAAAGGTGATTTTGAAGAAAAGCAAAAGAAAATCCTTGAAAATACTGCCAGAAATTGCCCGGTATTATACAGCCTTCATCCTGATATTGTAAAAAATATCAGCTTTCATTATCATTAATGCGCAGGTTATTCCTTCTTCTATTCGGTTTAATTTTCAGCATTAATGGATTTGCTCAAAAAGAAAGGGAAAAGATCAGTTGGGACAAAGACAGGCCTTTGGTTTGGAGCGATTTTAAAGGAAATCCGGCGCCACTGAGTCCTTTTAAGGCAAATACCAATGCCGGGATTAGCTTTTCATGGAGCTATAGCGAAAATGGGAGCGATAAGGAATTAAAATATACGGCAGAAAGTTATTTCTATCCGCAACTGTCCTGGAAGAAGGTTGTTAAAGAAAAAGAATTTTTACTTGCGCATGAACAACTGCATTTTGATATAGCGGAACTTCATGCAAGGATGCTGCGCAAAGCGCTTTCAGAATATAAAATTGGCATAAACGTAAAGAAAGAGCTTGTTGCACTTTATAATTTGTATGGAAGAAAACTCGAGGAAATGCAGCAGCAGTTTGATAAGGAAACCAATCACAGCAAAATAAAGGAAGCCGAATTGGAGTGGCGGGATTTTGTAAAAGAGGAACTTGATAAATACCAGGCTTACGCCAATTAAAGACCGGCTACTTCAGCTTTTGCCTTTTCAAAATCTTCCATTATTTCCTTTACAATTTCGGCAGCGGGTTTTATGTCATGGATCAATCCTGAAATCTGTCCAATTTCAAGTTCGCCTTCTTCCAGGTCACCTTCAAACATTCCCCTTTTTGCGCGGGCACGGCCAAGCAACTTAATAAGATCTTCTTTTTGAGGATTTTGAAGATATAACTCCTGGATATCCTGGTAAAACTTATTTTTTAGAAGTCGCACGGGTGCCAGTTCCTTTAAAGTAAGCACGGTATCTCCTTCCTGCGAATTAACCACAAGCTCCTTGAATTTCTGGTGGGAAGAAGCCTCGTTAGAAGCCACAAACCGGCTGCCAATTTGTACGGCATCTGCTCCCAAAACCATGGCGGCAAGCATTCCGCGGCCGGTAGCAATTCCCCCCGCGGCAATCAGCGGGATTTCAAGTTTTTCCCTTACCATAGGGATTAAGGTAAAAGTAGTGGTTTCATCCCGGCCATTATGGCCACCTGCTTCAAAACCTTCAGCAACCACAGCATCAACGCCTGCTTCCTGGGATTTTAAAGCAAATTTCAGGCTGCTCACTACATGAACCACTATTATTCCATGTTCCTGCAAATGCCTGGTCCAGGTTTTTGGATTTCCGGCTGAAGTAAATACAACCGGCACCTTTTCTTCAATAATAATCTCCATTATTTCCTCTGCATTAGGATAGAGCAGGGGAACATTTACGGCAAAAGTTTTTTTTGTCGCCTCTTTGCATTTTTTTACGTGCTGCCTTAAAACGTCAGGGTACATGGAGCCGGCTCCAATAATTCCCAGTCCGCCGGCATTGCTAACGGTGCTGGCCAGCTTCCAGCCGCTGGCCCAAACCATTCCTGCCTGGATAAGGGGATATTGTATATTAAAAAGTTTAGTTATCCGGTTGCGGGACATAAAAGTTGAAATTTCCCCGAAGTTAAGAAATAACTCCGGAACCCAGCAGTTCATCTCCGTTATACCAGGCGACAAACTGTCCTTCTGTAATGGAAGCCTGGGGTTCTTCAAAAACGATATACATCCCATTTTCAGTCTGATATAATTTTGCATCCTGCAATGGCTGGCGGTAACGAATGCGGGCTTTTACCTCCAGTTCTTCATCGGCCTGCAATGCAAGATCTTTTCTTACCCAATGTACTTCATCATTGTTCACAAAAAGCGCTTTCCTGTAAATCCCGGGATGGTTTTTTCCCTGGCCGGTATAGATAATGTTTTCTTCCACATCGGTATCAATTACAAAAAGCGGTTCCGGGGTGCCACCAACTGCCAGCCCCTTGCGTTGGCCTTTGGTAAAATAATGGGCGCCCTGGTGTTTTCCCACCACTTTGCCATCTGTAGCGGAATATTGGTATTTTTGGGACAGGTGCTGTAATTCCTCAATTTTTGAGGTGAAATCGGTTTTCTTTTCTGCGGAAAAACAATCTTTTTTGGCTTCAATTTCTATAATATTTCCTTCTTTAGGCTGTAATTTCTGCTGAAGAAAATCCGGAAGCCTTACCTTTCCTATAAAACATAATCCCTGGGAATCTTTTTTATCTGCCGTAACAAGATCTTGTTCTTTAGCGATTTTACGGACTTCAGATTTTTGCAATTCCCCGATTGGAAAAAGGCTTTTGGCCAGTTGCTCCTGGGTTAACTGGCAAAGGAAATAACTCTGGTCTTTATTATTGTCTTTTCCCGCCAAAAGCTGGTATATCGTTTCACCATTTTGCTGAAGTTCACCTTTGCGGCAATAATGGCCTGTGGCCACATAATCTGCACCCAGGGAAAGGGCAATTTTCATAAAAACATCAAACTTGATCTCGCGGTTGCAGAGAACATCTGGATTTGGCGTTCTGCCTCTTTCATACTCGTTGAACATATAATCCACAATCCTTTCTTTGTACTGTTCGCTAAGGTCTACGGTTTGGAAGGGAATGCCCAGCTTATCGGCAACCATCATGGCATCATTGCTGTCGTCCAGCCAGGGGCATTCGTCTGAAATAGTCACCGAATCGTCATGCCAGTTCTTCATAAAAAGGCCTATTACCTCGTAACCCTGCTGCTGCAGGAGATAGGCTGATACACTTGAATCTACACCTCCGGATAGCCCGACAACTACTTTTTTCATAACTATTTTTCCATTTTAATTTTAGGAAGTATTACCAATTTACCAGTTGTTGTTTGTGATAACAACATATTAATACTGGCATAACCTATTTAAGTTTCGCATTAATACCTACGAGGTTTAAAAACCTCGCAGGAGAAACTTAGAGATTGTGAGCGGCCAATACTCCTGCTTCCTTTATAATTCTTCTTTAAAGTCGAAAAATGTTTTGCAAAATTACGAAATAAAAAAAGGTGGCGAAAGCCACCTTTATATTTGTATTTTTAGGATTTTCTATCTCTTTTCGAAGACGATACTTATTCCGGGAAGTACATCAGGTTCAAAAGTGAATTGCGAATCACCTGTGAAATTCACGTTCCCTTGCTGGCGTCCAAGGATAGGAATACTAAAACTGTATTTTGATTGTCCTTCATTGCTCCAGGTGCCTTCTTCAGCATCAGATTCACATACGTCATCGCTTTCAGCATAGTATTCGGAATATGCAGTATTATCACTATTAAATGTTATGTTGGACCGCGTGGTACATTCATTTACTTCAAAGGGTAGGTTGCCTGTACCATTAACTTCAGCTAAATGCCAGGTTCCCAGAATATCATCATTCCCTCCGGCATCATCGTCATCACTGCAGGAAATAAAAAGGCTTAGCGATAGCACTAATAAAAATATCTTCTTCATAATAGGTTGTTTTTAAGGGTTAAATGTATAAAATTTTTTAAGGTTGATAATGTTTTTCTTCCTTAACTTCCCCATTTTCAAAATAATACCAGGTTCCAGATTTGAGATCTTCTTTATATTGCCCTTCGATAATTTTCTCTCCTTTGGCATTATAATATGTTGCAGGACCATGCAGTTCCCCATTTTTAAAATAAAGTTCCTGCAATAACCGCCCCCCTTCAGAATATACAAAACTTTCTCCATTCTTTAAGCCATCCCTGTACATGGTTTTTTCGGTTAGCTGGCCGTTTCTAAAGTAGGTTTTCTGCAGGCCGTTAAGCTGGTCCTTTTTGTATTCTTCCGTCATCATGGTATCCCGGGAAGCCTGGTGGTAATACACCCAACTTCCTTCTCGTTTTTTATTCAATAATTGGCCGGTGCTTATGGGGTCTCCTTTCTGGGAGTAATAGGTTGCCACAACAGTATCATTGCCTTTTTTAAAATCTAGGATAGCAGAAGGATGTTTGGGAAAACCTTCTTTATAAAAACTGAATTTACCCGTTTCCTGCCCATGATCAAAATTTCCTTCAAATTTTAATTGCTCCGTCCCTTCAAAATAAACCTTCCAATGCCCGTGACGGTTTCCATTATCATCATAAGCATTTAGAGTTTTTTGGCAGATAGATTTCTGAAAAGCCAGAACGGTTAAAAAAATGAACACAGGGTATTTCATAAGATTGCGGTTGGGTATTAAACTGTAAAATTATGGTTTTAGTATTCTCAGGAAGAAATGCCTAAAAAAAATAAAGGTGCGAAAATAGCTGTTATTCCACGCACCTTTACTTTATTAGCTTAAAAATATTATTTTTTGCCGCGTTTTTGCTGCTCTTCTGCCTGCTCCATCATTTCCTGCATTTTGCGGGTAAAACGGTTTTGCTTTTTCGGTTTTTGCTTATTCGCCTGGATTTTTGCATGGACTTTCTCATCATCTACAATAACATTTTTAATTACCAGCATAATTCCAATGGTAATAAGGTTGGAGACAAAGTAGTATAACGAAAGCCCGCTGGCATAGTTATTAAAGAAGAAAAGCATTAATAATGGTGAGAGGTACATGAGAAATTTCATGTTAGGCATTCCCGGTTGCTGGCTGGCCTGCATATTCTGCCCGGTAGTCATCGTCATATAAATAAAAATAGCGATGGAAGCCAGGATAGGGAAGAGGCTCACGTGATCTCCGTAAAATGGAATGTGGAACGGTAAATTGGCTACCACATCATAACTTGAAAGGTCATCTGCCCATAAAAAGCTTTTTTGCCTTAGCTGAATGGCACTCGGGAAAAACTGGAAGAGCGCGTAAAAAACAGGAATCTGCATTAAAGCCGGCAAGCAACCGCTCATAGGGCTCGCCCCGGCCTTGCTGTACAGCTTCATGGTTTCCTGCTGCTTTTTCATTGCGTTGTCCTTATACTTCTCATTAATTTCATTAATCTCAGGGCGTAAAATCCTCATTTTAGCCTGGGACATATAAGATTTATAGGTTACCGGAGAAAGTATAATTCTCACCACGATGGTCATTACAATAATCGCCAGCCCATAGCTTGGGAGGAAGCTGCTTAAAAACGCGAAAAACGGGATGAAGATATACCTGTTTATCCAGCCGAAGATTCCCCAACCAAGTGGTACAATTTCATCCAGGTTCCTGCCGTAATCATCAAGAATTTTATAATCTGTTGGCCCGTAATACCAGTTCATGTTATAAGTAAGCTCGCCGCCCTGGAGTTGAAGTGGCACACTGGTGGCAAATGCTTTGGTATAAAGCGTATCCACTTCTTCATCTTCCACCAGATTTTCTGAACGAAAATTTGCGGTTTCAAAAGGAGTATCCGTTAAAAGTATAGAAGTAAAGAAGTGCTGTTTATAAGCCACCCAGTCAACATTATCTTCTTCATCTTCCTCAAGGGATCCACGTCCAAGGTCACCGTCATTATCGCCCTCGTAACCGTAATTAAGCTGTGTATACCGATTTTCATAGGTAATACTTTTGGAGTGCCTGTAACCTTTTAATTTCCAGTCCAGGTTAATTTGTTGATTGCTGTCAAAAACATCACTTAATCCCTGAGATTTTATACTGAAGCCCATCATATAATCGCCTGGCCTGAGTACATAACGATATTCCAGATATTCGTTTTCTGAAACTTTAAGCTTCATAGATAATACCTGGTTTTCCCCGCTTTTGGAAAGTTCCGGTTCAAAAAAGAGGTTTTTGGTATTGAGGCTGCGGCCGTCTGTGGTCGTGAAATTAAGGTTGAAGGATGCATTTCCGTCTTTAATAAGGTAAACGGGGATGGAATCGAAGGTTTTAAAATTCTTTAACCTTGCTTCAGAAATATACCCCCCTTTGTTATCCACCTTTATTTCTAGGACATCATTGGAAATAGTGGTGGTATTCTTAGAAGCCGAGGGCAGGGTAGCGGAATAACCAAAAGCGCCTAAACGCTGCTGTGCAGCTGCCAGGGCTGTGGAATCCTGCCCGGTATAGGTAATTTCTTCTTCTTCAGGAGCAGGGGTGTTTTCCGCCGGGTTTACTTCTACCTGTTCTGACTCCTGTTTTTCTTCAATTTGTGCTTCTTCCGCAGAATTGTTGTACAACATCCACAACAGGATTCCGCCAATAAGTAAAAATCCAATGATGGATTGAATATCTATTTTCTTTTCTTCCATTCTAATTTGCTATAGCTTGGCTTTAGTCAAAAAAATGACCAATTATGATTTTTGTGCCAACTTGGCACTTTTAATTTTTGAATGTTCGTGTGCGGCTTTTACAAATGCCACAAATAAAGGGTGCGGGCTGGCCACCGTACTTTTATACTCGGGATGATATTGTACGCCCACAAACCAGGGATGTTCTTTTAGTTCAATTACTTCCACAAGGCCGGTTTCCGGATTAATGCCCGTTGCTGCCATTCCCGCTTTTTCCAGCTGTTCCCGGTATTTGTTGTTGTACTCATAGCGGTGGCGATGCCTTTCTTTAATTTCATCTTTCCCGTAAACTTCTTTGATGATTGATTCTTCAGCAAGATTACAATCCCAGGCTCCAAGCCTCATGGTTCCGCCCATGTGGGTAATATTTTTTTGTTCTTCCATAATATCAATCACCGGATGTTTGGTATGGGCATCCATTTCGGTGGAATTGGCCTTCTTAAGCTGCAGTACATTTCTGGCAAATTCAATTACGGCCATTTGCATTCCAAGACAAATTCCCAGGAAAGGAAGTTTATTTTCCCTGGCATATCTTACGGCGTCAATTTTACCTTCAATGCCACGTTCACCAAAACCAGGGGCAACAAGTATACCGTCCAGGTGTGATATTTTATGCTGAATGGTGTTTTCATTAATAAATTCTGAATGAATGCTTTCCACCTTTACCATCACCTCGTTCTCGGCGCCCGCGTGTATGAAGGATTCCAGGATAGATTTATAAGAATCCTGAAGTTCCACGTATTTGCCTATTAGCCCAATACGCACTTCGGCTTTAGGATTTTTATGCCTAACCAGGAACTTGTTCCAGTGTTCCAGATTGGGAGTGGAATCATCGGGCAATTTTAGCTTTTTCAGGGTGACCGCGTCCAGGCCTTCCTTCAGCATCATATTGGGCACGTCGTAAATGGTATCGGCATCTATAGACTGGATCACCGCTTCCTGCCTCACATTACAGAAAATAGCCAGTTTTCGCCTGATGTCATCAGAAAGTTCGTGCTCTGTACGGCATACCAGGATATCAGCTTTAATTCCGCTTTCCATAAGCGTCTTTACGCTGTGCTGGGTGGGTTTGGTTTTTAGCTCGCCCGCGGCAGAAAGGAACGGAACTAAAGTAAGATGGATCACCAGCGCATTATCATCTCCAAGTTCCCATTTTAGCTGGCGTACCGCTTCAATATAGGGCAGAGATTCAATATCGCCCACGGTGCCGCCAATTTCGGTAATTACAATATCATAATCGCCGTTATTCCCAAGAATCTGGATGCGTTCCTTGATTTCATTGGTAATGTGTGGTACAACCTGTACGGTTTTCCCCAGAAATTCGCCACGGCGTTCTTTTTCTATTACGCTTTGGTAAATTCTTCCGGTAGTCACGTTGTTGGCCTGGGAGGTATTTACGTTAAGGAATCTTTCATAATGGCCAAGGTCCAGGTCTGTTTCGGCGCCATCATCGGTCACATAACATTCTCCGTGCTCGTAGGGGTTTAGCGTTCCAGGGTCAACATTTATATAAGGGTCCAGTTTCTGAATAGTGGTTTTAAAGCCACGCGCCTGTAAAAGTTTTGCCAAGGAAGCTGCAATAATCCCCTTTCCCAAAGAAGAAGATACGCCGCCGGTAACAAAAATATACTTGGTTTCGGCCATTTTGGAAGTGTTTGTTGCGTTCTTTTTATTCAGGGCGCTAAATTACAAATAAGAAAAGAAAAAGAGTACAACTTATGGCGCTAATATTTTAGACTTTTTTAAGAAATCACAGCTCTTAAATTGAGGCTTATCCCTGGTAGTGCTTTCTTATTTTTCGCAGAATACCTTCCATCCCGTTTAGCTTAAGCTCATATACCTGTTGCATCTGCTGGCCCAGTTTACCTTCGGGAAAGCCTTTTTGTTTGTACCAGACCAGGTAATACTCCGGGATGTCAGAAATATAATAATCCTTGTATTTCCCAAAGTGCATTTTAGCATGTGCCAGTTCAAGAAGTGCTTGTTGATTTGGTTTTACTTCCATTTGTTATTAAACCTGTGAGGGGTTTAAATGTACGGCAAGATTTGAAAATTTTTCTTTATTTAATGGTTTTACCACATATTCAATAACCCATGGATATTCTGTAGCTTTTTCATGGTCCAGTTCACTGGTGCTGGAGGTTAAAATCACCGTCCTGTGGGTAATTCCGATATTTTTCATTTTATCTAAAAAGTCCCACCCACTCATTTCGGGCATATTCAAATCCAGAAAGATAAGGACATCTTTCTTTTCTTCCTTCACCACTTCAAAGGCTTCCACGGGATTTGTAAAATCTTTTATATTTTGATCATAACCTTCAATTTCCAATAACTTTTTGGTTATAAAATTAGCTATAGGCTGATCGTCAATCAGGTAAATTGGACTCATATTTTTTCAGCTTTTAGCTTCACCAGTTCCTGTGAAGCCATTTCAATTACTTCTTTCAATACCACATCCATTTCTTCTACAGAAGTCACTAGTTTTGGAAACAATTCTTCGCGGCAGGTCTTATCATCAAAAACCTCCAGTAACTGGATGATTCCCTGTATTCTGGATAATGGTTCTCTTACATTATGTGCGTTAAGGGCAGAAATATGCAGTAGTTTTTCATTTTTCTGAACGATTTCCCTCGTACGTTCTTTTATTACTTCCTTTTGGTTCTCTACAATTTCTCTAATCTTGCCATTTTTAAGTTTTATGGTTTTATAGGCATCAGCCAGAGAAGCATTTTTTTCAGCCAGCTGGTTCTTAAGAAAGATTTCCTGAAATTTAGCTTCCAGGCAATCTGTTACTAGCTTCAATATTTCAACATCACCGTAGGCAAAAGGCGTATTTTCATCGGCAACAAGGGAAACAAGTACTTTTCTTTCATTTTTCTGAAAAGACCAGGCCCATAATTCAGGATTTTGAAGCTGCTCCAGAGACAGTTTTCCTTTTAAAATTTCCTGCGGAATAACCGGTGTTTTTATTGGAACACCATCTTTTAGTAATTGTTCTTCAAAAGCTAAAACAGCTGTTTTGGAAATGATTCTACAGGAGATATCATTTCTAAAAGCAGAAAGAAATAAAAACTCATCTTCCTGCTGAAGCAGCATCCTGATGGCGTGATAATTCAGCAGGTATTTTAGATGTAGCCTCAAATCTTTAATAACCTCAGAAATTGTTCCGCAGCGGTTTATCCCATTGGCGAATTTAGAATATGCCTCATAGGTGATACGGTAATGCTGGGCAATGTTATTGGTGAGGGTGGCCATCCAAAGGCAGTAAAATTACTCTATAGTTTCCAATAATTCATTGTCTATTCTTATTCCTGAAACATCAGCTATGGTGTTTAGCATGTTCACCAGGTCTGCCTGCGCCATAAGTTCCTGAATTTCTTTTTTCGAGAACCCGGCCTCCTGAAGTTCCTGGAAATCTTCATCAGAGATTTCATCATGATTCAGCGCTGCTTTTGTTACCACGTTTACGGCTGTACGATAGCTCACGGGCATAGATGGGGAATTAATATTTTCTGTAGCTTTAAAGCCTTCTTCCTCAGATATCATGGAGCTCATGCTATCGGCAAAAATTCCGTGAGCATGGGAGCAATACTGGCAGCCTCTTTTTTTAGAAACGTTGTAAATAATAAGTTGTTTAAGTACGTTAGGTACCTCGCCTTCCATTAGGGTATTTTTAAGTTTACCCCAGTTTCCTTTAAGAAGAGTGGCATTATCTCCCTGGCATTTAAACCAGTTAAGTACAAAGGGAAGCTGTAGTGTTTTTTTGGTATCGTCGTAAATTTCTTTTACTTCAGGAGAGGCTTCTTCATAAGATACCATAGTGTACCTCCCTGCAAGTGTAGGGTTTTGCTTAATCATGTAGGTTAAATTAATTTGAATAATCTGGGTTTATTCTGAAAGTTTAACTTTCAAAAGCAAAATAAAGGTAAAAAAAGATAATTCCTAAAGAACTGTGAATATTTTAGGCTTTGTTTAATAATTCGAGCTATATTTTCAATAAAGAATTCCTAAGGAAACTGCCTGGTAAGCAGCATTAGTTAAAAGTTTTATAATTAAAGATTTATATAGCCTTGCTTTATCTTCTTTTGGATATTTTCGGAACAAAATAATTTTTAAAACAGTTCACTATGGCCATAATGGGTTCTATAATAAAAAGCCTTATCGATCTCAGGGATAACCTTGTTTCTGAGCCTGATGCTCAAAAAGCACAGCGGGAAGAGCTTACTAAATTGCTGAAAAAAGCAAAAGATACTGCCTTTGGAAAATACTATGATTTTTCCGGTATCCTGAAGGCCGAAAATATAGAGCAGACTTTTGCTGAAAAAGTTCCTTATTTTGATTATAACAAACTTAACGGCGAATGGTGGAGCAGGTTGCATGAAGGCCAGGAAGATGTTACCTGGCCGGGAAAGCCTCCTTATTTTGCCTTAAGTTCTGGGACTACCGGAAAATCCAGTAAAAGAATTCCCGTAACCCAGGATATGGTGGAGGCTATTCGCAATGCAGGGATAAAACAGGTGAGTGCACTTAGCAATTACGACCTGCCGCCAGATTTTTTTGAGCGGGAAATTATGATGCTGGGAAGTTCTACAGACCTTCACAAGGAAGGAGATCATGAAGAAGGCGAAATTAGTGGTATTAGTGCCAGTAATATCCCATTCTGGTTCCGTGGCTATTACAAACCCGGGGAAGATATTGCGAGCATAGATGAGTGGGATGAGCGGGTACAAAAGATCGCAGAAACAGCTAAAGACTGGGATATAGGGGCGATAAGCGGGATTCCCTCATGGACAGAACTCATGTTAAAAAAGATTATTGAATACCACAATCTTGAAACCATTCATGACATCTGGCCAAATTTTAAAGTGTATGCATCGGGTGGGGTTGCTTTTGAACCCTATGAGAAAAGTTTTAATGCCCTGCTGGAACACCCGGTGAAGGTTATTGATACCTATCTAGCTTCCGAAGGCTTTTTAGCACTTCAGGACCGTCCCGATACCCAATCCATGAAACTAATTTTGGATAATGGAATTTATTTTGAATTTGTTCCTTTTAAGCCTGAATATATAAATGAAGACGGTTCTATTAAAGATGAGGCTCCCGTTGTTCCCCTTTCTGAAGTTAAAGAGGAGGAAGATTACGTGTTGCTTATAAGCACTGTTGCGGGGGCGTGGAGATATGTTATTGGGGACACGGTGAAGTTTACCGATGTGGAGAAACATGAAATCCGGATTACCGGAAGGACAAAATTCTTCCTGAACGTGGTGGGTTCTCAGCTTTCGGTAAATAAAATGAATGATGCCGTGAAAGAGCTGGAGGAGAAATTCGATATTAAAATTCCTGAGTTTACACTTGCCGCAGTGCGTATTGACGGGGAATTTTACCATTCCTGGTATTTGGGAACCGATGCTGATATTGAAGATGAAAAACTGGCTGAAGCCCTGGACGAAGTGTTGAAAGATGCTAATAAAAACTACAAGGTCGCGCGTTCCAAAGCACTTAAAGGGGTAAAGGTAACCAAGGTGCCGCCGGAATTATTTCCCGAATGGAGTGGTGCCAATAAAAAGAAAGGCGGCCAGGTAAAAATGGAGAAAGTGATGAATGAAGAAAAATTTGCCGAGTGGGAAAAATTTGTAAAAAAGCAACTTGGCTAGAACTACTTTAATTCCTCAACCAGTTCTATAATTTCTTCTTGAGAAAGATACAGAGATTTGATACGATTCTTGTATTTTTCTGAAAGGTCCGACTGGTTGAGGATAAAATCTTTGGTGGCAATGATATATTCCCCAAGGCCATGGTTAACGGCGTAGGTATCAGCCATTCTTTCAGCTTCTTTTAAATACTTCTTGGAGGTAATATATTTAATGCCAAACCAGAACATGCCAAGAGCACTTCGATCTTTATAATCCATGATATGGCCCAGCTCGTGGCCAATCCATCCAATGAGCACATCAGAAGGAACATTGGTAAGATCAAATTCTTCCCCTTCAATATTAAAGCGTTCGCTCATATTTACATAATAGGAGCGTTTGCCCTTTGCTTTTAAAAAATCTCCCACCTTGGGCTGGGCCTGCATAAAAGACTTCTTTATATTCTTTTTAAAACGAAATTCTATGGGAGTGTCCTTTAATTCCGGGTAGTGGGAAAGGGCCACATAGGCCTCTCTCCATATAGCGTCCGGAACAATTTTATTATTAAATTCTAGACTGTCTTTTTGGTTCATAGGTTGAGAAAATACTTGGGTAGATATTAGAAAGAGTAAGGCTATTATTGAAAAGTATGGATTTCGGGCAACGTTCAATTCTTATAATTTAAAAAATTAATGATTTGTGTTCCTTATAAAGTTAAGGATAATGCCAGCATTGGGGAAAAGAGCAGAGTTAAAATGAATATAAAAAAAGAGGCAGATTTGGAGTTATAGCCTTGAAATCTGGACATAAAAAAAGCCTTACAAAACAGTAAGGCTGAAAAATATAAAATAAATTAGGTATTATGCCTGTTTGACATTTACCGCATTCAATCCTTTTCTTCCTTCTTCCAAATCAAAAACTACTTCGTCATTTTCCCTGATTTCGTCAATCAAGCCATTAGCATGTACAAAGTATTCTTTGTTTGTTCCTTCTTCTTTAATAAATCCAAATCCTTTTGTGTCGTTAAAGAATTTGACAGTTCCTTTATTCATTATATAAAAATTAAATTCGGCCAAAGGTAGTTATAAAATAAAGATAATGAGTTATTTATATTGGTTTTTATTAAAAAAGTAGAAATCCGGGATAAAAATCAAATTAAAAAACCGCCTAAACTCTTGTTTTAGACGGTCTCTCGAAATTTTTTATTTCTGCCGAAGACTACTGCCCGCTTAGCATTTCCTGTAGCCTTTGCTGCATTTCCTGGTCTGTTTGCAGCGCCATGGCGAGTTTTTCATATCGCTCCATGGTAAAACCTTTTTCTGTGATGGCATCTTCCATTTGATCCTGAAATTGCCCCTGCATTCCTTCAATGGTTTGTACGGCAGATTCGTATTTCTCTTTTTGCTCTGCGGTAGCTTCCATCTCGGTATTTGGATTCATAGAGGCCTGATACATTTTGTTGAACTGCTGGATCTCCAGCCCTTCCTCTTTTACCACAGCCATCATTTTTTGCTGGGCCTGCTGGTTTATCATCCTTATTTCCTGGTAAGCTTCTGCAAACTTAGCCAGCTCTCCGTCATTAACATCTACTTCCACTTTTTGATTTTGTGGCATGGGCTGTGTCTGGGCAAAAGCTCCTGCTGTGAACAGTAAACTTAACACCATTAAAAAGCCTGTAATTTTCTTTGATCTCAACATATCTTTAAATTTTTGTTTTTTCATTTTTTCAAACATAAGAAACGCGATACAGGCGGGAAAATATTTAAGGAACTGATTGGCCTTTTTTTCCAGGAATTAACTGAAAAACTTCATCTTGTTAAAAATTTTAGGTAATAATTGGGATGCAATAGGTAAAGGGCATTGGTGGTGTATATTTAAATAAATTCTAGTTGGTCCCTGGAAAGTTCAGATTTTTGATTACCCGTATGCAGGGTGGTTGCAGGTTCAAAAAGCATTACCTGTACTTCTTCTTTTGCTGAAGGCCGGTGCTCTACACCTTTGGGAACAATTAAAAACTCATTTTCTTTTACCTCCACTGTTTTGTCTCGAAACTGCATGGTAAAGGTGCCTTTTACTACAAAAAACATTTCATCTTCTTCTTCATGTTTGTGCCAGATAAAATCTCCTTTAAACTTTGCCAGCTTCACCTGTTGCCCGTTTAATTCTCCAACAATGCGTGGGTGCCAGTGGTCCTGGAACTTTCCAAATTTTTCTTCTAGGTTCACTTTATCCATAACTGTATACAATTTCTTTTAATGTATTAATCTTATGATGATTTAGAGACTTAATTTTCTATAACAATGCTTTGTTGCTCTGTATTGCTGTTTTCAAAAGGAATTTCAATAAAGAAATCTTCCAGTTCTTCCCCTGCATTCGCAGCTCGAATGATGTAGGGTACGTTAGCTTCAAGATCTGTAATAAGGGCATTTTCTCCTGCGGCAATGTTGCCGTTATTTACAAATCCGCGACTATCTGTGGTGACATTCAGATAAATTTCAATTTCATTAGCCGTCTCGTTAGTGATCATTAAATCATAATACTGGTTTTCTTCACTCATATTGTCATCATCATTACTACAGCCTATCATAAAGAGTGGGAGTAAAGCGATAAAGGCAATTTTCAATACTTTTTTCATAATGTTTTAGTTTTAGCCAATTCTGTTGGCCTGTTCAAGAAATAATCTATTAAAGATTTAGATAACAGGCTCTTAATACTCTGGTAAATTTGTGTTATGCTTTTTGAAACAGCTACAAAATGCCTCTATAAATTGGATCATTAAATGATTTTCCTGAAGCTCTCATCTGGTTCTACATGAATAAGTACATCATTAATTTCGGGAAAATACCCCTGCAATTCTTTCTTCAGCATATGCGCGATATCATGCCCCTGGGTTACCGTAATATTTCCATTTACAATAAGGTGTAGATCCACATGAAAAAACAAACCTGCTTTTCTTATAAAGCACTTCTCTATCCCTACCACTCCGGGCACATTACTGGAGATCTCTTTTATCTCTTCAATAAAATCATCATAAACATGCTCATCCATAATTTCACTCAGTGCCGGCCTAAAAATAAGGTAGGCGTTATAAATTATAAATCCGGAAGCCAGCAGAGCCGCCCAGTCATCGGCAGTTTCATAGCCTTTACCCATAAAAATGGCTATAGAAATTCCTATAAAGGCCATCAGGGAAGTTATAGCATCACTGCGATGATGCCATGCATCGGCTTTTAAAGAAGTACTTTTGGTTTCATCACCTTTTTTAGAAACAAAGCGGTAAAAAAGCTCTTTAATAATCACAATGGCTCCCAGCACAATCAGGGTATATTTTTCAGGAACTTTATGGGGAGTTTGTATATTGATGATACTTTCATAAGCAATAACCGTAGCCGAAATCAGCAAAAAACCTACCACCGCAAAAGTAATGAGCGGCTCGGCTTTCCCATGGCCATAGGGGTGGTTCTCATCTGCCGGTTTGGTGGAATAGCGAATGCCTACCAGAACAATACTGGAAGAAAAAACATCTGTGGTAGATTCTATGGCGTCTGCAATAAGCGCATAAGAATTGCCAAATATACCGGTGACACCTTTAATAATGGCCAGCAGGGCGTTACCTATAATGCTAAAGTAAGTAGCTTTTATGGCTTCCTGTTTTTTACTCTCCATTTTCTTTTTTCTGCTGAAATCTTAAAGTGGATGCAAGTTACATAATTGAAGGAAATAAGCCGGCCGGAGCAGTAGTATTCTGCACGCTATTCTTCTGAAAATTTTCTTTTGCTCATAAGAATACCATAAGGCCTTAGGGCCTCAATATGTAATAAAATTACGGCTAAAATTCCTACGATTGGAATGGCCAGGATCATGCCAATAATTCCCCAGACCAGGTTTCCTATTACCACGGCAATAATTACCACAAAAGGGTGCAAATCTACCCTATCTCCAACAACATAAGGTTCCAGCACGTAGCTTTCTAAAAATTGCGCTACAGAAAAGGTGATAATTACTCCTATAAGCACTCCAATTTCTCCCGAGGTAAGATACCCAAAAGCCATAGCCATGGCAAGGCCAATAATATTTCCCAGGTAAGGGATAAGACTTAAAATTGCGGCAACAATACTTACCAGGATAAAGTTATTCACGCCTGAAATTCCCAGGCCAACGGCATAAAGAACAATTAGAAAAGCAATTAGCAAAAGTCGGCCTATAAGGTATTGCGGGGCAACCTTGGCAGATTTTATTATGACCGAGTTTACTTTCTCCCGTTTCTCGTCTGGAAAAACATGCAAAAGAAAGTTTTTAAACTTTTGCCGGTAATTCAGGAAAAAGAAAACATAAATAAAGGTAAGCAGAAAATTTCCAATAGCGCCCGAAATGGTGGTAAGCAGGGAAGCGGCTTTCTTTTCCGGAAGTTGGCCGGAACTTCCCACTGCAGGCACCACGGTAGAACTGCTTTTAGAATCATTAAAATTAAGGTCCTCTGCATTAAGCGGGGTGTTCTTAACGGCAAATTGCTTTACCTGTTCCAGCTTGGGCTTCATCGTTTCTTTTATCTCCGGCCATTTTTCAACAAAGCTTTCCAGTTGGTAAGAGAGCAACCCCAGGAATGCAAGGGAGACCAGGAATAGAAAAAACGCATTTATTAATGAAGCGGCACTTCTGCTTATTCTCTTTTCCATCCAGCCCGAAAGCGGAAAAACCAGTAGGGAAAGTATAATTGCGGTAACAAATGGGCCCAGAAAAGCTTGCGCTTTAGTAAGCCCCAGGAAAAGAAAATAAGTTCCAAGGATAACCAGGGTAATGTAAAGAAGCAGGTTCTTGGCTTTTGCCATTTGATTGGTTTTTGATGAAGATACAAAAGTTGCGACCTTTTTGCTTTTAATATTTAGTTAAAGCAGCCACTATTAAAGCTTAGCAAAGTGATTAGCTGTTTAAAAGATTGTGTATTTTCATATACTGAAGCAGCATAATAGTTTTGCCATCTTTAATTTCTCCTTTTCCTATTTTGGCATAGGCCTCCTCAAAATCCATTTCAAGAACCTCAATATCTTCCTGTTCTTCGGGTAATCCGCCTCCCTCGCTCACTTTCATTTCATCGGAATATTCGCCTGTAAAAAAATGAATTATTTCTGTGACTGAACCAGGAGACATATAGGAATCAAAGATCTTTTTTGCTTTAGGAATCCGGTACCCGGTTTCTTCCTCGGTTTCTTTGATAATGCAGGCTTCGGGATAATCTTTATCTAAAAGTCCGGCGCAGGCTTCAATCATCATTCCGCCGGGATTATTATTAAGGTAAGTGGGCAGCCTGAACTGCCTGGTGAGAATTACCTTTTTTGTGGATTTATTGTAGAGCAGGATGCATGCTCCATCTCCGCGGTCATAAGCTTCCCGGTTTTGGGTTTGCCATTCCCCTCTGCTGGTTTGGTATTCATAGGTGACTTCATTTAAAAGTGCCCATCGGTTGGAAAGTACTTCAGTTTTTTTAAGTTTTATTTTCTGGCTCACAGGTATGTATATTTGTTGCTTAGCGATAATTTTTGCTGGTTACATAAAGCAACAAGATTAAGCATGCTGAGTTAGATTTTCTAACGCAAAGCGTAAAATTAAAGAGGCAATTGCAACTGTCAATACACTTTAAGTTTATATTTAGTTAATAATCCTGAAAGATCCTCCTGGGAAAACTTTGCATTAGCCATGTGGCTTTGCTCCGGGTCTATAGAAAAGTTACAGGCACTTCTAAAATCTGCCTTTTCAAGATTTGTATTTCCAAAGCTGGAACCTAAAAGATCTGCTTCTGAAAAATCTGCGCCAGAACAGTTTGCCCCGGTAAATTCCACCTGCTCCATTTTACATTTTTTAAAGCTTGTTTTTGGTATTTTAAGCTGAAAAAAAGAAGTATAGCTAAGATCACAATTTTTAAAACTGAAGGATAACAGGAAAGGATCACACTCCTCAAACCGTAAACCAATCATCTTACAACTGGTGAAACTACAATCCCTGAAGGCAGTGTTTTTTAATTCTGCAGAGCTAAAATTACAATCGCCAAAACTGCATTCCAAAAAAACAATACCAGACAAATTAACATTGGAAAGATTACAGGTTTGAAAATGGCAATTTTCATATTCCCTTTTTAAAACTTCACGGGTATAATTTACTTGCTCCAAATGCTCGTCCCGGGTAAAATTTTCTTCCATTTTAAAATTAATAGGCTGAATATTCTGTTGGGTAAAGGTATATAATATCAATATGCGAAACATTATCTGCATATTCTTCTTTAGCGCTAAGAACTTTCCAGGCGGGAGCACTGGAAAATGCCTGCCAGTGTTGTTCCCTGCTTTCCTGGTTGGCAAAGGTGGTCATATACATCAAATTTGGCATTTCCGGTCCTGAGATCACCTCCCCGTAAAAAACAGCATTAAAGCCAAGTTCATCAAATAATTTTACTTCTCCGCCTTCATTGAACATTTTTAATTTGTTCCTGAAAAATTTCCTGGTGGGGGACTGGTAGCTTCTCAATTCATATACACGCTCTTCAGGCGGGGTATCCAGAGCTGGTGTTTGCAATACAGGATGATCTTTAAAGGCCTTTAGAAGAATGGAACTGAATCTTAGATAAGGCAGGTTGTTGGCTGAAGATTCCAGGAATTCGCGGCCCTCCTTTAAATAAATATTATTGTTAGCCAGCCGGTTATCTAAATCTTCCCACTGTTCCAGGGAAGTAAATGGAAGAAGTACATAAATATACTTAAGGCTATCGGGTTCACTTGTTGCTTTTGGCTTAAAAACGCCCACCTTATCAATTCCCAGTTCGGCCAAAGCTGGTAAATACGCATTTTCAAAAAAATCATCAGCCCTTTGTACCTGTTCGTTGCTTTTAAAATTATAAATTTTTAGCTGATAAAACTGCTGTTCCTGGGCATGTACTGTTGGAATAAAGCAGCAAAGCAGAACGAAAGCACTAAGGCCGAAAATAATTTTCTTCATTTTTCCTGAATTGTAAATTTAAATTAACATGCGTTAACTGTAAAGCTACAAAATTCCGGTATTTGCAGAAGCTTTTTACTGAGGGAAACTAAATTCCTGAAGCATCTCCCAAATTTTTCCGTTATGCCTGAAAACAATTAAACCCCCTGCTGTAAAAGCCTCTTCAAAACTCCTGTTTTCGAATTGTGGCCATGCCTTTTGAAAATTTAGCCTGCTAAGGTCTCTTTTGGCAATAGTAATATGCGGATGGATTTTTTTGGTTCTCTCCCGTTCATTTAATTTAAACTTTTCATCCAAAGCGCTTTGAACTTTACTGTGCAGGGATATAACTGTTGCAGGATTGACAACATTGATAAAAATTGTACGGGAGGAAAACCTGCCAAATCCTGAAATTTGCACATCAAAGGATTTTTGATTTTTTACAATTATTTGAAGTGTTTCCAAAAGGCTTGTCTCGTCTTCTTCGTTTATTTTGAAGGGAATCTGCAATGTTATATGTGCAGGTAATTTTAAAGCTTTCGCAGAATCATATTTTTTCCTGATCTCCAGCTTTAGTCTCCTGATTTTTTCTTCAAGTTGAGCATCAGGCACAATGGCTATAAAGTATAAACTTTTCTTCATGAGGTTTGCTTAATACAGGCGTTATCTTTGAGCAGATTCGTTTCTTTATAGGAGTCTGGTGGTTGTATCCTTTTATTTCTAGGCAGTCTAGCCAAAGCAATCTCAGGGCACCGCAGTGTAAGCCTAATTCCAGTTCGTCCTGATGTATTTAAGCATTCGTTTTTTTATAGCCTTAGGCTTTTCAGCATAAACCAGGCTGCCCTGCAGTTCAGCTTCCGCACGTAAATGTTCGCTGTATTCTTTAATTAACGCATGCAGCATTTCCATCTGCTTTTCATCTTTCAGCTGAATTTCGGGAGAATTTAATTTTTCATGTAAAATCATAAGATCATGGTCATCCCCAAGAAAATCGGCAAGCTTGTGTACTTCATCTGCCCAGGTTTTAAAGAATTGCGGCCAGAGTTGTTCCATTAACTGCAGCTGGTGCCAAAGGTATTTTGCCCGTTTTCTCCATTCATGAAAATTGGCAGCATCAGGTTGAGCATAGGCTTCTTCCAAAGCATCCATACCGCGTTCATACGTGAGCTTAAGTCCTGGTAGTACTACAGCAAGGTCTGTAGATTTTACCGGCCATTCTGTAAATTCTTCCTGTGCACCGGTAAATTGGTCCAGAATATATTCAGAGAAAAACTTTTTCTCTTTTAATTCCTTTTCCAGGGAGTCCCGTTCTTTTTCCAGTTCCTGCACGATGCTATTAAAGAATTTTACATAAATATGATCCCCATAGCGCTCCTGCAAAATGCCAATGGTTTCCATATGTGCGGTAAGATCACGAATGGGAGATAGTTCCTGCCCCAAATCACGAAAAAAGATATTGATCTCCTTATATTTCTTTTCTCCCAGTTCATCTCTGAAGAGCCGGGCCAGCGCACGCAGTTTTTTAAGGCTTTTCCTTATTTCATGAACGGCTTCATGAAGATTGGTATTTTTAAGGGAAGCGATGCAGAATTCAATTTCTTCAGAAGCGATCCTGCTGATGCTTTCTTTAAGTTCTTCCTGCTTTTCCAGCTTATAGCTCATTTTTCGGAATTTTGCTTTAAGATACCTAATTTAAGCTACAGAAATGGTTAGGGTTTTATTAAAATACCAAGTGTAGATTAGATTTAGAAATAGTAGTGTGCGGGTAAAAGACCAAAAATCGCTTCGTTGCTGTAAACAAGAATAAAGATTTGATGAGAATTAATTGGGGATAATTACAACTCTTCGCAATTGCTAGTTTTGAAAATAAATGAAATGGAAAGCAGATCAAAAGCGAGCCCTGAAGAACAGCAACAGCTTCAGATAGTTGTATCCACGGGACTTTGTGGTTTTTTTGTAAAGTTTTACCGAACAACTATGATTTAAAAATCAATTTTAGATAAAACTGTTAAATTGCCGGCCGAAAATTATAGCTCAATTCCTGCAGAACTTCCAATTCTTAAAAACAACAGAAAATATTTAAACGCTTTCCACACTTAGTTCTACCGGCACCTGGTGTTGTAAAAGGTCTTCAAAAGTTTCTCTTTTCCTTATAAGATGGGCTTCGGCCTTATACCATAAAACTTCGGCAGGACGATATCTTGAATTAAAATTGCTCGCCATAGAGAAACAATAGGCGCCGGAATTGCTGAAGGCAAGAATATCCCCTTCGGTAATTTCAGAAATCCTCCTGTTGCTGGCAAAAGTATCGGTCTCGCAAATATAGCCCACTACCGAATAAAATCTCGCCTTGCCATCGGGATTGGAAATATTGGTAATTTCATGATGGGAACCGTAGAACATAGGCCGGATGAGATGATTGAAACCGGAATCTATTCCGGCAAAAACCGTAGAAGTGGTTTGCTTGATCACGTTTACCTTTGCCAGGAATTTTCCGGCTTCGCTCACCAGGTATTTTCCCGGCTCGAAAGCCAGCGTAAGTTCCCGGCCGTACTCCTTGCAGAATTTCTCAAAACGGCTGGTAAGTTGTTGGCCCAGGTCTTCAATATCTGTTTCTATGTCGCCTTCTTTATAAGGCACTTTAAACCCGCTGCCAAAATCGATAAACTCAAGGTCCTTAAAATGTTTCGCGGCATCAAAAAGAATTTCAGAAGCATAAAGAAAAACCCCAATATCAAGAATATCGCTTCCCGTATGCATGTGGATCCCGTTAATGTTCATGCCGGTATTTTGTACAATTCTTTGCAAATGCGGCATCTGGTGAATGGAAATCCCGAATTTGGAATCTATATGGCCTACCGAGATTTTGGAATTTCCTCCCGCCATCACATGCGGATTGATCCTGATGCAAACCGGGGTACCAGGATGTTTTGTGCCAAATTGTTCTAAAATAGAAAGGTTGTCTATATTTATTTGCGCTCCCAGTTGCACCACTTCTTCAATTTCTTCCAGGGAAACGCCGTTTGGGGTATAAATGATATTTGCAGGATCAACGCCCGCTTCAATGCCAAGTTTTACTTCCTGTATAGAAACCGTATCCAGTCCGCAGCCAAGGGAATTCAGTAATTTAAGAATGGAAATATTTGAAAGCGCTTTTACGGCGTAATGGATACGAAGTTTTTCCACATTAAAAGCATTAGTAAGCCTTTGATACTGGGAAATAATTTTTTCAGCATCATAAACATATACGGGGCTTCCAAATTCTTCAGCTACTTTAAGCAAATCTTGATTGTTCATCTATTCTTGAATATTAGGTCGCAAAAATACAGGAGAATTTCATTTAATTACAAAGCGAAATTTCAAAAATAACGTATTTATACAAAATGTTATTTTTAGGAAGCCGGTTCAGATTGTAATTCAAATTTCTGTGCGTTCTGTTTTCTAATCCTTATCACGCCAAGCGCTATAAAAATACCGGCACCTGCCATTGCCGCGCCCACAAGATCTGCCGAGGTAAAACCATAGCCATACGCAATAGGTAAACCTGCAAGGTAGGCCCCGGAGGCATTTCCCATGTTAAAAGCGCTCTGGTTTAAAGAAGATCCCAGCATTTCTGATCCTTTTGCCGAATTGATCACTGCCATTTGAATTGGTGTGGAAAGGCTGAAGGCAACCGTGGCGATAATAAAGGTCATTACAAGCACTCCTATTTTATCTGAAGCCAGGTAGGTGTTAGCAATTAAAACGATAACCATTAACATCAGGGAAATTAAAACAGAATATATAGGGCTGAACTTTTCCGCAAGCTTAGCACCTATAAGGTTGCCCAGAACCATGCCAATGCCGGCAAGGATCATTGCGTAACTCACCATACTTTCAGGATGCCCGGCCACATCTGTAATAAGCGGTGCAATATAGCTGTACCAGGCAAAGAAGCCGCCGGTGCCAATGGTGGTGAGGAGGATAACCATCCACAACTCGAGTTTTTTTAATACTTTCAGGTCTTTCACAATCCCGTTGGAAGATGGCCGGGAAAGTTCCGGCATCCAGAATTTTATTCCCAGGATTGCCAGGATTCCAACCACACCCACTGCTATAAAAGAAACATTCCAACTAAAATTTTGCCCCAGGTAGGTTCCTAAAGGTACGCCTAAGACGTTGGCCACGGTTAAGCCGGTAAACATTGTGGCAATGGCTTTGGCAGATTTACCGGGCTTTGCCAGTTGCCCGGCCACCACGGCTCCAATTCCGAAGAAAGCGCCATGGGGCAGCCCTGAAAGAAAACGGGAAATTAACAGCAGGGTGTAAGAATTGGCAAAAGCAGAAAGCGTATTAAAAACTGTAAACCACAGCATAAGGAATAACAACACCCTGTGGGCCGGCCATTTAGATCCTATTCCTGTGAGCAATGGCGCCCCCACCACCACGCCCAGGGCATAAGCAGAAATAAAATGTCCCGCCTGCGGGATGCTTATTTCCAAAGCAGTGGCTATTTCAGGAAGAATTCCCATAATCACAAATTCCGTCATTCCTATTCCAAAACCTCCAATGGCTAACGCGATTAATGCTTTATTCATCTTTCAAAAATTAAAGGGCAAAAATACAGTAGAATTCACGGTTTAAGGCAAGTAGTACTAAAAATCTACGATAACCTTTTAGCTGGTAACCATCCGGAGCAAACACTTCTATTTTTTATTTCAACTGGAATAAATAGGCTATTGACGCAGGACTTAATTAAAAAAGATTGGTACAGTAGTATTGTATTTGTTACTTTTGTTCACCATAAATAATACAGAAGAAATACCTGATTATGAACATACATGAATATCAAGGAAAAGAGATACTAAACAGCTTTGGAGTTCGTATCCAGAGAGGCATTGTAGCCCATAATGCACAAGAGGCAGTAAATGCTGCAAAAGAATTAACCGAACAAACCGGAACCGGTTGGCATGTGATTAAAGCACAGGTACATGCCGGGGGCCGTGGTAAAGGTGGCGGGGTGAAACTTGCCAAAAACCTGAAGGAGGTTGAAGAAATTGCAGGAAATATTATTGGGATGAACCTTGTTACTCCCCAAACCAGTGCTGAAGGTAAAAAAGTTCACCAGGTATTGGTTGCAGAAGACGTATACTACCCCGGGGATAAAGAACCTGAAGAATATTATATGTCTGTTTTGCTTAACCGTTCCACAGGCAGGAATATGATTATGTATTCTACTGAAGGTGGAATGGATATTGAAACAGTGGCCGAAGAAACCCCTCATCTTATCTTTACTGAAGAAATAGATCCTGCGGTTGGATTACTGCCTTTCCAGGCACGTCGCATTGCTTTTAATCTTGGATTAAGCGGAACCGGTTTTAAAGAGATGGTGAAGTTTGTATTATCTCTATACAAAGCTTTTGAAAAGTCTGATTCTTCACTTTTTGAAATCAATCCGGTTTTAAAAACCAGTGACGATAAAATTATGGCCGTGGATGCTAAGGTAACCTTAGATGACAATGCCCTTTTTCGTCATAAAGATTATGCTGAAATGAGAGACATTCGAGAAGAGAACCCAACTGAGGTTGAAGCCAAAAGAGTGGGCCTTAATTATGTAGATCTCGATGGAAATGTTGGATGTATGGTAAATGGTGCCGGGCTTGCTATGGCAACAATGGATCTTATAAAACAGGCAGGGGGAGAACCTGCTAATTTCCTTGATGTTGGAGGTACTGCAGATGCCAAAAGAGTAGAGGAGGCCTTTCGCCTTATTCTTAAAGATGATAAAGTGGAAGCCATTCTTATTAATATCTTTGGAGGAATTGTGCGTTGCGACCGCGTAGCCCAGGGTATTGTTGATGCCTATAAAAATATGGGAGATGCCATTAATGTTCCAATTATTGTAAGATTGCAGGGAACAAATGCCGATGTAGCCAAGAAATTGATTGATGAAAGCGGACTTGGTGTGCACAGTGCGGTAGAATTCCAGGAAGCTGCAGATAAAGTGCAGGAAGTGCTGTCTTAAAAAAAAAAAATTTTTTACTATAAAAGCTGCCTTTTTTGGCGGCTTTTTTGTTTATAAAAGAAACCATCATCAAATTTCCTGCTGAAGGCGGTTGTTAAATTATTCTTAAAATTAAATTTTTATGTAACAAAAAGTATTTTGGGAAGGTCTTTTTAATGTAACCCTTAAATGAAGTATGATGAAGAAACCTGCCTTTTTAATGCTAATGTTGTTATTTAGCATCTACGGTGTGACTGCAAAGAACGTAGACCTTAAAAACGAGAAGAAAATGGTGAAATTAGAACTAGAGCATCTGCTAAAAGGGCATACCCGATATTTAGAACAAGCTGGTGAGATAGACACTGGAGATAAAGCAATAAGGCATAATCTTAAATTCCACATTAACTATAGAAAAACAAAAACCCCGCTTGATCCATGCAAAAAGAATATTAGCTGCCATTAATAAGAAGCTTAATACTTCATCGTCATTTTTTCAATCAGGAAACGCGAGATTAAAAATAAAAAGCTGGCCGCAATCAACGGCCAGCTTTTTTGTACAGTAAAAAGATTTTTCCAGTTGTTATTGATCCTGTCCGCTTTTTGACATCTCCGGATACCAGTCCAGCAGAACTACTTCAATATCTTTATTCTTTTGGTTTACCAGCTGTTTAAATTTATCAACATCAGCAAGCCCATCCTGGCCACGGTAGTGGTAAGGATAAACTTTTTTAGGTGCGAAAGCCAAAACTCCATCCGCCGCCTGGTCTACAGGCATGGTGTAAGGTAAATTCATAGAAACCAAAGCTACATCTATATTTTCAAGCTTTCTCATTTCCGGAGTATCTTCAGTATCTCCGGAGATGTATAATCTTTTGCCGTTTTTCTCCAGTACGTAACCATTTCCCCTGCCTTTTACATGCATGGCATCTTCAGATTCAGGTAAATTATACATGGGGATAGCAGTAATAGTGTATCCCATATGTTCTATGGTCTCGCCATTATTCATCACGATAAGCTGGTCGCTCATTTCAGAGGGTAATTGCTCTTTTACCGCCTTCGGGACAATAATTTGTACACTGTCCAGTTCAAGAGCCTGCAGCGTTTTGGCATCCATATGGTCACTATGGATATCTGTAATAAGCACAAAATCCGGTGTCTCAGCTTCAGCGAAGGCTTCAGCACCACCTACCGGATCGGTATAAAATACATCGTCTCCCCAATGGAATACTGCAGTGGCGTGGGAAATTGGCTCAATGTCTACAAAAGTGGTGTCCGGTTCCTGATCCATAGTAGCCGTTTCGGCCAGTTCATTAGGTTCCGTTTCCATTTCCTTTTCTTTATTGTTTTCATTTTTGCAGCCGGCTAAAACCGCTGCAAAGCTAAAAAGGGTAATAATTTTTTTCATTTAACTTAGTTTTATAGCTCCGGTATTTTGATATCCGGAAAGCTGTTTGGTTATACTTTTGTTGCTACAGATTTTATTTTAACGCAACAGGCTATAAAGTTACATAACCGGTAATTGAAGAGGATTTGCTTTAATAAAGATTTAAGAAAGGTTCAACTTCATTTTTATATCCCCGCGGGCATAAGGATTATTTTTTTCAATAGGGATTTCCCTGAAACCAAATTTTTTATAGATATAAACCGCATTTTCCAGTTTTCTGTTGGAGTATATTATTAAATGGTCCCAACCTTTTTTCTTTGCAAAAGCAATGCAGTGTTCCAGGAGTTTTTGCCCCGTTTTCTTTCCCTGGTAAAGTGGTGATACCGCCATTTTAGTAAGCTCAAAAACACCTTCTTTTATTTTCATTAAAGCCACCGTAGCAATTATGATATCCTGCTCTTTTACAAAGAAAATACTTCCTCCCGGATTTATGATGTACCTTTCCGGATTCCCAAGCACTTCTTCGTCATGAGGTTCCACCCAAAAATATTTATTAAGCCACTCTAAATTTAATTCTTTAAAAGCGTTTGCATATTCAGAAGAATAAGAAAGAATTTCCATGGATTTTACACAGTTTTATTTCCCGGGCAAATCTATAAAATACTTCTGCTAAAATCCTTGTAATTTCGGCGGAAAGGGAATATTTCATAACTTAACTGGATAAAGAATTCCACCGCATGAAAAAAAGCAATTTTCCTTCCTATTTTTTTGGTTTTTCCCTCATGTTTTTAGCGGCTTGTTCTTCAGTTAATACGGTAGAAAAGAATTCGGCCACCGTACTGCCCCCGGAGCAATTGTATGGCCAATTATTTTACGACGTTCAAAATAAAGAGATATTTTCAGATAGTAAAACTTTTGTAGATGCACAGCCTTTAAAGGATGCAAAGAAAATACGGCAGGAATATAAAAATTTACAGAATAAAACCCCGGCTTCTGTTTCGGCTTTTGTAAAACGGAATTTTGACATTCCCGGTAATGGTGCAGTGGTTTATACCACAGATTCATCTTCTATAAATACCCATATCCGTAAGCTATGGGATGTGCTGAAGCGACCTGCAGACGAAAAGATTTCCGGCACACGTATCGCTTTGCCTGATCCCTACATTGTACCTGGTGGTCGCTTTCGAGAAGTTTATTACTGGGACAGTTACTTTACAATGCTTGGCCTGCAGCAGGATGGAGAAGTAGAGACGATAAGGAATATGATAGATAATTTTGCTTTTCTCCTTAACACCTATGGTTTTATTCCAAATGGAAACCGCACCTATTACCTTGGCAGGTCACAACCTCCTTTTTTTGCAATGATGATAGAGGTATTGGCTGAAGAAGAAGGAGAAGAGGTTTACACCGAGTATCTTGAGGAAATGTTGGAGGAATATGAATTCTGGATGGCCGGGGCCTCAGAAATTTCTGCAGACCATCCTGCTTCCGGCAGAGTGGTACGGCTGGAAGAAGGGGAATTACTTAACCGTTATTGGGATGATCAACCACAGCCACGACCCGAGAGTTATCGGGAAGATTTGGAGACGGCAAGGGAAGCTGTAGCAAAATTTCCTGAACTCACCAAAGAAGGAGTGTACAGGGACCTGCGTGCCGCGGCAGAATCTGGCTGGGATTTTTCCAGCCGCTGGATGGATAAGGATTCTACGGGAGTTTTTAACCTCTATACCATCCATACCACAGCTATTCTTCCTGTAGATTTAAATTCGCTGCTTTATAATCTTGAAAAAACCATTTCCCATGCTTATAGCATTGAAGGGAACTCTTTAGAAGCAGAAAATTTTAGAAAAAAGGCGACACAGCGAAAAGCTTTAATATCAAAATACTTCTGGAATGAAGAAAATGAGTTTTTTATGGATTATAACTTCCGCAGAAATAAAACTACAGAAGTACTTTCTTTAGCTGGCCTTTATCCATTGTTTTTTGAAATTGCTACTGCGGCACAGGCTGCTGAAGTTGCTGAGAAAGTAGAGGGAATTTTCCTTAAACCCGGTGGTGTGGTTACTACTCCTTACCATACCGGCCAGCAGTGGGACGCGCCCAATGGCTGGGCACCTTTGCAGTGGATAAGCATTAAAGCGCTGCGAGATTATAATAAAACCAATCTGGCTGCCAGGATCAAAAAGAGGTGGCTGCAGTTAAATAGAGATGTTTATGGACGCACTTACAAACTACTGGAAAAATATAATGTGGAAGATGTAAGTAAAAAAAGTGGAGGTGGAGAATATCCCACTCAGGATGGTTTTGGGTGGACTAACGGCGTTTACCAGAAACTATCTAACGAATAATTTGGTTGTTCCTGCATTAAATTTTTAATTTCAGATTGCTCAAATTATTGCTATGGAAAATATAGAAGTTTATATAGAATACACTGCGAAAATTATTGAAGCCGCGGGGATAATTTCTATTATTGTTGGCACGGTGCTGGCGCTGGGGAAATTTATTTTTTCAATGCAAAAAGGAGGGCAGCGATCCTACAGGTTGCTTCGCCAGGAATTGGGAAAAGGAATCCTGCTTGGCCTGGAAATCCTGGTGGCGGGAGATATAATTGCCACGGTGGTCACCGAGCCCACGATGAACCGCGTGCTTGCCCTTGGAGTAATTGTCCTTATCAGGACCTTTTTAAGTTTGTCTATTGAGCTTGAAATAGAAGGGAAGTTTCCCTGGCAGCGTAAAGACTCTGAAAAGCCTCTGGACAAGAATTCCTGAAATTGTTGTGTAGGTTTTATATTTCTTATCTAAATATCTTCTCAAACAGGTTTTAGTTTAGATCACCGGTATTGGTAATTGCTCTACTCACCCCTTAATTTAAGGTATTTCAGTTGCTTTGCTTCAACTATAACTACAGGATGTAAAGAAATACCATTAATTGGGTATTGCTGCTGCTTTCTATAATTGGTAAGATTATACTTCATTTAAAATCCAATATTATGAAAAGAGTATTTTACCTTTTACTATCGCTTTTGCTTTTAACAGGATGTAGTGAAGATGAGCAAGCCACGCCTGAAGAAAATCAGCTTGCCAAAGTTTTTACGGAAACAGAGTCAACTAACGCTGTTATAACCTTAACCAGCATAGAGATTAAAGGCTCCGTAGAAAACAAAGGAGAAGCTCTCCTTGCCTATGGGGTAGTGTGGAGCAATAATCCACAGCCTACCATAAATGATCACCTGATTGATGAAAGCCGGGCAACGCAGGCAGTATTGCTTAAAGAAAGTTCAACAGGTACAATGTTGTCCTTTACTACAATTATAGATGGCCTTATCCCGGGCGAAAATTACTATTTCAGGATATTTGCAGAGACTGAAGGAGGAGTGGCTTATGGCGAGGAAATTAATTTGGTAACAGAAGATCTTGCCGGTACAAAATGGGATTTTTATTTTAATCATTTTCCTGATGAAGAGGCACGTAACTGGCATGGAGATGTGGAATTCTACGAGGATGGTACTGCATTCTATGATGAACCTGCAACTCCCGGAGTGTATGCAACAGAAGGTACCTGGACCCTGGATGGCGATTCCTTAACTTATTATTTACAAGGAGATCCAGAAGCGACTTCCTATATATTAACGGGTAAAATTGAAGGCAATACCATGAGCGGGACTTATACTTTTGGAGAAGAAGATTACAAAGAATGGACTGCGGTAAAATATTAGGTTGAGTAGCAATTTTACGATTTACAGGGTGAATTCAGCCAGGAGTTTTTGAACTTCATAAATATTTACCTTTTTATTAAATTTTTTAGAGATGGAAGGAGTGGATTCTCCAGAGATCCATATTTTAAGTTCTGCGTCCAGGTCAAAACTACCTGCTGTTTCCACGCTAAACCTGCTGATGCTTTTGTAAAGCACTGAGAAATATTCGGTTTTCTTTCCGGTAATTCCCTGTACATCAATTATAATAAGCCTTTTATTGGTAAATATAAAAGTATCCCTAATGAGTTTAAAACCCGCTTCAACGGTTTCAGTAGGGATTAATAGTTTTCCATATTCCTTCTGCAGCTCATTTTTATCTATTGCTCCGGCATTTCCCATAAGGGAAGAAAGTATGCTCATAATTTAAAATTAAATTTGTTTCAGATTAAATGTAAGAAAAAGCACAGGAAACATTTCTAATGCTTTGGTGTTTTTTAAAACCAGGCTTTTCTACACCTGCAAACCAGGCAGTTTTTAGGATATTCTTTTTACCTTAGAAAAAAATTAGAAATCAAGATTTAAATTTATTTAATGGCTGAAAAATATAAAGGTATAAACACCATTTGTACGCATACAGGGGAGCTTGAAGACCAACAGTTTAAAGGAGCGATATCCCCGCTATATATGTCTACCTCCTATGCTTTTGAAGAGGTTGAGGTAAAACGCTACCCTCGTTATTTCAATACCCCAAACCAGGTGGCGCTGGCCCAAAAAATGGCCGCCCTGGAACATGGAGAAGCCGCGCTTATTTTTGGCAGCGGGATGGCCGCTGTAAGTACGGCACTCCTGGCATTTTTGCATAAAGGTGACCATGTGGTATTTCAAAATACCTTGTACGGCGGCACCAGCAACCTAGTGGTGGAAGAATTTGATAAATTTGGGATAGAGTACACTTTTACTCAGGATTACGCGCCCGCATCTTTTGAAAAGGAAGTAAAGGAAAATACGAAGGTGATTTACATTGAGACTCCTTCCAATCCATTGCTCACGGTAACCGATATTAAGGCTGTTGCTGAAATTGCCAAAAAACACGGACTGGTGAGCATGATAGACAATACCTTTGCCTCGCCCGTGAATCAAAATCCTATTGATTTGGGAATAGATGTGGTCCTGCATTCGGCAACCAAATATATGGGCGGGCACAGTGATATTCTTGCCGGTACAGCTATAGCTTCTGAAGCGCATATCGATAAGATCTTTCAGCTTGCCAAAAATTTTGGCGGGAGTTTGAGTGACTATACTGTATGGCTCTTGGAACGAAGCCTTAAAACTATGGGATTACGGGTAAAAGCGCAAAATGAGAACGCGATGATTTTAGCTGAATTTCTGCATCAGCATCAGGATATCGCCAGTGTGTATTATCCTGGCCTGGAATCACATCCAGACCACAAAGTGGCCGCCTCCCAGATGAAAGGCTTTGGCGGAATGCTTTCTTTTGAATTAAAAGAAGGACTGGATGCCGAGTTATTTCAGAAGAAATTGAAATTAATTAAGTCTTCTATGAGCCTGGCGGGAGTGGAATCCACCATTCTGTCCCCCTCAAAAACTTCTCACGGGCTGCTTACTCCTGAAGAAAGGGAAAAACAGGGAATTCGTGACGGCTTGTTGCGTTTTTCAGTAGGCATAGAAGAAAAGGAAGATCTTATAGATGATATAGAACAGGCACTGGGCCAGATAAAATAATTAAAAGAGAATGAAATTAGATATTTTGGCGGTAGGATCCCATCCGGATGATGTGGAACTAAGTTGCGCAGGAACCATTGCAAAAGAAGTGGACAGGGGAAAAAAAGTGGGGATTCTTGACCTTACCCGAGGAGAACTGGGTACCCGGGGCACTGCGGAAACCCGTGATGTGGAAGCTGCAGAAGCCGCAAAGATCCTTGGCGTAAAAATGAGGCATAACCTTGAATTTAGCGATGGATTTTTTATTAATAATACGTCCCACCAACTTGAGATTATTAAGATCTTAAGAAGGTACAGGCCAGAAATTGTGTTGTGCAATGCAGTTGATGACCGGCATATAGATCATGGAAAAGGCGCCAAACTGGTAAGTGATGCCTGTTTTTTAAGCGGATTGCGAAAAATTGAAACCATACATGACCGGAAGAAACAGGAAGCCTGGAGACCAAAACATGTTTTTCACTATATCCAATGGAAAAACCTGGAACCGGATTTTGTGGTAGATATCAGTGGTTTTATCGATAAGAAAATGGAAGCTGTAAAAGCTTATAAGACACAGTTTTTTGATGCGGAAAGCAAGGAACCGCAAACTCCTATTTCCAGTAGTAATTTTCTGCAAAGCATTAATTACCGCGCCCGGGATTTAGGTAGAATTATTAATACAGATTATGGCGAGGGATTTACTGCAGAGCGGTACGTGGCCGTAGATTCTGTTTTTGACCTTATTTAAATATTTTTCTTTGCAGAAATGTATAATTAACTTACATTTGCAACCGCAATAAAATGGTGGTTGTAGCTCAGCTGGTTAGAGCGCCTGATTGTGGTTCAGGAGGTCGCCGGTTCGAACCCGGTCTTCCACCCTTTATAAGCCTTCTGGGAAACCAGAAGGCTTTTTTTATACAATATCCCAGGTCCTCTGGTGTATTGTGGAGGCTTTTCTGCTGATTTTATTTCCTTCTCATGAGAAAATACTGCAAGGGGTATAAGTTTAGAATTGTGGCGCAACCTTTTTAGAGTGGAAGCATCTTATTATAAACAAAAAATATGAAAGCATTACTACATATTGCCGGGCTGGCCTTCTTTTTAATGATTTTTGGTTGTAATTCAGAAGATGAGGAAATCATTGTCCTGGATGTAAATGTTCAGAATATATCCGGAACCTGGAAACTTACCGAAACATATTTAAGCCCCGGGGGAGAAACTGAATGGCAGGCGGCAACCGGTGACCACATGCTTACTTTTTCAGAAGACGGAACTTTTAATGCTTCCGGATTGCAGAATTGTGGTGAAGGGGAATATTCTTTTGATGATACTTTCTTAATTTTGGATTGTGGTGACCAGCAATTGCGCTGGAGGATTAATACTTTAGCTTCCAATACTATGATTTTAGGTGGGGTGGGTTGTACAGAAGCCTGCCTTTACAAATATAAAAGGATAGATTAAGCATAGATTTTCTTCCTGCTTATTTTCTCTTTCTCTTCTTCAAAATCTTATTTTTACGAAAAATAAGATTCAGCATGAATTCAAGAGAAGAACAGCTTAAAGCATTTGACAGGCTTTTAACCATTATGGACGAGCTACGGGAGCAATGCCCCTGGGACCGCAAGCAAACCATGGAATCCCTGCGGCACCTCACCATTGAGGAAACCTATGAGCTTGGAGATGCGATATTAGATAAGGACATGGAAGAAGTGAAGAAAGAGCTTGGCGATGTTTTGCTTCATCTTGTATTCTATGCCAAAATTGGCAGTGAGACCAATCATTTTGATATTGCAGATGTGGCGAATTCCATCTGTGAAAAACTTATTTCCAGGCACCCTCATATTTATGGGGATGTAAAAGTTTCCAATGAAGAAGAGGTGAAGAAAAACTGGGAAAATCTAAAGTTAAAGGAGGGCAAGAAAAGTGTGCTGGAAGGTGTTCCCCGTTCCCTGCCGGCTTTGGTAAAAGCCAATCGTATCCAGGATAAAGTTGCCGGGGTGGGTTTTGACTGGGAAGAACCACAGCAGGTTTTTGAAAAACTTCAGGAAGAGCTGGCAGAACTGCAGGATGAGGTTAAAGTTGACAATAAAGATGAAATAGAAGCCGAATTTGGGGATGTTCTTTTTTCTATGATCAATTATGCCCGTTTCCTAAAAGTAAATCCTGAAAATGCCCTGGAAAGGACAAATAAGAAATTTATCAAGCGCTTCCAGTATCTGGAAGAAAAAGCCAAAGAGCAGCAAAAGGCCCTGAAGGATATGACTTTGGCAGAAATGGATGTTTTCTGGAATGAAGCCAAAAAACTGTGAAAAGTTTGAAGTTAGTGCGGGTTTTTGTTGAGATTTTGAACTTGGTTTTCTGCGTAGGTCTGCGGGCAGTGAAGAGTGGAAAGCGAAAAGCAAAAAGTGAAAAGTGAAAAGTGAAAAGTGAAAGGTGAAAAGTGGAAAGTGGAAAGTGGAAAGTTTGAAGTTAGACTTTGGTTCCGGTTTTTAGTTCGGATTTCGGAGTTATTTTTCTGAGGAAATCTGCGGGAGAAGTAGTAAATCAGTGGAAAGTGAAAAGTGGAGAATGAGAAGTTTAACTTGGTCTTCGGAAGCAGTGGATACTGCGGCGAAAATTTAAATTTATAGTTCATGAATCAGCAAAATTGACCTGGAATAACTGCCAATTTGCCCGAAGCTTAAGGCTTAAAGCTAATGATGAAATTTACTTTTTAAAAACAATCAGCCCTTCTGAAATTTCTACGCAATTGAAATCATGATTTTCCTGGATCCATTTCAGGCTTTCTTCGGCGTAAAAAATCACGTGGGTATTGTCGTTTTTATAGTACCAGTTTTCAAAATCCACGGCATCAGAATAGAGGGAAGTTTTACAATACAGTTTTCCGCCGGGATTTAACATCGATGAAAGTTCGCGGAACTCTGCCGCCGGATAATGAAAATGTTCCATCACTTCAGAACAAATAATAAAATCATATTTCTTCTTTAGCAGGTCTTTATCATTTTTAAAGAAATAATCATAAAGGGCCACATGATAATTCCTACTTTTCAGTTGGTTTGCAATTACCGGCCCTGTTCCGCAACCATAATCCAGCCCAACAGCTTCTTTGGGGAAATCCTTGAGAACAGCGTTTGTTAGTGGCGCGGTGAACCTGATGTAATTTGGGTCTGAAACATCATTGTGGTGCCGGAGATAGCGGTTTTTTTCGTCTTTGGAAGTAAGGTAGCAGTCGGGCAGGAGTAAAACAGCTTTGCAGTTTTCACAGCGGGCATAATCCATACCTTTCCATTTATGGAAAGGCCGTGTTCTCCCATTGCATAAACTGCAAAGCATTTAAAGTATATTTTTAATAGAGGTTCTTTACCTTACTCAGCTTCTTTTTCCATACTTCCAGCTGCGCCTTATGGTCATTTATATTTTTGTGGACTTCCTGTACCAGCGGGTTATCATCATCTACATTGGAAAAGAACTGCAGGTTGTTTTCCAACTGCCTTATTTCTGCTTTAGTTTCTTCAATTTTTTTGCTGAGGAAATAGTGCTCATTCCTGATTTGCTTTTCATCATCGGCGTCATTAAGGCTTTGCAGCTTGTTCTCGTATTTCAGCATTTCTGCCCTGGAATGCTTAACATCTAATTTTCCAAATAACTGGTCTAGTGTTTTATTAAACTTTCCTTCTATAAAACGTTTATTATAAGGGACCTTGCCAATTTTTTTCCATGCCGAGATCTGCGCTTTTATTTTTTCAAGATCTTCTTCTTTATTCCCGCTCAAATCCATGGCTTTTAATTTATCCAGGATTTGTTTTTTTTGTTCAAAAGCTTCAGATTCTTCTTTGTTTTCCTCATTCCTGCTGGCGTGAAGCTTATTAAAATAGTGATTGCAGGCTGCTTTAAATTGTTTCCAAACCTTGTCACTGTCCTTCCTGGGCACATGCCCTATCTTCTTCCAGTCTGCCTGGATCTTTTTCATTAGCGGGGTAACGGTCTTGAAATCATCATTGTCTTTATTATCTTCAGCAATTTTAATAAGGTCTTTCTTTTTCTCAAGATTATCGTATTGTTGCTTTTTAAGTTCTTTATAAAAGGAATTTTTCTTACGATTAAATTTTCTAACCGTCTGCTTAAATTCACTCCAGGTTTCTTCGTTTTTGGAACGGGGAACTTTACCAGCTTTAAAAAACTGCTCCCTTAAAGCTTCAATTTCTTTAATTTTTTGCTGCCATTTATTGTGGCTGTTAAAGTCCTGGTTGGCAATCTCTCTTATCTGAGCAATAATTTCCTGCTTGCTTTCCCAGTTTTTTTCATACTGCTCATCCAGCTGGTTAAAATATTCCTGCCGCTTATCGTGGATATTTTTTGTGGCCTCGCTAAACCGGGTCCAGATATCTTCACGGTATTCTTTAGCAACCGGTCCCAGCTCTTCTTTCCACATTTTGTGGAGCATTTGTAATTCCCTGAAAGCACGATTAATATCTTTTTCTTCTGCCAGTTCCTCGGCACGGTCAATTACCTTTAATTTTTGCTCCAGGTTGTGTTTAAAGTCCAGGTCACGAAATTCCCGGTTTAGGTGCAGGAAATCATAGAAGTTCTCCACATGGTGGTGGTAAGTATTCCATACGGTATTGTATTTGTCCCGCGGAATAGCACCCGCCACTTTCCAGCGATCCTGCAAATCTTTAAAATGCTTGTAAGTAGTATTGATGTTTTCTTCAACATCTATAAGGCCTTTTAATTCTTCAATAATTTCAAGGCGCTTGTTCAGGTTCTGGTTAAGGTCCTGTTTGAGTTGCTTATAATAACGGTTTCTTTTTTCTTTATAATCAAAGTACAAATCGTTGAATCGTTTGCTAAGCGGGGTAGAGTAGTGAAAATCTATAATATTGCCGCCATCGGCCAGAAAATCTTCTTTTTTCTCTTCCAGTTCCTCATCAAACTTTGCATTAAATTCTGTGCGAATTTCAATAACATGTTCTTTAATGGCCTGTACTTTTTCTTTTTTCAGCAAAGATTCCAGCTCGTTGGCAAGTTGTTCCTTGCTCATGGAATGATAATCTTTCTTTTCAATATCATGCCGCTCTCCGGCACTTTCATCTTCACTTTCTTCAGCAACCGCCTCGTCTACATCTTCCTGATGAGTTTTAGGAGATTTCCTGTTTTCGTCCAGAATTGCCCCGCCAACATGATCCACATCATCTTCATCATCATTATCTTCCTGCGCACGGGATTTACTGTTGGCAGAAATTGTTTCCTGCTTCTTATTTTCCTGTACAAATGCACCGGCGGTATCATTTTCAGGATGTGGAACTTCACTTTCACGGGCATCAGGTTCCTCATATTTAGCTGCCGTGGTAGTTTTTTCTGCGGAAGCATTTTTAGAAGCTTCCTCATAATGAACACCTTCAGAAAATTTATCTTCATTATTCTCACCGCGGTTTTGCTGTTTTTCATTTTCCCGAATTACCGCCGCCGCCGTATCATTTTCCTCTAAATCCTTTTCTTCTGAAGCAGAAATTTTTTCTGCAGCCGCCTCTTTTTCTTCTTCTGAAGCAGGATCTGCCTCAATGGCATCCGGCTTGGCGGGATTTACTGTGTCTTCAAGGTTTTCAGCCTTTTTCTCTGAAGTTTTAGCAGCCTCAGAAGAGGATTCGCCCACCGGCTTTGAAGCCTCACCGGCTGCGCCTTCCTTAGTACCTTTTCCCGCGGAATCCAAAGTATTTTCAGGAGCTTTAGGCACATTGCCTGAAACTTCTTTTTTTTCCTTATCCTTTTCTTCTTGAGACATATCTTTCAATGTTATCGTTCATCATAATTAATATGCCTGAAAGATAACAACTCCCCAAAAATTGGACAAGAGATTGGGTTTATTTGTAAGGACAGTTTAAAAAATTTCCTCTCCGGAATTCCAGATCTCCCAGGCTTTCTCAGCCTGTAATTCCAACATTTTTAATCCGTTTATTGTCTTTGCTCCATTTTTCGCAGCAAGTTCCATGAATCTGGTGGTGGCAGGATTGTAAATTAAATCGTAAGCAAGGTGACTCTTGGTAAAGAAGTGATAAGGAAGCTGCGGGTGGTTTTGAATATCTGGATGTGTACCCAGCGGGGTAGTGTTTATAATTATCTTATTGGCCTGGAAAATCTCTTTGGAAAGCGCCGTATAAGATAACTGTTCTTTTTCCGGATTTCGGGAAACATATTTGTAGTGGATTCCCAGTTTTTTTAAAGCATAGGCCACTGCTTTTGAGGCGCCGCCGGTTCCAAGAATCAGTGCTTGGGAATGTTGTTTTTTTAGCAAGGGTTTTATGGATTCGCCAAAACCGTAAAAATCTGTATTATAGCCGGAAAGTTTTCCGTTTCCCCCTATTTTAATAGTATTTACCGCGCCAATTTCTTGGGCATTACTATCCAGGCTGTCCAGATATTTGATTACCGACTGCTTGTAGGGAATGGTAACGTTTAAACCCTGCAGGTCTTTATTCCGGCTTAGCACATCCGGAAAGTGCTCAATTGCGGGAATGTCAAAATTATGATATTCTGCCTTTATATTTTCCCTGCGGAATTTTTCTGAAAAATAACTACGGGAAAAAGAGTACTCTATATTTTTTCCTAAAAGACCGTACAGTTTCATGTTTCTGAATTCTTTTTTTCATACCAGGCTAAGGCCAGTACAATGGCAATTCCAACTAATATAAAGAAGATCGCGATCCAGGTTTGGGTATTTCCGAAATCGGGCAAATAGCGATCGTAATTATCAATAATTTTATCACCGCGGCTGTCCAGCAGGGCATTACCGGCAGGATCGCGCTTAAAGATTTTTTCTTTCCACGGCCATACCACTCCAAGGGAACCGGTTATAAAGCCAATTATAATGGCAAAAGTATCTTTTTTATAACGTTTTAACACGTAGCCCAGCAGGTGTGAGAGCGAAACCATGCCGGCAAGCGATCCAAGGGTAAAAACAACCAGGATCTTTAACAGTTCTATACGTTCACTGGTGAAATTAAAATCCAGGCTTAGCATATCTGCAATAGTGTCGTAAAGGGTGTTGACCGAATCTACCAGAAGGAGCACGTAATTTCCCAGCAGGATTAGGATAAAAGAGCCGGAGAATCCGGGAAGCGTCATTCCCGAAACACTTATTATTCCGCAGAAGAAAACAAACCAGAGATTGTCGTTTTCCTTTGCCGGTTCTAAAAAACTAATGGCAGTGCCCAGTACAATACCTAGAATTACAAAGGCAAGGCTTCTTTTGCTCCATTCTTCAAAATCTTTACTAATGTAATAAATGGAGCCAATAATCATCCCGAAGAAAGAGGACCAAACATATAATTCATAATGAACAATAAGGTAATCCAGGAGCTTGGATACGCTAAAATAGCTAATGAGCATCCCAAGGATAAGCAGGCCCAGGAATTTCCCATTTACATACTGAAAAAGGCTTTTAAACCTGCCGCTAATAAGGAGTTTAAATGCCTTTAGATTTACCTTTTGCAGGGAATATATAAATTCTTCGTAAAAGCCTGCAACAAAAGCCACCACCCCGCCGGAAACACCGGGAACTTTATTGGCTGCTCCCATAGCAAGGCCTTTTAGGACCAGAAATATTTTATCTGTAATAGTCCTAGTCTGCTGCATTCTCGCTCAGAGGTTTTTGGGTGGCAAAATGTTCCAGAGCGATTATCAATAGAAATCCCGCTGCCATAAGCAACACTGCGAACAGGATTTGGGGGTTTCCTGGAAAGTTCCAGGGTAAAACAGAGGTTTCCCTTACTACCATTTCTTTATCTCCAAAGGTCGCGGTTTCCAGCACCTTCTTCCATGGCCAGATTTTATTTAAAGAGCCGGCGATAAATCCTGTAAGTACTGCCAGGGTTATTGTGCTGTAATTATTAAAAAGCCACTTTAAAAGCCTGGAGAAGGATAATAATCCAAATATCGCACCCACGGCGACAATGGCCAGGGTTTTAAAATCGAAATCATGGGCAGCTTCTGTAACTGTTTTATAGGCGCCCAGGAGCAATAGGATAAAAGCGCCGGAAATACCGGGAAGGATCATGGCGCATATTGCCACGGCCCCAGCGAAAAACAGGAAAAGCGTTCCGGAATTTGCGCCCATGGGGGGCAGGGAAACAATATAAAAAGCCACGGCAGCACCCATAAGCAGTGCAAGGAATACTTTAAAATTCCATTTGGGAATCTGCCTGCCCACAAACCAGATGCTGGAAAGAACAAGTCCAAAAAAGAAAGACCAGATAAGAACGGGATGTGTTTCCAGCAGGTAATTGGTTAGTCGCATAAGGGTAAAGACACTTATTAAAATCCCGGAAAGCAGCGCCACAAGAAAGGAACCGTTCAATTGCTTCCACATGGCAGCAAAACCTTCTGTTTTCCATACTTTAAGCAGGGCAACATTCACTCCTCCAATAGTGGCGATAAGTTCTTCATAAATGCCTGATATAAAAGCTATGGTACCTCCCGAAACTCCCGGAACCACATCTGCGGCTCCCATGGCTATTCCTTTTAAGGTAATGGTAAAATAATCTTTGAAACTTCGTTGCATGCCCGGTATTTAAAGTTCAAGCCAAAGGTAAAAAAGTTAAAGGTTAAAAAATTTAAAGTTTAAGGTAAAATGTTACTGAGTTTGTAAAGTGAAAATTTGAATAGGGAAAATTAACAGTTGATAAGTTCAGTAAGAGTTAAAAAATGTTCCCGGTTGTGGGGTATCAGTTGTAGTAATCAATATTTGAAATCCATTATTTAAATTACTTTCTGCGTGCTCTGCGGGAGAAAAATGTAAAGAGTGGAATAGCCTATAGCCTAAAACTATACGCAAAAAAATATAAAATTTCCAGGTTAAACAGGCAGGGAACTACGAACTTAAAACAACAAACTCTAAATTCTTTAGCCTTCAGGAAATCTTCACATAGGCGTTAATAATATCTTTAACGCTTTTTCTTCTAAAGATTTCAGGAAAGAGTTCTTCAATGATAATATAATATTCGGCATCTATGCGCAATGCATTCTTAAGATGATAATAAGCTTTGTCTGCTTCATTTAAACAGAAGTACAAGCCGGAAAGCCGATATTCAATTTCGGCTGTTTCAGGATAAAATTCCATTGCCTGTAAAAGATTTTGTACAGCTGTTTCAAACTCACCAAGCCCAATAAGGATATCACATCTCCTAATCCAGGTTTCCAGTTCGTAATTCCCCAGCTCAAGGCTTTTCTTGTAACCCTGTTCTGCTTCTTCATAAAAATTTAACCGGCTATTGATCTTGGCATAACGCTTCCAGTAAAGCACATTTTCCTCATCTATGTTAATGGCTTTGTTGATGTAGTATAACGCCTTCTGGAAATTCATCTTCTTAACGTAAAAATCTGTAATGGCAATCCAGCCTTTATCTAAAAGCGGATCTTCATGCACCGTTTTGCGATAGTTCTTAAGCGCCAGATCATCTGCTCCCAGTTTTTCATAACATTTGCCTATGCGCAGGTACGCGAAAGATGTTGGATCGTCCAGTTTAAGGGTAATCTTGTAATTTTCTATCGCCTCATTATACTTGCCTAATTTTTCCAGCACCTTTCCTTTTTCCAGATAGGCGCCCACAAAATAATCATCGCTTATTATAGCAAAATCAAACGCCGCCAGAGCCTTCTGGTAATCCTTCAGGTCAAAATACTGCTTACCCACCTGGTGCCAGGCTACTTCGCAATACGGATTTTTATTAAGGTACATATTAAGATAAGCAATGGCTTCTTCTTTTTGTTCAAGAAAATCAAAGCAGTACATAATATTATATAAGGCAGAATAGTCTTCCTCATCTGCCTCCAGACATTTCATGAAACTATACTTGGCATTTTCAAAATCTTCAAGAAAAAGATATTCCATGCCTATAAGGGAATGTACATCTGCATCGTCTAAAGTAATCTCCAGGGCCTTTTCGAGTGTATTAATTGCATCCTGATGTTCATCCCTTTTGGAAAGGATCTGTGCTTTCTGAATATAAATTTCTTCATTCGAAGCTTCCAGCTCCTGCAGTTCATCTAAAAGGCGGTCTGCAAGGTCCAGTTTATCTTCAAATACAAGAATCTCTACTTTAAACAATTTGAGATTGGTGGAAGCGGGATGTTGCGCTAACCCCAGTTTTACAGCCTTTTTTGCTAATGCAATTTTGCCGTTCTCCAGATAATGGTGAATGATGTTCTCAAATTCGTTGGAGTCAAAAAAGAGGACATCGTTTGTTCTAAGCATTGATTCGAAGCGGGTAAGAGAGAAATTGTTGTCTTCGTTATGGCTTAATTGCATAAACAAGGTATTTCGGGATTTCTACTTAACTAAAATTATAAATCATTACCAGCTATTCCCGAAGGCTTTCAATATTGTTGTTAACAAATTAATCAACAGGCGTTGCTAGGGATTTAACTTATTTAAGACGTCAATAATAATGCCACATCCTTCCCGTATTTCTTCTTCAGAAATGGTGAGGGGAGGAGTGATTCGTATGGCCCGTTTTTCAAATAAAAGCCAAAAGAGAATAAGCCCTTTATCTTTACATTGCAGAATAACTTCATTAGCGATGTCTTCAGTCTCCACAATGGCTGCAAGCATAAGACCCATGCCTCTTACCTCTTCAATAAGAGGATGCACCAGCAGCTGCCTGAACAATTTTTCCTTCTGAAGCGCCGCGGCCATTAACCCCGTGCCTGTGATTTCTTTTAACGTGGCCAGTGCGGCAGCGGCAATTACGGGATGCCCTCCAAAAGTGGTGATATGACCCATTTTAGGGTTGTCCATAAGCAAATCCATTACTTCTTCTGAAGCAGCAAAAGCGCCAACGGGCATTCCGCCACCCATGCCTTTTCCCAATGCCACGATGTCTGGTTCGACATTAAAGTTCTCAAAGCCAAAAAGTTTGCCCGTTCTTCCAAATCCGGGCTGGATTTCATCTAATATCAGCAAGGCTCCTGTTTCTAAACATTTTTGTTTTACCTTTATCAGGAAATCTTTCTGCGGAAGAATAAATCCTGCACCTCCCTGAATAGTTTCCAGGATTACTGCCGCGGTTTGATTACTAATTTTTTCCAGGTCTTCAAAACTATTGAATTTCAGAAAAGAAATATCGCCTATCAACGGCCTGAAAGGTGCCATACGCTCCTCCAGGCTCATCAGGCTAAGAGAACCCATGGTATTGCCGTGATAAGCATTTTTAGCGGCGATAATTTGAGTTCTTCCTGTTGCCCTTCGGGCAAGTTTAAGAGCGCCTTCAATAGCTTCAGTGCCAGAATTGGTAAGATAGGTCTTGCTTAATTTCCCCGGAAGGTTTGCTGCCAGGAGCCTGCTGAATTCTGTGGCTGGTTCCTGGGCATATTCCCCATAAACCATTACATGCATGTACTTTTCAGCCTGTTCCTTTACCGCATTAACCACCGCCGGGTGGCAATGCCCAAGCGAGCAGGCAGAAACACCGGCCACAAAATCCAGATGCCTGCGCCCGTCTGTGGTGTAGATATAAGATCCTTTTGCCTCCCGCACTTCCAGCCCCAGGGGGTGCGGGGTGGTCTGTGCCTGATATCTTAAAAAGTCATTTTTCAATCTTCGTCTTCATTTTTAGTTGCGCTTTGTAGAAGTTGAGCAGCAGCTTTATTAACCTGCAGCGAGTCCCGGGAGGAGGGGACGGTATCCCTTGAATTTTTCAGATTTTGCTGTATTTCTTCTTCCAGTCCGCTTTTGGTGGAATCCTGTGGTTTTTCATTCTGAAGGTCTTCCGGGCTTAACCTTGAATTTTCATTCAGCAGCAAATCTTCTTCCCTTTCATCAAAAAACTCCTCCTGTTCCTCCGGAAGGGGAATTCCTTCAATTTTCACTAATTGCGGAAGCGGCTGACCTGCAAACAAATCTTCTTTGGTCATAAGCCGTTCCTCGCCACGCCAGTTAAAGCCGTTTAGCTCCCGCTCATTAACAGGGAAGTCCTCTTCAGGCGTGGTGGAACCTTCAGGATTGGTGAAATAATAAATATCTTCAATTTTCCTGTTATTCAGCAGAATTCTGATAGAACTGGAAACGGCGCGATTAATCCCAATAAGCTCCTGCTCGTCATTTCGCATGTAATTGAGCGTTTCAGTATTTTTGTTGATATCTACCTGGTAAATTTCGTTATCCCTGAACAGCCCAACCAGTTCCATGCCTTTCACCTGGTTGTAGCCTTCAATGGTGTCTTTTTGTATCAGGAAAGCGTTGTTAAAAACCAGCAGGGAGTCCAGTTTTTCAGTTTCAGGATTACTTTTAAGATGGATAGTATCCCCGGTCATCTGGCTTTCGCCAGACCACAGCACCGGGCTTCTTCTTTTGCTAATGGAGGTTACGGGGCCAGAATTTAAATTAATCAGTTTGGTAAGGCCGGTTTCCTGGTCTACATATATGGAGTCGCTTTTCCCGCTCATGTTGGTTTTAAATAAGCGTACATCATAAAATCCCCTGATGATCCTTTTATCGGGTTTCCCCGTGATCATTAAAGTGTCACTATGTATAAAAACCGAGTCCTGGTCCTGAAGGGTCGCGGCCACGGGACGTTTGGTTATGATAACCGAATCCCGGTCCCGAAAAACTTCAGCATAATGCCCGGTGACCACACTGTGGTTAATAGTATCTGTCACTTTTATATTATTGGTGGCAGAGGCAAAATTCCTGCTACGGTCAAAGTACAGACTGTCTCCTTCCACAATACGATTTTCGTAATCTATGCGCGAATTCTTTACAAAATATCCCATATCTGCCCGGGTATCATAGAATCCACGTTCGCAGTACACGGTGCTGGTTTCACCTTTTATAACCGTGGGCCCATAAAAAAAAGCATGGCCTGTTTCGGAGTACATGTCCATCTGAGTAGAAGTGATCTCGTATTCAGGATTGGTGATAACCACTTTGGAAACAAAGGAATATTTGTCATCTGCCATATAATACCTGCCAATACGGCTGGTAAGAACATAAGCAGTGTCTATTACCTTACCGCCGCTGCGGTAGTAGGCCTGCTGCTTCATGCGGTCAAAGAACAAGGTGTCTGTTAATAAAGTGGTTTGAGGCCGCTTCATCACCACATCGCCACTGGCAAAGGCAAATTGGGTGGTCCCGTTATACTCCGCATATTTGCTGGACATACTTACCGTATCCCCCTGTTTCATCCTTACGTTACCAAAAGCTTTAAAGAAATTGGCCTCATTATAAAATACCGCATTATCACACCATACCTCAATTCCCTGATGGGTAAAATGTACCTGGTCTTCTACTTTGCTTAAAATAATAGCACCCGGATATTTTTCCTCATTCTTAACCTGGCGGTCACTGGTATAATCTATTTTTTTAGCTTCCTGAGCGTAACCCGATAAAAGCGGAATAAAAAGGAGAAAAGACAGGATGAGAAACAGATTCTTCAAATGGAAAATTTTGTGTAAAAATAGGGAAAATCAATGGAAGAATAATTGCCCTTTTCACGAGACATTTTACATTAATTGCAGAAGCAAAGAAGAAGAGGGGATTTTAATTTTCATAATCTCTCTCCTTTTATTTTGTTAATGAATCGTGAAAAAATAAAAAATAATGTAAAAATTGGCAGTTTTTAATAGTTTATAGTTTCCTTTAGGAAAACATTAACTCGTGTTTAAAAACTCTCTGCGGTTTCACTTCGTAAGTTTAAGCGTGAACTAAAAATTTTAATTATGAAGAAACCAGTTGTAAAGGTCGATTTTCAAGATGAATCGCCAAAAAATGGAAAATTTAAATCCCGGAGGAGATTTATAAAACTAGGAGGACTTGCTTTTGCAGGTTCCAGTTTTTTGATGTACTCCTGTAGTGAAGATGACGATTTTAACCCGGCAGGACAGGAACCTGACCCTATGGAGCCAGAAGAACCAGAAGAGCCAGAAGAGCCAGAAGAGCCGGAAGAACCTGCAGCTTTTGATCTTGGAAGCGGAAATATAGGTGTTTTTAACTACGCTTATGCTTTAGAACAATTGGAGGCGGCTTTCTATACTGAAGTGGTGGCTAATTTTTATTCTGGGGCTATGGATGTAGATGGTGTATCTGAGGAAGAAACACTCACGGATATTAGAAATCACGAGGTGATTCACCGAGAGTTTTTTAAAACTGCCATTCAGGGCTTAGTGGATAATGGAACGATTACACAAGATCAGATGCTACCTGAACTTACTTTTGATTTTTCAGGAGCTGTAGATTTTTCTAGTAGACAATCTGTTCTTGAAACAGCACGGCTGTTAGAAGATACTGGTGTATCTGCATATAATGGTGCAGGTAGTATTATTACTACTCCGGAATACTTACTTCTTGCCGGTAAAATTGTTTCGGTTGAAGCAAGACACGCCTCTGCTATTGCTGATTTATTAGAACCGAATACCACTGCGTTTGCTCGGGATGGAGTATTAGTGGCGTTAAGAGAAGGGGGAGACCCGGCTTACGATAAAGCTCAAATGCCTTCAGAAATCTTACCAGCTGTTGTAGGACTTGATATTATTGAGGAAGAATTTACTGCGACTGAGTTACCATAAACTCAATTAAATTATTTATCAACTTTAAAAAACAATTATGAAATTTATAAAGCTTTTAGAAAATTTAGCTGATAAAGAATCTCTCGCGGCAAATACTTCCAGAAGGGATGCTTTTAAGCAATTTAAAAATATAGGTAAAGATGTAGCACTCGCTTCTATTCCGTTTGGTTTGGCAGCTACTAGTTCCAAAACTAAGGCAGCAACTGCTGCAATGAGTAGTGCGATGTTTCAGGCATCTCCAACAGATGTATTGAATTTTGCACTTACACTGGAATATTTAGAAAGAAATTTCTATCGTATGGCTTTAGATACAGACGGTCTGATTCCAGATGAACACAGGGATGTTTTTGCTCAAATTTCCAAACATGAAGACGATCATGTGGAGTTTTTAATGGGTGCATTAGGTGATGATGCTATTGCAGAACCAACTTTTGATTTTACCGGAAAAGGATTGAATCTTGATACCTTCTCAAACTATCAAACTTTTCTAGCCTTGTCTCAAGGTTTCGAGGACACTGGAGTAAGAGCCTATAAAGGCCAAGCTGGTGCTTTAATGGATGACGACAATTTGTTAACGTACGCTCTTCAAATTCATTCTGTTGAAGCTCGTCACGCTTCCCAAGTAAGAAGGATGCGAGGAGAGAAAGGGTGGATTGTTCAAAATAATACAACTATTCCAGATGCCTTTGCAGGTATATATGCAGGAGAACAAAATACAGAGCAAGGAGGTGTAGATCTTGCTGGAATGTTTGATGATTTTGGAGGAAATGATGCAATAACGGCAGCATTTGACGAGCCATTGACTATGGATGAGGTAAATGCTATTGCTTCCAATTTTATTGTAATGGATAGTGACGGTGAAGATAGCGAAGATTAGATAAAGTTCACAAAAACTGTTATAAAGGAAAAGGCTGTTTCGAGAGAAACAGCCTTTTTTAGATTTTTAGATCTTTAGCAGAAATCAACGCTAAAGTTTAATGGTTTGTTTCCTATCCGGTCCTACGGAAGCAATTGAAACAGGAACCTGTAATTCTTTTTCAAGAAACTTTACATATTCATTGAATTCTTCAGGCAGTTCTGAAGCTTCTGTCATTTTAGTCAAATCTGCCGCCCAGCCTTTCATTTCAGTATAAACGGGGGTCACATTTTCAGCTTCAATATTAAAAGGGAGGTGTTTAATTTCTTCGCCTCTGTAGTTATAGGCAGTGCAAATTTTAAGGGTCTCGAATCCGCTCAATACATCTCCTTTCATCATGATAAGCTGCGTGATACCATTTACCTGTACGGCATATTTTAATGCCACAAGGTCAAGCCATCCGCATCTTCTTGGCCTTCCGGTTGTGGCACCAAATTCATTGCCCACACGCCCCATGGTTTTACCATCTTCATCAAAAAGTTCAGTAGGGAAAGGGCCACTGCCCACCCTGGTGGTGTAAGCTTTAAAAATTCCAAAGGCTTCTCCTATTTGTCGCGGTGCCACTCCAAGACCTGTGCAGGCACCGGCTGCAGTGGTGTTTGATGAAGTAACAAAAGGATATGTTCCAAAATCTATATCCAGTAACGAACCCTGTGCACCTTCAGCTAAAATAGTTTTACCTTCTGCCTGCGCTCTTTGAAGATAGTCTTCACTGTCTATAAAGGTTAATTCTTTCAACACTTTTACAGAATCAAAGAATTCCTTTTCCAGTTCAGCAAGATTATATTGAACATCTACGTTATAGAATTCAATCATTTTTTCATGCTTATTGGCTAAGGACCGATATTTATCTTCCCAGTCATCCAGTTCCAGGTCTCCCACCCTTAAACCGTTTCTTCCGGTTTTATCCATATAAGTAGGGCCAATTCCTTTAAGGGTAGAGCCAATTTTGGCTTTTCCTTTGGAAGCTTCAGAAGCTGCATCTAAAAGGCGGTGGGTAGGCAGTATAATATGTGCCTTTCTGGAAATTAGCAGGTTGGTTTTATAATCAACTTTATGCTTATCCAGGTTTTTTAATTCTTTATTAAAGATAACGGGATCAATAACCACCCCGTTTCCAACAAGATTAATAGTGCCGGGATGAAAGATTCCTGATGGAATTGTGTGTAGCACATGTTTTTGACCATCAAATTCCAAAGTATGGCCGGCATTTGGCCCTCCCTGGAATCTCGCTATAATATCATATTTTGAAGTGAATACATCAACAATTTTTCCTTTTCCTTCGTCGCCCCACTGGAGCCCGAGAAGTAAATCTACCGCCATTTAATTTGGGTTATTGGGTTCTTCTTTTTTGTTGCCGTAAAAATATAAAGAATGTTTGGTAATCTCTATATCAAAAACCTCTTCTATGGTTTTTTTAATGGACTGTATGCGGGGATCGCAGAATTCTATTACTTCTCCGGAATCTGTAAGAATAATATGGTCGTGATTCCTGTCGAAATAAGATTTTTCGTACTGGGCCTGGTTTTGGCCAAACTGGTGCTTTCTTACCAGTCCGCAACCCAGCAGTAATTCTATAGTATTGTAGAGGGTGGCGCGGCTTACCCGGTATTTCTTATTCTTCATTTTAATATAAAGCGACTCTATATCAAAATGATCGTCATTGTTATAAATTTCCTGGAGTATAGCAAAACGTTCAGGTGTCTTTCTATGCCCTTTATCTTCCAGGTACTTGGTAAATACGTTTTTCACGACCGCCTGGTCGTTTTTATTTACAACTTTTTTACTCATAATTCTTCCTCCAAAAACAAATGTATAGGATTATTCACGGGTAACCTTATCTATGCCGTTAATTTTTTTGAGCCGGTTAATGATCGTGTTAAGAATGGAGTTATTTTTTACCACAAGTGTAATTCTGCCACTAAAAATACCATCTGAACTTTCAAAATTGATATTTTTCATGTTCACGTTCATGTTGCTGGAAATCTCTTTGGTGATTTCGCTTACCAGGCCAAGGTTATCAATCCCGGTTAATCTTATCACCGCTTTAAAATCCTGCTGGGAGCTGTCTATCCATTTTGCCGGGATAATTCTGTAGGCATAATTGCTCTGCAGCTGGATGGCATTGGGGCAGTCTTTTTTATGCACTTTAATCCCGTCACTCACCGTTACAAAACCAAAAACATTGTCTCCGGGAATGGGATTGCAGCAGCTGGCCAGTTTATAGTCCAAAGTTTCATCCTGGTCTTTTCCAAAAACAAGCTGATCATACTTCGCAGTAATTTCATCTTTGTTAAGGTCTTCAGCAATAACAGGCTTTTTGATCTTGCTTTTTATGTAGCTCACAAGAGCGTTGCTTCTGGAAGAGGCAAATTCCTTAATTTTTTGATTGTCTATTTTCCCTATTCCCACACGATAGAATAGATCCAGGCTGGTTTTAAGATTGAAAAAAACCACCAGCTCATTAATGGTTTTTTCATTGAAAGCGATCTTTTGTGATTTTAGTTTCCTGTTAAGGATTGCTTTTCCTTCTTCTGCAATCTCTTTTTTCTCATCCTTAAGGGAAGATTTTATTTTGGCGCGTGCCCTGGCGGTATTGGCGTAATCCAGCCAGTTAATATTAGGCTTGGCATTTTCAGAAGTAATTATTTCTACCTGATCCCCGCTTTTGAGTTCATGACTTAGCGGCACGAGCTTATTGTTAACCCTGGCTCCACGAGTGTGGCTGCCAACTTCAGTATGAATACTAAAAGCAAAATCTAAGGGCGTAGCGCCTTTAGGCAGGGATTTTAAATCTCCCTGCGGGGTGAAAACAAAGATTTCCTTGGCATAAAGGTTCAGTTTAAACTGTTCCACGAAATCCACCGCGTTTACTTCGGGATTTTCCAGGGCTTCCTGCAAGCGGTTCAGCCATTCTTCAATTCCCTGGTCTTCCTGCACATTTCCCTGTTTGTATTTATAATGAGCCGCATATCCTTTTTCAGCAATTTCATTCATGCGTTCACTCCTTATCTGTACCTCAACCCAACGCCCTTTAGGACCCATCACGGTAATATGCAGGGCTTCATACCCGGTAGATTTAGGCGAGGAAATCCAGTCCCTTAAGCGGGTGGGATTTGGGCGAAAGTGATCTGTGACAATAGAGTAAATCTTCCAGGCAAAGAATTTCTCATCGTTTGGGCTGCTTTTGTAGATAATCCTGATGGCGAATTTATCATAAACCTCATCAAAACTTACGTTTTGCTTCTGCATCTTCCGGTGAATGGAAAATATAGATTTTGGCCGGCCTTTTATTTCGTATTTAAAGTCTTCCTTCTGAAGGGAATCTTCTATAACCTTTGTAAACTCCTTAATATAAGCATCCTGTTCTTCTTTGCTTTCCTTGATTTTGGTAAGGATGTCCTGGTAAACTTCCGGCTCGGTGTATTTCAGGCCAAGGTCCTCCAGTTCAGTTTTAATATTGTAAAGCCCAATACGGTGGGCCATAGGGGCATAAATGTAAAGGGTTTCCGAAGCAATCTTCACCTGCTTGTCTGGCCGCATGGCATCCATGGTTTGCATGTTGTGCAGGCGGTCTGCTATTTTTATGATAATCACCCTAATATCGTCATTTAGGGTGAGCAGCATTTTCCTGAAGTTTTCGGCCTGCAGGGAAACATCCTTATCTTTTTTAAGGCTGGAAATTTTGGTAAGGCCATCAACAATTTTAGCCACGGTCTCGCCAAACATATTATTGATGTCCTCCAGGGTGTAAGGAGTATCTTCCACCACATCGTGCAAAAGTGCCGCAGCAATGGAAGTTGCGTCAAGGCCAATTTCTGAAGCCACTATTTTTGCGACCGCGATTGGGTGGAAAATATAGGCCTCGCCAGATTTACGCCGCTGGTCTTTATGCGCGTCCACGGCCGTATCAAAAGCAGAACGAATGAGTTTTTTATCCTCATCGGTAAGGGTTTGGTAACTTATACGCAGGAGCTCCTTGTACTGCCTTGCAATATCCTTGTTCTCCTTCCTGATTGCCGCTTCTGTCATCATTTTTTAAAAATACAATTAAGATTATAAAGAAACAACTACTCCAGCCCTCTTAGATTCCTGTATCGCTGCAATAGCGTAGGGTGGGAATAGTGCACTTTTACATAGGCTTTATGGGGAGTAAGGTTGCTAAGGCTGTTTTTGGACAGTTTTTTAAGGCTGGAAACCAGGAAATTCCCGTTGTAGGTATTCCGTGCAAAATCATCAGCCTGATATTCAAATTTTCGGGATAAATAATTCATTATAAAACCTGTTAATTCTGAAATGGGGCTGTATAAAATCCCGAAGGCTACGAGGCCAATATGAAAACTCGCATTTTCCACTCCCAATGCCGCCGAAAGTTGAGGGCTTCCCACAAAAAGGGACAGCAGCCAAAGCGTAAATCCCGTAGTTAAAATTGAAGCAGCCATATTCACAATTATATGGTTCTTTTTGTAGTGCCCCACTTCATGGGCGAGCACGGCCACTATTTCTTCCTCTTCAAGATCATTAACCAGGGTGTCATAAAGCGTGATTCGCTTTTCACTTCCAAAACCGGAAAAATATGCGTTGGCTTTGGTACTTCTTTTAGAACCGTCTATTACAAAAATATTGTCCAGGGTAAAGCCAACACTTTGGGCATATTCTTCAATTTTGGTACGAAGAGAGCCTTCCTGTAGCGGAGTTTGTTTGTTAAATAGCGGCACGATTAGTTTTGCATAAAACATATTCATGAAAATGGCAAAAACCGCCACCAGAATCCAGGCGTACCACCAGAAGTTATCCCCGGCAAACTGGTAAAACCAGATGATGAGGGCAAGAATCCCACCGCCAATAATGGCCGTCATAAGCCATCCTTTAAGCTTATCCAGAAGAAATGTTTTTTTTGAAGTTTTATTAAAGCCATATTTTTCCTCGATCACAAAAGTGCTGTACCAGGAAAAAGGCAACATTAATATGTCGCTTCCAAACATTATAATTCCGAAGAAAATAAGCGCGATAAGAATAGCATTATCGCTAATGCTCCTGGCAATTTCGTTTACAAAGGCAAACCCGCCAAAAATGATAAAAGCCAGCGTAAGCAGGACTGAAAATGTTGAAGTAATTAATCCGAATTTATAGCGCTCCTTTTTATAGCGCTGGGATTTTTCATACTCTTCAGCATTGTAAACATCGTCCAGCTCTTTGGGAACAGGATCATCAAAATGCCGCGCGTTAAGCGTGTCCAGGATTTTATCAAAAATAAAGTCGATAATAATAATTCCTATAATAATGTAAAATAGCGCTTCTGAATTCAATTGCTTTTCTTTTTATTTTAAAAACTACATTTTTCCTTTCTACAGTCTACAGTCTACAGTCTACAGTCTACAGTCTACAGTCTACAGTCTACAATCTACAGTCTAATATCTAAAACCTCGTTGCCTTTTCGCCTCAAAAATAAGGATTCCCGCGGCTACCGAAACATTCATGGAATCTATTTCTCCATGCATGGGAATAAGAATATTCTGAGTTGAATTTTTCAACCATTCTTCACTTAACCCCGTAGCTTCCGTGCCCACAACTATTGCAGTGCTTTTAATGAAATCTACTTCAGCATAACTTTTAGAAGACTGTAAAGCGGCAGCATAAATGTTGATATTTTGTCGTTGCAGGAACTCAATAATTTCAGCCGTACTGCCGGTGGCGATGGTATTTGTAAATATGCAGCCTACGCTAGACCTTATGATGTTAGGATTGTACAAATCGGTTCTGGGATTTGCTATTAAAACCGCGTCTACGCCCGCGGCATCTGCCGTCCTTAAAAGCGCTCCAATATTTCCCGGTTTTTCAGGTGCTTCAGCGACTAAAATTAATGGCTTTTCTGAAGAAATTTTCAGCGATTCCAAAGTGAGGTGTTTGCTTCTGAAAACTGCAATAATTCCCTCTGTGCTTCCGCGATAGGCGATTTTATTATAAACTTCAGAAGAAATCTCAGTGATTTCTGAAGGCAAAAGAGCATTTCCTGTTAAAGAAGTAATTTCTTCTGAAGAAAACAGTGGCGGGCAAAAATAGATTTCCTCCAGGGAAAAGCCTCCTTTTATAGCCAGGCGGGTTTCCCTTATACCTTCCACTAAAAAAACACCTTCTTTTCTCCTGTTACGGGATTTTTCCTGCAACTGAAGCAGGCGTTTTACTGCCGAATTCTGTAAGCTGCTGATTTTTTTCTGCATGGAACAAATATACAAACTGTACCACAGTAAAGGTAGCGTTTATGATGCCGGAATTAATTTGTGGGGGCATTTTTCAAAGCTATTGCTTATTTTTTGATCAAACTGATTCACAGTATTTTAAAAGATAAAATTTTAAAATCTGAAGCCTAAAATTTGTAATTTGTAAAATAAATTGGGGCAATTATGAGAAATAACAAAAAAGAGAGGGTTTTACACTTAAAAAATGCTGCCGCAGTGATCACTTGTTTTATGGCCGCTTTGCTACTTACCGGCTGTTCACAAAAAATTACTTTCCCAGGATCTAAAGTAATCCCGGCGGCAGAGGCAAAGCTTAATGTAGATAAGAACAGCAATGATAACTATAAGCTGGAGCTAAGAATAAAGAATATCGCAGATCCTGAAAGGCTTAGCCCTTCCAGAAAATATTATATTGTCTGGATGGAGACCAGGAAAAACGGCACCATTAAAATGGGCAATTTGAATGTAAACCGAAAAAACCAGGCAGAGCTGGATTATTCCACCCCTTATAAGCCTGAACGGGTTTTTATTACCGCAGAAAATAATCAGAATACTTCCAGCCCTTCCAGAAAGGTGGTACTTAATTCAGGAAAAATCTGATAGTAAGGATTCATGGAAAAAAAGCAGCCCGGAATATTCTAAGCTTTGCTCCAGGGATGCAATCCAGGAAAAATTGCATTTGTGTTCCCAGAGAAAAAAGAATATGCCAGGCTGTTCTTTATTATTTTGAAGATTCCTGCTGGTCTTCGTATTTGTTCATATAACGATGCCAAAGCTCGGTTTGATGAGTTTCCAGGCTTACATCCCGGCCCTGGATAAATGCATGGCTCAGGATATTGGTTCTCATATCCAGTGCATCCCCTTCAGAAATAAAAAGGGTGGCATCCTTTCCTTTTTCCAGGGTGCCCGCTGTTTGGTCTATTCCCAAAATTTTGGCGTTATTAGAAGTAATGAGTTTTAATGCCTCCTCCTTATCCAAACCAAATGCTGCTACGGTGCCCGCATAAAATGGCAAATTACGGGTGCTCATCCTTTCCATGCTGCCGCTGCTTTCCAGGCCTACCAGTAAACCTTTATCGATTAGTAGTTTTGCCAGTTTGTAGGGCATGTCATAGTCTTCATCCTCTTCTTCAGGAGTACGGTGTGGGCGGTTTACCAAAATGGAAATATTGTTTTTCTTAAGCTCATCTGCCAAAGGAAGTGCCTGGTTGCCACCTACAATTACCATTTCGTCCAGACCCTGGTCTTTTTTGAACTGTATCACATCGCTGATTTCTTTCTCTCCGTCTACATGAATAAAGACCTTTTTCTTGCCGTTAAAAACATCTTCCATGGCAGAGTAGGGGAGGTTTTCAATTTTCCTGTCACCGTTAAGGTAGGCTTTTGCAGCTGCAAAAAAATCTGAAAGTTCAAGAACTTCATTTGGATATTCCTTGTTTTCTTTCATGCCGCGTTCTTCGCCTTCCCACCAGCGGCCCCTTCTAAAGCTGTCTGGCCAGTTAATGTGGAGGCCGTCATTTTCTTTCATTACGGCATCTTCCCAGTTCCAGGCATCAAACTGTACAATTGAGGAAGTTCCTGAAATCCTGCCACCGCGAGGAGTGATCTGACCAATAAGCACACCGTTTGGACGCATGCTTTCCACCACTTTACTTTCAGCATTGTAGGCAATAAGGCTACGTACATTGGGTAGCATGCTGCCAATTTCATCTTCGTCGTCACTGGCCTTTACCGCATCAATTTCTACCAACCCAAGGGTGGAGTTTGGCGCGATAAATCCCGGGTAAACATGTTTGCCCTTGGCATCGATTATTTTTCCCGGATACTGCATTTTGGTGCTGTTAGCGGGCATAATCTGGGTGATCTTTCCATCCTTAAAGATAATAAGGCTGTTTTCTATTACCTCGCCGTTTCCAATATGTGCTGTGGCCCCAACAATAGTTACCGGCTCGGTTTGCTCCGGCGCGGGTGTTTGCTGCGCGCTCAGATTTCCGTAGAAGGAAATAAGCGCTGTAATGAATGTTATTTTTAAAAATTTCATTTCTTAAATTTTAGTGGATTTCTTCCAGCGTGTTGCAATGAATACGTGTTTCTTCTTTTTTGGTAACGGGTTGGGTTTTTACGCCCTCATTTCTTGCCTCCAGCATTTGAGTGATCAATTTGCTTCTCTCCTGCTCAATCTGTTTTCTCATTTCCCGGTCACGTTCAACGTCAAAATAAACCACTCCTTCAATCATCGTTTTTTCAGGTTTGGCGTATATGGAAAGCGGGTGATTGTTCCAAAGCACCAGATCTGCATCTTTGCCTTCCTTAATACTTCCCACTCGCTCATCTATATGGAGGAGTTTCGCGGGATTAAGGGTTACGAACTTCCAGGCTTCTTCTTCAGAAACTCCACCGTATTTCACGCTTTTCGCAGCTTCCTGGTTGAGCCTCCTGCTCATTTCAGCATCATCACTATTTATGGCAACGGTAATGCCCTGGCTGTGCATAATGGCAGCATTATAAGGAATAGCATCATTTACTTCATATTTATAGGCCCACCAGTCAGAAAAAGTAGAGCCGCCAACGCCGTGCTCCTTCATTTTGTCTGCCACTTTATAGCCTTCGAGAATATGGGTAAAGGTATTGATCCTGAAATCAAAAGCTTCTGCCACCTTCATAAGCATATTAATTTCACTTTGAATGTAGGAGTGAGAAGTTACAAAGCGTTCGCCGTTAAGGATTTCCACCAGGGTTTCCATCTCAAGGTCTTTTCTAAAATCATCGGCTCCTTTGGCTTTTTCGGCCTCATAAGCTTTTGCGCGGCTAAAATAGTCCATAAAAACCTGCTCCACACCCATCCTGGTTTGTGGAAAACGCACATTGCTGCCCCAGTTGGACTGCTTCACGTTTTCACCCAAAGCGAATTTTATAAATTTAGGGGAATTGTCGTAGATCATATCTTCAGCATCTTCTCCCCATTTTAATTTTACAATGGCAGAACGCCCGCCAATAGGGTTTGCGGAACCGTGAAGAATCTGCATGGAAGTCACGCCACCGGCCAAATCATAATAAATGCCAATGTCGGTAGGGTCTACCACATCTTCCATGGTCACCTCTGCAGAAGAGTTCTGTCCGGCTTCATTAATGGCAGAAGCAGCCAGGTGGGAATGTTCATCTATAATCCCGGCAGTAAGATGTTTTCCTGTGGCATCTATAAGCTTTGCACGGCCGGCATTAAGGTTTTTGCCTACTTTGGCTATTTTACCGTCTTTTACCAGCACATCTGTATTTTCCAGGGTACCTTCTGCTTCGCCGGTCCAGACCGTGGCATTTTTAAAAATAACGTCCTGTTGTTCAGGCAATTCTGTAAATCCGTAAGCTTTATTTGGGAAGGTGACTGGCACCACTTCATGATGATCCTGATCTTTCTCTTTTTTGTCTTCTTCTGAATTTTCTGCTTCGGAAGATTTTACAGCCGTGAAGGATGTTTCTGTACCATTCGGAAGAATGGCCTTACCGGAAATCGCATCTTTTTCCGAAGGAACATTTGCCACCAACCGGATAAAATCTGTTTTAGTGGTATCTGGTGAAGAAAGCAACAGGTTCATCCAGTTGTCTTCAAAACTCAGTTTAGAACCTATTTTGGTCTCGCCAAGTTTCACTTCTGCTTTAGGACTGGTGGGTTCTCCGGTAATATTAAGCGTGTAAGAATTCCCGTTAAGCTTCAGGTTGTATTCCCCCGCAATGGGAGTAATGTCCATATCCTGGATAATTGCCCGTTTCCCCTGTACCCAGTTTTCATAAAGGCTGCTCTCCTCATCAAAATAATCGCCTGAAGTGATAATAAAGTTAGCCCAGGCGCCTTCCTTTATTTCTCCCAAACGCCCCTCTTCGCCAATAACTTTTGCCGGAACGGTGGTTAAAGCAGCAAGGGCGTCTTCTTTACTAAGCCCGTAATCAACTGCCTTAAGCAGGTTTTTCCTGAAGTCTTTTTCAGCATCAAGGCCTTTTGTGGTTACCGTAAACGGTATTTTTTGATCTGCCATCATTTTTAAATTGGCAGGCGCCTGGTTCCAGTGTTTCATATCTTCCAGGCTTACATACTGTGCCATAAAAGGATTTTCCACGTTGTAAGCATCAGGAAAATTTAGCGGAACGATGTAAGTGGCACCGCTGTTTTTTACTTTATCCAGGCGTTCATATTCATTTCCACTGCCTAGAATCACATATTGAATACCAAATTCATCCCCTATTTTATCGGCACGAAACTCATCGAGTAAATTGTCTGTGGAAAATATCTGGACCAGGTTTTTGTTATTGTTTAGCGCTTCCAGGGCAAGATCTGTATTAGCTGAATTTCCCTTGGCGTACCAGCTGGCATCCAGATAAACCTGCCTTAGCAACGCCATGGCCCCCATAATGGACGTAGGGTACACCTGGCGGGACTGGACACTCTTGTCAAAAGATAAGTATTGCGCAGAGCGGTCTTTTAGAATACGGTCTCCTTCAGTACCTTCAGGATTTAGAGCCACAAGGCTTCCTGTACCGCGAATGATGCCATCCGGCACATGGGTGTTTACCACACCAAAACCTGCTTTATGCAGTTTGGTGGCACCTTCTTTGTCATAACTTAATTGTGCCACGGCATCGGTTTCCGGGCGAATATGGTCGTTCCAGTAATAACCTTCCCTGCCTGCGTCATATTGGGGCTGGTCACTGTTGCTTTCAGCACGCTTGGGTTTTGGGATCCCAAAGTCGCTGTAAAGGTCTATAAAGGAAGGGTAGACTTCTTTTCCTTCAAGGTCTATCACGACACTATTCCCCGGTACTGAAATGCTTTTGCCAACAGCGGTGATCTTCCCATCCCTTATGGCAAACATTCCATTTTGGATTACTGAAGAAGGGTTTACGTGAATTCTGGCATTTTTGAAGACGGTGTAGTTGGTATTCCGGGACCGTACCCCGTCATTCTTTGGGAAGTATTCCTGTGCCCTTAGCTGGATTGCCATGAGCAAAAGGAAATACACCATTAGTTTTAATTTCATATGAGCAATGATTTATAAAGGGTGAATTTAAGAAGCACTCAATTTAATAAAATTTTAATAAATGTGGCTATAGCTGGAACTGGGTCTCTGGGTCTTCAAAATAATTCACCAGGAGCGCCACCACATAACTGTAGCTTTTCATCCCCTCTGCCTGGTTGTTGGCAATGAGGTAATGATTGTAAAGCATTTGGAACATGGGTTCAAAAGGATTTTGATGAGCCATCCAGAATTCCTGAACCTCCCTGTAGTTGGCCAGGATGCCTGGATGAATGCTTTCCATAATTTTTTCAGCCCTCATGCTATCCCTGTTGTACAATTCATTAAGGCAGTAGCTAAGGGCAAAGGTGAAGCCGGAATATCTAAAATATGGATCGGGATGGTTCATTGTGGCAAGGCAGGCAATGAAGTTCGCTTCATTTTCTTTGGCAAATCCCAACTGGTGACCTATTTCATGACTGGCCGTTGTGGGAATTTTATATGGAACAATGATGGTATTAACCTGGGCCTCATTTGTTAATGGGTTTAAGTAGCCATTAAAGCCCATATAGGTAAGTGGAATACTATACAAGGAACGCTTTAGGCATTCCCCGCGGTAGGTGAGTTCCGGAAATTGTTTGCTTATGTTCGTATAGCCCTTTACAGTAATTTCAAATAGTTCATTTTTATCATATGGCATATCAATTTTCACCGAATCATTTTCAGCAAGTTCAGAATGAATTGAATTTGATCTGGAGATAAGGCTTTCAGTAAGCTTAACCAGTTCTTCGGTGGTGTATTCATTATCTATACCCAGCGACTGGTGCAAAGGCAGCCGGTAGTAATTATAGCCCCAGAAAATATTGAAGCAGGCGTAGATTACTGAAAGCGTTGCAAATGCTTCCAATATCCATGTTTTGGGATTTTTAAACCTTTCGCGAATCCTTATTACCAGCCAGCGAATAACTGAAATCACTAAAAAAGCATATAAAAAATCCCCTATGGAAAATGGCAGAATCCCAAGGCTCATCCTCATAATCCTGGAAATTTCAGGATAAAGCATTTTGCTGTACCAGGTTTCCACGAAATGTGGGTAATTGGAAATGATTTTTATAAAAATGATCTGCAGTGGCAGAAGTAATGCCAGGATAAGGATAGATTTTCTCTTCACAAGCCTAAAATAGGATTATTTATTATGCTTCAAATTTTCGAACTTAGTCAATTACCAATACATTTGTGAATATACCAAAATATAAGACAATGAATGAAGAAATAAGAGCCCTGGAGCCTAAAGAATTATGGAATAATTTCGCCGATTTAAATGAAGTGCCCAGAGCCTCAAAAAAAGAGGAGAAGGTTATTAAGTTTATGAAAGATTTCGGCAAAAAGCTTGATCTTGAAACTTTGGTAGACGATACCGGGAATGTGGTGATAAAAAAACCAGCCACTGCCGGAATGGAAGATAGAAAACCCGTGGTGCTCCAGTCCCACCTGGATATGGTGCATCAAAAAAACAACGATACAAAATTCAATTTTGAGACCCAGGGCATAGAAATGTATGTAGATGGGGACTGGGTGAGGGCAAAAGGCACCACCCTTGGAGCCGATAACGGCCTTGGAGTGGCCACCATTATGGCCATTCTTGAGAGTAAGGAAATTCAACATCCCGCCCTTGAAGCTTTGTTTACCGTAGATGAAGAAACCGGGATGTCTGGTGCCAAAGGCCTTGATCCTGAAATGCTGCAGGGAGAAATACTGCTTAATCTGGATACTGAAGAAGATGACGAAATTGGAATAGGCTGTGCAGGCGGAGTGGATATTACGGCTATTCGGGAATATGAGGAAGAGCACACGCCGGATAATTCAATTGGATACCTTATAAAAGTAAAAGGACTAAAGGGTGGCCACTCCGGAATGGACATTATCAAAGGCCTTGGAAATGCCAATAAGCTGCTTACGCGGGTATTGTATGATTCTTATCGCGATTACGGCCTGCGACTGTCCAAGTTTAATGGCGGCGGCCTGCGCAATGCCATCCCCCGTGAAGCTGAAGCCCTTGTAGTTGTGGATAAAGCAGATATGGAACCGTTCCTGAATGAGAATATGATCCATATTGATGAAATTAAAGCCGAATACAAAAACCTGGAGCCAAATCTTGATATTAGTATTTCTGAAGCCGATGTGCCCGAAAATGTAATGAAAGTGGAAGACCAGCAGGATTTTTTAAAAGCGGTTTCTGCCGCGCATAATGGCGTGTACCGTATGAGCCCTGAGATAGAAGGCCTGGTGGAAGCCTCTAATAATATCGCTAAAATAGTAGCTGAAGAAGGTAGGGTAGAAATTAATTGCCTTACAAGATCCTCAGTGGAATCTTCCCGGGAAGATTTGGCCAACAGCCTGGAAGCGGCCTTTGAACTTGCCGGGTTTAAAGTGAAATTCTCAGGAGAATATCCCGGCTGGCAACCAAACCGTGATTCTGCCATTCTCAAGGTTGCAGATGAGATCTATCAAAAACTGAACAATGAAAAGGCTGATGTTGCCGCCTGCCATGCCGGCCTGGAATGTGGAATTATAGGAAGCCATTATCCTGAAATGGATATGATCTCCTTTGGCCCAACCATAAGGGGCGCGCATTCCCCGGATGAACGCGCCAGCATATCTTCAGCGAAAAAATACTGGACGTTTGTACAGGAAATCCTTAAGAATATTCCGAAGAATTGATCATAAATTCCTGAATAATAAATAAGTAAAAAGCCCGCGATCGCGGGCTTTTTTAGTTAAGAAATTAAAACTTTTATTCCTGAATATCAGTAAGCTTTATGCGGAATATAAGATCTGTATTTGGAGGAATTGGGCCCCTGCCGCGTTCCCCGTATGCCAGGTGGCTTGGGATAAATACAACGGCTTTATCGCCTACCTGCATTTGTTCCAGCGCCTGGTTAAATCCAGGAATCATGGGCGCGTCAGGCCCGTAAGGAATGTACATTGGCTGGTAACCGTTTTGTGCCGCACGCTGCTCATTAAAAGTGCCGGTTTTTTTAGCTACTTCTTCCACGTTGGTGTCAAAAATGCCGCCATTGGTATAGTATCCTTCATATAAGACACCAACCCGTTGCCCATTTTCAGGTTTTGGGCCTTCTCCTTTTTCCTCGAAATATATTTTCAATCCGCTGTCAAGAGAATCGGCTTTTTGCTCAATTTCGCTTAATTGCTGCGCAGTTTCAGCTTTTGCTTCTTCCATTTTCTTCGCAGCTTCCTCTTCTTCCGCTTTAATATTGGCAAGTTCTGTCTCAAAAGTCTCAGGCGCGTCAAAGTTTTTAGCCCCTTTTCCTTTCCTGATGATATTGATGGTGTTTATGGTCACATCTTCAGTAGGTTTGTCGCCCTGCCCTGTTTCCACTTTTCCAATGGCATCCACCACATCCAGTCCTTTTACCACTTTTCCAAAAACCGTATGCCGGTTGTTGAGGTTGGGGGTAGGGGCGAGGGTGATAAAAAACTGACTTCCGTTTGTGCCCGGGCCGGCATTTGCCATAGATAAAATTCCTTTGGAATCATGGCGCAGGCTGTCGTTAAATTCATCGGGAAAACGATAACCCGGGCCTCCGGAACCCGTTCCTGTAGGATCACCACCCTGGATCACAAATCCATCTACTACACGGTGAAAGGTAATCCCGTCATAAAATGGTTTTCCTTTGTAGGTGCTGTCTACCATGGGGTTAGTGCCTTCTGCAAGAGAGACAAAACTGGCCACGGTAAGCGGAGTTTGTTCATAATAAAGTTCAGCTACTATGGGACCTTTGGAGGTCTTGAATTCGGCATAAAGTCCGTCTTCAAGATCGGGATATTCATCATTGCAGGCGATAAAGGAAAATGCTATCGCAAATAAAATTAAAAGACTGTTTTTTTTCATTTGTTAATTATTGGATTCGTTACTGGTTTTACTTTTTATGGAATGTAAGGTGACTTTAGTGGTAATAGGTAAATTAGTTCCAATTTTGGCTTTATCACCATAATACCCATAAGCTTTATAGGAAGGGAATAGGAAAGTAACTGTTTCTCCTTCTTTCATAAGCTTTAAACCTTCCCGAAGCCCTGTAAAAAGCTCTTCCTGGTCTACAGCATATTCCCGGGTGGCTTTTTCCCCTTCAGCATAAATGGGTTTGCCATCCAGGGTAGAAATGGTATAGTCAAAAATTAAGATGTCCCCAAATTCTGGCGTTTGCGTATTCGTTGAATCTGTATTTCGCTCATTGTAAAAATACCAGAACCCATTATTTGAGGCGATATAGTCCCTTGTGGAATCCCGTTCCATAATCTTAGTAATGTATGCCTCTTCCTGGGAAAGTAATGCCTTATTGCGCTCTACAGATTGGTCTATGTAAGATCCTGAACTCTGAGAGACCGGGCGCCTGGCTTCTGGTGATTTACAGGAGACAGTGGCTAAAAAAAGGATAATTAAAACCCTGAATTTCATAAAGCTAGCTCTTTTTTATATTCCGGCAGAATGCTGTTAAATCTTACAATGGTATCCTGCAGTGATAAATCACTTTTACCTCCAGCAGCATTAATATGGCCTCCCCCTTCAAAGTGCTTCCTGGCAAAATCATTTACGGAGAAGTCGCCTTTTGAGCGAAAAGATATCTTAATGATATTTTCTGCCTTATTTTCAATAAAAATGACGGCAAAAATTATTCCAGCCAAAGACAGGCCATAATTTACAAAACCTTCTGTATCTCCCTTTTTAAAATTATGTAGATCCAGTTCTTCCTGCGAGAGGCTTATATAAGCGGTGCGGTAAGGCTGGTTAACTTTTAAATTCTGGAGGGCGGTGCCCAACAGCTGCAGGCCATTTTCAGAATTAGTATCAAAAACATTGTTGTGAATGCGGGCATTATCTGCTCCTTTATCTATAAGATCTGCTACTACGCGATGAGTATCGCTGGTGGTTGAGGTAAACCGGAAGGAGCCGGTATCTGTCATAATACCCGTGTAAAGGCAGGTAGCAATTTCAGGAGTGATTTTTTTCACCGCTCTTAATTTCTCTATGAAATGATATACCATCTGGCAGGTAGAGCTCATTTCAGCATCACTGTAAGTATAGTCTGCATAAGTGGCTGGTTCCTGATGATGGTCTATCATAATAAAAACGGCATCAGAACTTTCCAGGGATTCCTGCATTAAACCGGCCCTGGATAAGGTATTAAAATCCAAAGTAAAAATAATTTCAGCTTCATTAATTAGATTTCTGGCGGTTTCCTGGTTATTTTCGTAGATAATAACTTCCTCATTGCCGGGCAGCCATTTTAAGAACTGAGGATAATCATTGGGCGCAATAATGTTGGCATTATGCCCTTTTTCCTTTAAAAAATGCCACAGGGCAAGAGTGGAACCTATTGCATCACCATCAGGACCTTTATGCGGAACTATAACTATGTTCTTGGCATGCGCGAGTTCTGCGGTAATTTCTAAAATATTTTGTTCTATCATATCTATGGTAAAGATACAATTTATTAGGTTTTCACTAATAAATGGCTTTTTAATTTTAATTTCCGGCCAAGCAACGAAAATTGAATTTAATTCTTCCCCATTTATGTTCTTTTTATAGTTCATCCTGAAGAGTTTAGCCAATTTTATTAATGCCCTTTAGGCAAATGAATAATAAAACCAACTAAACTACTAATCTGCTTGCATTTGGAATGGAATTCTCTATTTTTGCACCAAAATTTAAAAATCATAAAATGGCAGGAAATAGAACATTCACCATGCTAAAACCAGATGCTGTTGAAAACGGGCATATTGGTGCAATTTTAGAACAGATTACCGCTTCAGGATTTAGAATCGTGGCGATGAAACTTACTCAAATGACCAAGGCTGATGCCGAAAAATTCTATGATATCCACAAAGAGCGTCCCTTCTTTAGAGAGTTGGTAGATTTTATGACCCGTGGGCCTATTGTTGCTGCTATTCTTGAAAAAGAAAATGCGGTGGAAGACTTCAGAACTCTTATAGGAGCTACAAATCCTGAAGAGGCTGCCGAGGGTACTATTAGAAAAAAATATGCTTCCTCTATTGGAGAAAATGCCGTACATGGAAGTGATAGCGATGAGAACGCAGCAATTGAAGGCGCTTTTCACTTTGCCGGAAGGGAAATGTTTTAAGTAATTGCCAAAACTTATATTAAAGGCTGTCTTCTTAGGCAGCCTTTTTTATTTTTTTGAATTTTTTACCTTGATTCTTTTGCTTTCCCCGTCATGGGAAAGAAATTTCCCTTTTTAATTATTTGGATGATGAATATTTAGCTGAAATTTTACTATTTTAATTGTCATTGATTCTTTTTAACTTTTCACTACTCACTACTCACTACTCACTACTCACTACTCACTACTCACTACTCACTACTCACTACTCACTACTCACTACTCACATTCTAACGTCTACAGACTAACAGCTACCTAAGCACCAGCTTTTTCACCAGTTCCCGGCCGAGTTCTTCATTTAGCATTTTGATGATTTTTTCTTTGCCATAGCTCAATTCTTCACGAAGAACAGAAGAACTTAGTTGAACATAAAGTGTAGAACCTTCCAGCTTAATGGCTGTGGTATATTTTTGAATGGCAGGCCCCATTTGTTCATTCCACACATCTCTCACGGTAACTTTATCAAGTCCTTTCTGCAGTTTATTATGATCTACAAATTCCTTCAGCACGTCACCTATGCTCATATTTTCACTATTCCTCTTTTTCATCTGCTGTTACATCTATGGGTTCATATTTGTTATAATAGTATATCACTCCGTCTGCAGTAAGTAAACTTAGCTTATTCTCTTCCGCAGAAAGTACTGTCTCTTTCCATGAAGAATAAGGGGTTTTATAATAAAGTCTCAGGCTGTCATTTTCTATTCTGGCTTCAACTTTTTCATTATTGTTTGTTACCGTAAAGGTACCATCAAAATGCGGCTGAACCTTTTTTCTGATACCATTTTTGCCTTCCAGGTGAAGGTAATCTACGTACGGACTCATGGAATATTCTTTAACGGAATCTTCTGAAAACTCCACCCGGTCAATTTCCCAGTAGCCGCTAAGATGCTGAAGCTGCTCTGTGGGATCTTGCTTCTCGCAGCTTAATGTAAAAATACAAAGAATGAAGAGGAACAGCGATTTTTTCACAATTTGAAGATTTTATAGGATTGATGGCTTTCTTTTACCACTTTCTCGGTCCTGTCTGCATGCGTGTCACTTATAAATATCTGCCCCAGTTGATTTGTAGCCACCAAAGCTACAATATGTGCCACCCGCTGTTCATCCAGCTTATCAAAAATATCGTCCAGCAAAAGGATGGGGTTTACTTTGCTTATTTCTTTGATAAAATCGAACTGCGCGAGCTTTAAAGCCACCAAGAATGATTTCTGCTGTCCCTGGGAACCAAATTTTTTAATGGGATGGCCTTCAATTTCAAAGCTAAGGTCATCTTTGTGAATACCCACGCCCGTATATTGCAGCGCCATATCTTTCTGAAGGTTTTCTTCAAGCAGGTCTTTCAGCTCATGATCGAATAACTGACTTTTATAGGTAATATTAACTGGCTCCTTATTATTGGTAATATCGCCATAGCGCTTGTTGAAAATCGGTATAAATTCAGCAAGGAAATTTTTACGTTTTTCAAAAAGTTCCTGGCCCAGCTCAGCTAATTGCATATTATAAACCTCCAGCGTATCACGGTCAAAAGAATTATTGGCGGCAAAATATTTGAGCAAAGAATTGCGCTGTGATACGGTTTTGCCATATTGCAAAAGGTAATTGAGATAGGCACTATTGCTTTGGGAAATTACACCATCCATAAATTTGCGCCTGGTTTCACTCCCTTCAATAATTAAATCGCGGTCTGCCGGGGAGATAATTACAGTGGGAATAAAGCCAATATGTTCGCTGAATTTTTCATAAGGCTTGTTATTCCGCTTAATCACCTTCTTCTGGCCACGTTTAGCACTTACCAGGATGTGTTCTTCTTTCTGGTTCTTTTCAAATTCCCCTTCAACTACAAAAAAATCAGAATCATGATTAATATTCTGGCTGGTAATAGGGTTGAAATAGCTTTTGCCGAAGGATAAATGATATATACTGTCCAAAACGTTAGTCTTTCCCACTCCATTATGCCCAACCAGGCAATTAATCTTTGAGTCGAACTCAAATGTTTGCGATTCCAGGTTTTTATAATTGAGTAAAGAGAGTTGTTTTAAAAACATAAGATATTGGTAATCAATACGTAAAAAGAATAAAATGGTGTCTATTCTGCTATTGCGAATGACCTCAAATTATCAAAAAAATACAAATAAAATCTCTTTTAATTTTGAATAAAAATTATATTTTTGCCACGCATTAAAAAGATGATATGGCAACATACAAGAAAAGAGGCTATAAGCCGGCCAATAAAGAAGAAGAACAGAAACATGTAGAGGAAGAATCTACAACAGCAGAAGTTTTTAACTCTCTTGATGAAGGCGCAGGCAGAACCGAAACATGGGTGGCCGAGAACCAGAAATATATTTATATTATTGTTGGTGTGGCTGTTATAGTTGCTCTTGGGTATCTTGCTTATGAAAACTGGATACAGGAGCCAAAAGAGGCTGAAGCGGCAAATGAAATGGCCAAAGCACAGGATTATTTTGCCGGAGCTTTAAATGCCACCGGAGCAGAAAGTGATTCTTTATACACTATGTCTCTAACCGGGGGTGAAGGTAAATACGGCTTTGTGGATATTATTGAAAATTATGGCGGCACAGATGCTGCGAATATTGCCAGATATCACGCAGGATTCGCCAGTTTACGTGTGGGAAATTATCAGGATGCCATAGACTATCTGGAAGATTATGATGCTGAGGATGAAATTACTCCGGCCCTGGCCATAGGAGGGATAGGAGATGCTTTTATGCAATTGGAGCAGCCTGAAGAAGCTCTAGATTACTATGTGAAAGCGGCCAATAAAAGATCTAATTCTTTTACCACTCCAAAATTTTTACTAAAGTCAGCAATAACCGCCCTGGAATTAGGGAAAGCCGGTGAGGCAGAAGAATATCTTACCAGGTTAAAAGAAGAATATCCGGACACTCCAGAAGCAGAAAGTGTTGCGGTATATATGGGGCAGGCTCAGGCAATGAAATAAAGATATATGGCTACTGAAGGAAATAACCTGTCAGAATACGATAAAAGTTCCATCCCAAACGCGAAAGACTTTCGGTTTGGGATTGTTGTTTCAGAGTGGAATGAGGAAATTACGGAAGGCCTGTTTAATGGTGCATTTGCCGCTTTGAAGGAGCATGGAGTTTTGGAGGAAAGGATTGTGCGTTGGGATGTTCCCGGAAGCTTTGAGCTTATTTATGGCTGTAAAAAGATGCAGCAGAGCTATGACATGCTGGACGCTGTGATCGCTATTGGCAGTGTAATCCAGGGCGAAACTAAACACTTCGATTTTGTTTGCGAAGGAGTCACACAGGGAATAAAGGACCTGAACATCCAAAGCGATATTCCCATAATTTTTTGTGTGTTAACAGATCAAAATAAACAACAGGCGATTGATCGCTCCGGAGGTAAACACGGAAATAAAGGTACCGAGGCTGCCATTGCGGCCATAAAAATGGCCCGGCTGCGCAAAGATGCCAGGTTTTAGGCAGAAAAGAAGGACGAAGTAAGAAGTAGGGGATTAGAAGTACGAAGTTGGAAGTGAATTAATGTTAAAGTTTAAAAGCCTGGTTAGGTATGGCTTCCCAGGGTTAAAGTTTTTAAATTTTTACAACAGACAACAGACAACAGACAACAGACAACAGACAACAGACAACAGACAACAGACAACAGGCAACAGACAAGAGATAACCCTTCAGCCTTTAACTTTGAACTTTAAACACTTCAGGAAGCGGCATCATTATTGTTATTTATAATTTGCTTATACAGGCTTCGGAATTTAGGAGCTTTTTGAGTAAATTTGAAGTACCACTAAAATCCCACATTTTGAGAGTCAGTTTTTTAAAAAGTAAGAAAAATGCCCGTTATAATTATACTCCGCGTTATTATAAAGGTAAAGATGCGGGCAATATTTACAGTTTTGATTCCAAATTCAATAAATATAAAGAGGCCACCAACGCTATAGATTTTGGATCCCAGTGGTCTGAAGTTCGTAAATCCAGCCGTACAAGGGGGAACAGGGAGATCAATAAAAGAGTGGTTTATATCATTTTAATACTTCTGTTCATTTTCCTTTGGATTATAGACTTTGATTTATCCATCTTCTCGAATGCTCGATAAATGAGTGATGTTATTCAACTATTACCAGATCACGTTGCCAACCAGATCGCTGCGGGAGAAGTGGTCCAGCGGCCTGCCTCTGTGATTAAGGAATTACTTGAAAATGCCATAGATGCAGAAGCTGCACACATCCAGGTGGTAATAAAAGATGCCGGGAAAACGCTTATCCAGGTGGTAGATGACGGGAAAGGCATGAGTCTTACCGATGCCAGGATGAGTTTTGAACGCCATGCGACTTCCAAAATTAAAACCGCTGAAGATCTCTTCAGCTTAAAAACAAAAGGATTTAGAGGAGAAGCTTTGGCGTCTATCGCAGCTATTGCACATGTTGAACTTAAAACTAAGCCCGAAGAAGAAGAGGTGGGCACCTGTATTAAAATTGAAGGCAGTTCCATTAGTTCGCAGGAACCCTGTGTGACTCCAAAGGGAACTTCTTTATGCGTTAAAAATCTTTTTTACAATATTCCCGCCCGTCGTAATTTCCTGAAGTCTAATAATGTGGAAACCCGGCATATAATAGATGAATTTCAACGAGTGGCTCTGGCGCATCCGCATATTAATTTTTCGCTGCACCACAACGGCAGCGAGCTATTTCAATTGCCGCAAACCAACTACAGGCAGAGGATCACTAATATTTTTGGCGGCAAAACCAATGAAAAACTGGTGCCGGTAAATGAAGATACCGAAATTGTGAAAATTTCGGGTTTTGTGGGAAAACCTGAATTTGCTAAAAGAAGCAGGGGAGAGCAGTTTTTCTTTGTGAACGACAGGTTTATTAAAAGCCCTTATTTAAATCATGCCGTTTCGGCGGCTTTTGAAGGCTTGCTTAAAGAAAAAACTTATCCTAGTTATTTTCTTTACCTGCAGGTAGATCCAAAGAGCATTGATATTAATATTCATCCTACCAAGACCGAAATAAAATTTGATGATGAACATGCGCTTTATGCCATGTTGCGAAGTGCCATAAAACATAGTTTAGGCCAGTATAATGTGGCTCCGGTACTGGATTTTGACAGAGATTCCGGGCTGGATACTCCATATAATTATAAGGATAAAGGTGCTGAAGTTCCTAAAGTGGAAGTAGACCGTGATTTTAATCCCTTTAAAAATGAAAGCAGTGGTTCTAATTACCGGCCCGGGAATTCATTTAGGAAAGAAAGCAATGCCGGTTGGGAGAGCCTCTATGCAGGAACTTCTACGGAAGTTGAATCTGCTGTAGCAGGCGGCCATATGGAATTTGAAAGTGAAGAGGTATCGGGTAGTTTATTTGATGCTTCTGAAGAGAAACCTGAAAATACCACCTTCCAGCTTCATAAAAAATATATTGTAAGTACCCTTAAAAGCGGTATTCTGGTTATTGATCAAAACCGGGCGCACAGCAGGATACTTTATGAAGAATTACTTAAAAATATAACCATTTCAGCCGCGGTGAGTCAGCAATTATTATTTCCTTTGAAGCTTCAGTTTAACACACATGAAGTAGGAATGCTGGAGCAAATAAGAGAATCCCTGGAACAAACCGGCTTTGTTTTTTCAGAAATAGCAAAAGAGGCAGTAGAAATTACCGGGATCCCTACGCTTATTTCTGAAAGTGAAGTAGAAATGTTGCTGGAACAACTGCTGTCTGATCTGGAAAATGATGTTCCCGATAATGGTTTCTCACAAACAGATTTGCTTGCTAAATCTATGGCCAAAAGCATGTCTGTAAAATCGGGTACTGTTTTGAACGGAAGTGAACAACAACATATTGTTAACCGGCTTTTTGCCTGTAAAGAACCTGGACTTACACCTTTTAATAAATCTATATTTATTACGCTAACGGTGGACGAATTGGAGAAAAAATTTACATAAATGGGAAGAATTACCGAAACCGTAAAAGTTTTATTGATTGTTAATATTCTGTTTTTTGTTGGCAGTCAGTTTTTAGGGGATTATGCTTACCAGTTATTTGCCCTTTGGTTTCCTAAAAATGACAATTTTTATTTCTGGCAGCTAATCACACATATGTTCATGCATGGCAATCTTATGCATATTTTCTTTAATATGTTTGCCCTGTACATATTTGGAAGCCTTCTGGAGCAATCTATTGGGCAGCCGCGGTTTCTTTTTTTATATTTCTCTGCGGGACTAGGCGCTGCAGGTTTGCAAATCCTTTTCAGCTACATTAGCTTTAATTCGGCTTACCAGTCTTATCTGGATGCGGGTTTTAACCCGAATGAAATTCAGGGTTTTTTAAATGAGGTGGTCGCTTCGGGCAGATATAATTTTTATAACAATGTTCCCCAGGATGCCACAGAAGCGCTTATAAACAGCTATGTGACTCCTATGGTGGGAGCTTCCGGGGCGGTATTTGGAGTAATGGCTGCTATTGCTCTTATTTATCCTAACCTACCGCTTTATCTTATGTTTATCCCCATTCCAATTAAAGCTAAATATTTTATTGGAGGATATTTTCTTATTAACGTATATTCGGCTATCACCGGGGCAAATATACTAGGCCCTTCCAATACGGCTTACTGGGCTCATATAGGTGGTGCGATAATTGGTTTTATAATGATGTGGTACTGGAAAAAGAATCAGTTTAACCAAAACAGGTGGTATTAGATGCGAACATCAGACAGATTACGGTATAAGATTCAAACCGCCACGGTTACAGAAAAGCTTATTGCTATAAATGTTATCGTGTTTGTGTTGTTTTTTCTTTTCCGTACTGTGGCCTATTTATTTCAGGCGCCTTCTAATTTCCTGCTAGAGTGGTTTGTATTTCCAAAAGAATTAGGCGAATTTATCCTAAAACCCTGGTCTATTATTACTTATTCTTTCCTGCATGGCGGGATCTGGCATATTTTGGGTAATATGCTTATACTTTACTATGCAGGCATTTATTTTTTAAACTACTTTTCCCCCAGGCGCTTGCTTAATTATTATTTCCTTGGAGTAATTGTGGGAGCGCTGGTGTATATGCTTAGTTACAATCTTTTTCCGGCTTTTAAAGGTATGGGCCGTTCTTATCTCATGGGTGCCTCGGCAGGAGTAATGGCTGTGGTTATTGGAATTGCCACTTATATTCCTAATATGCGGGTACGCCTGCTTATTCTGGGAAGTATAAAATTCTGGTGGATTGCTGCTTTTCTTGTAGCTGTAGATGTGATCCAGATTCCCATGGGAAATGCCGGAGGGCATCTGGCGCATATAGGCGGTGCTGGGTTGGGCTATCTTTATACCACCCAATTGCAACGAGGTCATGATATTGGAAGCTGGTTCGAAAAGCTGGTAGATGGTATTGCGGGACTTTTTAAACCGCGCGAAAGAAAGGCTAAAATGAAAACTGTTCATCGTGACCGCAGTAATCAGTCGGCTACCCGTAAAACTTCTTCCGCTGCCGGGAGAAGTGTGAACCGAAGCATGAACAAAGATGAAAAGCAGAAGAAAATTGATGCCATTCTTGATAAAATCAGCAAAAGCGGGTACGACAGTTTGAATAAAGCAGAAAAGGATTTTCTTTTCCAGGCAGGTAAAGATGATTAAATGAAGAATCTAAACTGGTTTGATAAATTCCTCTTTTTGCTGAACTCGTTTCTTGCGGCTGCTTTGTTATTTTCTTACCTGCTGCCTTTTATCCCTCCTTTAAAGTTTGCTCTGCTTTCGGTTTTGAGCCTGGGAGTGCCGCTTCTTATCCTCGTAAACATAGGGTTTCTACTCTACTGGATTCTTCGGCTGAAAAAGCAGTTTCTTTTGCCTTTAATAGTGCTGCTGCTGGGGTTTAACCATGTAACCTCAATCTATGAAATCAATTCTTCAGAAGAAGAGATAACCGCTTCAGAAGATACCATTAGGGTGCTTAGCTATAACGTGCGGCATTTTAGCCAGTATTTAAGCACAAAGGAACAAAGGGAAAAGGTGCCAAAACAAATTACCGCTTTTATTAATGAGCAGCATCCCGATATTGTTTCCATGCAGGAGTATTACAAAGGGGAGGTAAACGTGGCCAGCCAGTTTCCTTATAAATTTATTAAGTTGAAAAGCAAAGATGCCGAATTTGGCCTTGCTATATTTTCAAAATATCCCATAATAAATACCTACTCCCTGGATTTTGATTCCAAAAGTAATAATAACGGGGTTTATGCAGATGTGGTGGTAGGCAGAGACACACTGCGGGTGATTAACGTGCACCTGCAATCCTTTAGTGAAAAGCCCGATCTTGGCAATATTGAGCAGGAGAGTTCTAAAAGAGTCTGGTTGGGAATGGGACAGACGTTTGCCATACAGCAGATGCAGGTAGAAAAAGTCCTGGAAGTTATTCGCAATACTCCTTATAAAGTGGTGGTTATGGGCGATTTTAATAATACTGCCTATTCCTACATCTACAGGGAATTACGCTCCAGCGGTTTTGGCCTTAATGACGCCTATAAAGAAGCCGGGAATGGTTTTGGCAGAAGCTTTGACTTCGATTACTTCCCGCTTCGTATTGATTTTATCCTGCCCGATGAAACCATAGAGGTAGAATCTTTTGAAACCATGGAAGTGTTTTATTCAGATCATTTTCCAATTAAAGCTACTCTGGATCTTTCTCCGGATTAGAGTGAATAGTGAATAGTGAATAGTGAAAAGTGGTAATTGTATAAAAAGCTCCCATCCTTTTTTAAGAAGGGGGGTGTAGGCCGGTGCGGTTGTTTTGAAGTACAAAATCAGAGCTCAGAATATTCCGTTTTAAGATATTCCATGCTGTTGGGGCCCTCGTTAAAAAGCAGGTCTAAAATAGACAAATCTGGTATAAAACCATGTTTGGGTTCAAAAACCTGCGCGTATCTTTTATTTCTGAATTGTTCTTTTGATTTTGCATCCACCAGATAACGGTAATCTTCTAAAGCCTGTGGCTTTAAAATGTATTCTGAAGTTTTGCTGAAGGAAATATCTACCTGGAGACAGTCCAAAACAAATTGCATACAGGAGTAATTGAACTCCATTAAAAGATCATATTTTTTATGGTAGAGCGGGTAAAGCTCGTCTTCGTAAAATTCAAAAAAAGGAGAGGTTTGGTAGGAAGCTTTTAAGGCCCGCCAATGTTGTTTCTGCCATTCAAATTCATTTTCTATAAGCACCTGCTTATAGCTCTGATGGCCCTTATTGGAAATTCCCAGGGCAGAACTATGTTTTACGGGAATATTAAGCAGTAACCTGCCATTGGCATCATAAATATACATCCTGTTGCGGTAGGTTTGTTTCTGATAATGATCTTCATTTTCAAAAACTACTTTTTTCGCATTTACCAGTTGAACATAATAAGAAACTGGTCCAAAATAAACAGGATGTAAAAGAATACTCCTCATGTGAGTTTAAGAATTTCTTCTTTTTTTGAAATAACTGAAGGCGATAAGCACCACCACAATCATCAAGGCATAGGGAAGATAAGAAACAGGCGTGCCCTGTCCTCTTACCGTTGTAAAAACCCGCTCCCATCGAATTTTGTTCATAATACCCTGCGCATTGGAATCCCAGCTGAACCAGATAAATACAGGTTTTCCCACCACATGATTTTCAGGGACAAAGCCCCAGAAACGACTGTCCTCGCTATTGTTGCGGTTATCCCCCATCATCCAGTAATAATTCTGTTTAAAGGTGTAGGAATCAATTGTTTTACCATTCAGCAAAACCTGGTTTCCGTTAAAGCTTATTTCATTGTTTACACCAAGTTCACTGCCTTCATAAGTTTCAATAATCCTGCGGTAAAAGGGCAAAGACTGCTGATCTATAGGAACAGTTACACCTTCCTTCGGAATATAAACAGGTCCAAAATTATCGGCGTTCCAGTTTACCTTGTTGTTATTGGGGAAAATATTCGAAAGTTTTATTCCTGCAGAATCTATTTTCCTCTGGATAGAAGCCACATTTGGGTTGTTTTTCAACCTCTGGTAAGCTTCTTCTGTTAAGGATTGTATAAAGAATTCGTTAGTATTGGGATTATAACCGTAACCATCTGTAATTCCCAGATCCTGCACCATGTATTGCGGACTAAATCCCTGGCCTTTTGTGGTTCCGTAATAGGTGTACTGTACTTTAGCCCGAACGGGAAGTGCTAATGGTTCCCCATTAATTTGAACTTTTCCGTCTACTATGCTAAGGGAATCCCCGGGAACTCCTACCGCACGCTTTACATAATTAGACTTTTTGTCTATTGGCTTGTAATAATACTTGCCATCTCCCCATTGCTGAAAAGCATTCACGGTATCTACCGGCCAGTTAAAAACCACAATATCGTTGCGCTCAATTTTTTCAAATCCAGGGAAACGCATGTAAGGAATCTGCGGCTTGGTGAGGTAAGATTTTATCCCCAGGAAAGGAATGGTATCATGAACCATGGGGAAAGCAACGGCAGTCATTGGAACTCTTGCACCGTAATGGAATTTACTCACAAAAAGAAAATCTCCCACCAGTAAAGTTTTTTCCAAAGAAGAAGTAGGGATAGTGAAGGGTTGCATGATATAGGTATGGACTATGGTAGCCGCAATAACCGCGAAAAGAATGGAACTAATCCACTCACCGGCTTCTGTGCGCGGCTTAAGGCTTCGGTCTTCAATATACGTTACGTCCAGCGCGTAGTTCACATAATAGATATAAAATCCTAATGTTAAGATGGCCAGCCATGTATCTGCCGTGGAATGCCTGCCAAAACTCCTGATGGTTTCCACCCAGATTACCGGGAACATGATGAGGTTTACAATAGGAATAAAAAGAAGGATTACCCACCACCAGGGGCGGTTAATAATCTTCATAAGGATCACTGCATTATACACCGGGACAAGCGCTTCCCAGGCTTTTCTTCCGGCTTTTTGATAGAGCTTCCAGGTTCCCAGGAAATGAATTACCTGGATAGCCAGGAAAAACAGAAACCATTCTGTAAATGTCATAATTATAGTATTTGCTGTTATAGGTAAAGCAAAAGGCCATTTTGTTACTCCAAATTACTCAAAAAGACTGGAGAGTACATTTTTCATGGTGTAGACGCCCTTTTTATCTTGCAGCCATTCTGCGGCAATTACCGCGCCAAGGGCAAATCCCTGCCGGTTGTGTGCCATATGCATTATTTCAATAGTATCTATAGTAGATTTGTAGGATACGGTATGGGTGCCGTGCACATCGGCAATGCGTTTGGCATGTACGGGAATTTCATCTTTCTCGGCGTGGTCCAGTTGCCAGCCTTTCTTGTTAGGATTTTCTGAAATAATCTGCTGTGCCAGGCTTATAGCCGTTCCACTTGGCGCATCCAGTTTTTGTGTATGATGTATTTCTTCAATTTCTACGGAATAGTCTTCAAGGCCTTTCATCATCTGGGCCAGTTTTTTATTCAGTTCAAAAAAAACATTTACTCCAATACTGAAGTTGGATGCATAAATAAAAGCTGCGTCTTCTTTTTTACAAATTTCAGTCGCCTTTTCATAATCGTCCAGCCAGCCTGTAGTTCCTGAAACTACTGGAATATGATTTTTAAATGCGGCGGTAATGTTCTTAAAAGCTGCTTTAGGAACACTAAAATCTATGGCAACATCAATTTCCACCTTGTTCAGGTTGTAAGTTTCAATATCTTCAGAAACGCGAAGAACAATTTCATGCCCCCGGCTGGTGGCGATTTCTTCAATCGCTTTTCCCATTTTTCCGTATCCTAAAAGTGCAATTTTCATTAAAAATTATAATTAAGGGACAAACCATAATTGGGTTTGCCTGTAAAAACATCAAAATTCATTTTTGGCTTAAAGCTAAGATCCTCGTTCACATTAAACTGTTGCAGGTGTGCGGTGACATTGGCATCAATAATATTTAATACATAAATTCCCGCAGTAACCAGGATAGAAATCTCTTTGTTGCGCTGGAAAAGTTCCTGCGCATCAATAAGCCTGCTGGTAGAAATACTTCCAAAAAATTCATCATTTTCCTTTCCTGCAAGCCTGGATTTATAAGCATCCCTATAGCGGTTGTACTTTTTATCATTGTCAATATAAAAATAAATTCCTATTCCCAAACCTGCATAAGCAATAGGGATTTTCCAGTACTGGCCGTTATAAGCCTGGCCCAATCCAGGCAAAATTGCAGAGTAAAAGGCCGCCTTGGCCGGGGCGAGGGGATTGTATGGTTCAGAAGCTTCATCTAAAACAGGGGAGTCCAGTGCCCGTTTTTTTTCAATAGCAAGAGAGTCTTCCTGTGCATAACTTATTGCAGAAAACAACAAAAGGAAAATTCCTGTTAAGATAAACGGTTTAAACTTCACCCTGGATAAGTTTTTTGATGCGGTTAAAATCTTCTTCGGAATTAAAAGGGATGGTTAATTTACCACTTCCTTTTTTTGAGACTTTCACATCAACTTTAGCGCCAAGATATTCTGAAAATTCCTTAATTCCTTTCCTATAAACCGGAGCAACTGAAGAAGCTTTAGTGGTTTTGTTCCTGCCCGATTTTCCTTCCTGCATTTCCCGCACCAGCTTTTCTGTGTCTCTTACAGAAAGTGATCTTTCCAGCACCTTTTCATATATATCCAGCTGCAATTGTGGATCGGTTACATTAATAAGCGCGCGGCCATGCCCCATAGACATAAAACCATCACGCATACCGGTTTGAATAATGGGATCCAGTTTTAATAACCGCAGATAATTGGCGATGGTCGATCTGTTCTTACCCACCCGTTCACTAAGCTGTTCCTGGGTAAGGCTTATCTCGTCCATTAATCTTTGATAAGAAAGGGCAATTTCAATAGGATCCAGGTCCTGGCGTTGGATATTTTCCACAAGTGCCATTTCCAGGGATTCCTGGTCATTGGCAATTCGAATAAATGCCGGAATGGTTTCCAGCCCCACCAGTTTTGAGGCCCGGTATCGCCTTTCTCCCGAAACCAGCTGGTACTGGTTAAAATCCAGTTTCCTAACCGTGATAGGCTGTATAACGCCAAGCTCTTTAATAGAAGAGGCAAGCTCTTTTAAGGATTCTTCATTAAAACTGGTCCTGGGCTGGAACGGGTTTACTTCTATTGCAGATAATTCCAGTTCCACAATATGGCCTACCAGTTTATCTGCATTTTTATCTTCTGCAGATTTTATATCGTTTTGAGGATCCTTCAGCAATGCTGAAAGTCCGCGTCCAAGAGCCTGTTTCTTCGTAGCCTTCGCCATCTTCTAGGAGTTTTTCTTAATTATTTCATGTGCCAGACTCAGGTAATTTGTGGCACCTTTACTGCCGGCATCATAGTTTATAATGCTTTCCCCGTAACTGGGCGCTTCACTTAAACGTACATTCCGCTGGATGATTGTCTCAAAAACCATTTCATCAAAATGTTTCTGCACTTCTTCCACCACCTGGTTGGAAAGCCGTAACCTGGAATCGTACATCGTAAGCAAAAGCCCCTCAATATCCAGTTTGTTATTATGGATTTTCTGAACACTTTTTATGGTGTTCAGCAATTTACCAAGGCCTTCCAGGGCAAAATATTCACACTGAATAGGAATAATTACCGAATCTGAAGCAGTGAGCGCATTAAGGGTGAGTAGTCCAAGGGAAGGAGCACAATCAATTAAAATATAATCGTAGTTATCTTTTAAGGGAGTAATTGCCTTTTTTAGCATATATTCCCTGGATTCCTGGTCTACCAGTTCTATTTCTATAGCCACAAGATCTATATGAGCGGGGATAATGTCCAGGTTTGGGGAGCCGGTTGGCATAATGGTTGCGCTGGCATCTGTAGAATGCTCAAGCAATTGATACGTACCCAGTTCCACGGTTTCAACATCAATTCCCAGCCCTGAAGTTGCATTCGCCTGGGGGTCGGCATCAATAAGCAATACTTTTTTCTCTAATACCCCCAGCGAAGCCGCCAGGTTTACTGAAGTTGTAGTCTTTCCGACACCACCTTTCTGGTTGGCAATAGCAATGATTTTACCCATTAATTGTACTCGATTTTTGAAGCGTAAAAATACAATTAATTATAGGTATATAAAATGATTTTGTTAACAGCTTATAAAGGAAATACCGGTTGCTGGTTATCTGTTGTGAGTTTTTGTTCCAGATTTCTGTTTAAGTGAAGAGTTTAGAGTGAAAAATGAGAAAAATGAGAAAAATGAAAAGTGAAAAGTGAAAAGTGAAAAATTGTATGTCCCTGATATAGGTTGACCACTAAAGTCAACTTGTATATGAAATCAAACATTCGATTATTAAAGAAACAA
>NZ_JBGFSM010000015.1:0-19864 GCF_041679265.1 Autumnicola aciditolerans
TTCTTATAAATACTTTACTTGTCCCATAATCCTAAAACCGCTATAAGATACAGCAGATAGCCCGGCCGCGACCTTTTGGGGAGCGGAAACGTCCAAAGGCCGAAGGGCAACGCCAGAATGATTCATTTTATACCTATAGTATATTGTACAACCAAGTTCAACGGCTTATCTTTGCCTTTCAAAATTCAAAAGCAAGACATGATTAAGGTTACTTTGCCAGACGGCAGTATAAAAGAATTTGAAAAAGGCACCACTCCCATGGACGTTGCTAATAGCATTAGTGCAGGGCTGGCTAGAAATGTGATTTCAGCTAAATATAATGACAAAATTATAGAGACTGCCACTCCATTAACTACAGATGGCGCCCTTACCTTATTTACATGGAATGATGAAGAGGGGAAGAAGGCCTTCTGGCACTCTACTTCTCACGTGATGGCCCAGGCGATTGAAGAATTATATCCCGGCGCCAAACTCACCATTGGCCCGGCTATTGAAAACGGGTTTTATTATGACGTGGATTTTGGGGATAATAAAATCTCTGAAAATGATTTTAGCAAAATAGAAAGCAAAATGCTGGAAATTGCCCGTGGCAAGCATGATTTTAAAATGCGGGAAGTTTCCAAGGCCGAAGCGCTTGATTATTATAAGAAGCAAAACAATCCGTTTAAAGTTGAATTGATTGAAAATCTTGAAGACGGCACCATAACTTTTTGCGACCACGATACTTTTACAGATTTATGCCGTGGCGGCCATATTCCCAATACTGGAATTATAAAAGCAGTAAAATTGATGAGCGCTGCCGGTGCTTACTGGAGGGGAGATGAAAACAAACCCCAGCTCACCAGGGTTTATGGTACTTCTTTTCCAAAGCAAAAAGAACTTAAGGAATATCTTGAATTGCTGGAAGAAGCCAAAAAGCGTGATCATAGAAAACTGGGAAGGGAACTGGAGCTTTTTACTTTTTCGCAGAAGGTGGGTCAAGGGCTGCCTTTATGGTTGCCCAAAGGTGCCGCTCTACGGGAAAGACTTGAGAATTTTCTAAAAAAAGCTCAGAAAAGAGCCGGTTACGAGATGGTGGTTAGTCCGCATATTGGGCAGAAAGAACTATATGTTACTTCCGGACATTATGCTAAATATGGAGAAGATAGTTTCCAGCCTATAAAGACTCCCAACGAAGGAGAGGAGTTTTTGCTTAAACCTATGAACTGCCCTCACCATTGTGAAATTTATAATGCAAGTTCCTGGAGTTATCGGGATTTGCCAAAAAGATTTGCCGAATTTGGAACAGTTTACCGTTATGAGCAAAGCGGGGAATTACATGGCCTCACCAGAGTTCGCGGTTTTACCCAGGATGATGCGCATATTTTTTGTACTCCAGATCAATTAGACGATGAATTCAAAAAAGTAATAGACCTTACCTTATATGTATTCGCATCTTTAGGTTTCGAAAATTTTACAGCTCAGGTTTCCCTAAGAGATCCTGAAAATAAGGAAAAGTACATTGGAAGTGATGAAGTTTGGGACAAGGCTGAAAATGCTATTATTACCGCTGCCCAAGAAAAAGGTCTTAATTATGTAATAGAAACAGGGGAGGCTGCTTTTTACGGCCCAAAACTGGACTTTATGGTAAAGGATGCCCTTGGCAGAAACTGGCAACTTGGCACCATTCAGGTGGATTATAACCTGCCAGAACGTTTTGACCTGACATATAAGGGGAGCGACAATGAAAGTCACCGCCCCGTAATGATCCACCGGGCTCCTTTTGGAAGCATGGAGCGTTTCGTGGCTATTTTACTGGAACATACCGGTGGAAACTTTCCGCTTTGGTTAATGCCGGAACAGGCTATTATTCTCTCCCTCAGCGAGAAATATGAAAAATACTCTGAAAAAGTTTTAACTTTACTGGAAAATCACGAAATTCGCGCCCGTATAGATAACCGAAATGAAACTATAGGAAAGAAAATTCGGGAAGCTGAAGTGAATAAATTCCCATATATGCTTATAGTGGGAGAGCAGGAAGCAAATGATGGTACAGTTTCTGTACGTAAACATGGGGAAGGCGATATTGGCACAATGCCAGTGGAAGCTTTTGCCCAAATTATAGATAAAGAAATAAAAAGGACGCTTAAGGCGTTTGAAGTTTAACCAAAAATAGATTAGCCATAGCAATACGAAGAAAAAAATCGAAAAGGCCTAGTACAAGGAGAAAGGAAGACGAACACAGGATCAACCAAAAAATACGAGCTGAAAAAGTAAGGCTTGTGGGAGATAATGTGGAAATGGACGTTTACCCTATAAAAGAAGCCTTAGCAATCGCTGAAGAATTAGGATTGGATTTAGTGGAGATCTCTCCAAATGCTGAACCTCCGGTTGTAAAAGCGATGGACTACAAAAAGTTTCTCTATGAGCAAAAGAAACGAGAAAAGGCCATGAAAGCCAAGGCCAGTAAAGTTGTAGTAAAAGAAATTCGATTCGGCCCTAATACCGATGACCATGATTATGAGTTTAAAAAGCGTAATGCTGAAAAATTCCTTAAAGATGGTGCTAAGTTAAAGGCGTTTGTATTCTTTAAAGGCCGTTCTATCGTTTTTAAAGATAAAGGTGAAATCCTCTTGCTGAGACTGGCCACCGATCTTGAAGAACACGGGAAAGTAGAACAAATGCCAAAACTGGAAGGTAAACGTATGACCATGTTTATGGCTCCTACCAAAAAAGCAAAATAATCCTCACGCAGAATTTTTTAAATGAAATTCCGGCCTTCAGAAGGAGAGGTCTTTAGCAGGAGGATAAGATATATTAAAAGAATAAGAGAGTTAATTATAAAAGAAGGACAGCATGCCTAAGATGAAAACAAAATCCAGTGCCAAAAAGCGTTTCAAGCTTACAGGTACCGGTAAAATTAAAAGAAAGCACGCGTTTAAAAGCCACATTCTAACAAAGAAGTCTAAAAAACGCAAACTTGCCCTTACGCACAGTACTTTAGTACATGATGCAGATAAGGATAATGTTAAACTTCAATTACGTTTAAAGTAAATTGAAGCTCTTAACGGTTTAAATATTTAGAAACCCTGGAGTTGGGCCAGTAAAAGAATTCCAAATTCAGAATTTTAAATTTTGAATTATTGAATCGCCTGCTACAAAAACAATTAAAATATGCCAAGATCAGTAAATTCAGTTGCCAAGAGAGCCAGAAGAAAAAAGGTTCTTAAGCAAGCAAAAGGCTACTTTGGACGTCGTAAAAACGTTTGGACAGTAGCAAAAAATGCGGTAGACAAAGCTATGCTTTATGCATACAGAGACCGTAAAACCAAGAAGCGCAATTTTCGTTCATTATGGATTATGCGTATTAACGCTGCTGCCCGTCAGCAAGGAATGTCTTATTCGCAGTTTATGGGTAAAGTAAAAGCTAGCGGAATCTCTTTAAACCGTAAGGTTTTAGCAGATTTAGCAATGAACCACCCAGAGGCGTTTAAAGCAATAGTTGACAAAGTAAAATAATTATAAATAGATTATACTCTCTTATATTAAGATCCGGTTTCTGCAAAGAACCGGATTTTTTTATGCTGAAAAATTAAATGAAGTTAATACTTATTAAGAAAGATACTGGGGTTAGTGAATTTTGTTTTATTTTCTTCAGCTTCAACTGAAGCTCTAGGAGAAACAAGTATAAAAGAATGTTGTTGGGCGTTTCGCTTTAAGCCGAGAATGATTTTGCCGTGTAAAATCTTATTTTTTCCCAATACCACAATCAGGTTTTCATGATTGGAAATTTTTACCGGCAGGTCTTCAAAGTTATCGCTCGTCGTAATCTCTTTAAATTCGGCACCGGGAAAACGCTCCATTTGCTTTGAAGACTTCAGCATCTTAAGTGCAGATTTTGGGCCACAAAAAGCAATTTTAGCACCTGAGGCTTTTACAATTCTACCTAATTTTTCAAGCCAGAAGCTAAAGACATATTCCGCTTCAGCAGCCTCGGAAATCCAGACTATATGTTTCCTGATTGTACTTAAGGGCTCCACGGAGTTATAAATCCATTTATTGGTTTCACCCTGCGCCATTATAGATTCAGTCATTTTCCCAAGAAAGGAATCATTAGGGTTTTCAGGTACATGCAGGCCAAGAATGAGGTCAGTGATTTTTTGTTCTTTCACAATATTATTAATACCATTTGCCAAATCCAGATCGTAGCGAAGCAATTCATTAAGAACAGTATCTGTTGCGGATGCCGTTACCGCAGCCTGGGTGAGCAGCTTCCTGGCCTGCTTTTCAGCAAGAAGATCTTCAGCGTTGTTACTAATTACTGTTAAGGCATAGACTCCATCCCGGTTATTTCTGGATTTAATCATCACTGCCAGATTTATAAGTTCCTCTACTGTTGCCGCATTACGAACCGGAATAAGAATTTTCTCTTTTACTATACGTTCTTCTTCAAAATTTACTCCTGCTGCCGCTATATTTTTTGCTCCCTTTTGAGCCACAAATGTCGCCGCGGTACAAGTAAAAAGGATCATTAATATGGTACCATTGAGCACATTTTCATTCAGGAGCCGTTGGGGCTCTCCCTCTACTGTTGTTCCAATGATAATATTATACCCAATTACTACCGCGGCAAGAGTGGCGGCAGCCTGTGCATTGCTTAAGCCAAAAATAATCCGCCTTTCATCTGCTGAAAAGTGAAAGGTTTTCTGGGTAAGCCAGGCAGCCATAAACTTTGCCGCGGTGGCGACAATAATCATTATGAGTCCAACTTTTAAAGTTTCCAGGTCCTTGAAAAATACCCGGTAATCTAATAGCATTCCTATTCCTATCAGGAAAAAGGGAATAAAGATGGCACTTCCTACAAATTCCACCCTGTTCATCAAAGGGGAGGTTCTTGAGATAAGACCATTGAAGGCAATTCCTGTTAAAAACGCGCCGATTATTCCTTCTATTCCGGCCATTTCAGCAAGAAAAGCTCCAAGGAACAAACAGGCCAAAACAAAAACATATTGCAATACATTATCTTCAAAGCGTTGAAAAAACCATCTGCCCAACAAAGGGAAAATGAACAAAATTATAGATCCGGCAATAAATGTGGAGATGGTTAATTTCAGCCAGAAAAAAGTATTGACTTCTCCCTCTGTTATTCCAACAATTACCGCCAATACCAGCAACGCCAGAATATCTGTTACCATTGTGCCTCCTACGGTAATATTTACTGCCCTGTTGGAGGTTATTCCGGCCTTCCTGATGATTGGATATGCTATTAACGTATGCGATGCAAACATACTGGCCAGTAAAACCGAAGTGATTATAGAAAAATCGAGAAGATATAATCCCGCGCCCAGCCCCAGGATCATTGGGATAATAAAAGTATACATCCCAAAAACAAAACTTTTGGTACGGTTTCTCTTGAAATCTACGAGGTCAATTTCCAAACCGGCCAGAAACATAATATATAACAGTCCTGCGGTGCCTGAAAGAATGATGCCGCTATCCCGCTCCATAAGATTAAGTCCGTTTGGACCAATTACCGCCCCGGCGATTATTAGACCCAGAAGTTGGGGGATTTTTGTTTTGTTCAGCAAAATTGGAGTGAACAGGATAATGAGGAGGATAATCAAAAATTTTAGTACCGGATTTGTAATTGGTAAATCCTCCAGCCCGGCGGGCATCATGGCTTTGTCATAGAATTAGAGATTATACACCCCAGGCGCTAAGCACCAGTTTTCGGGATCCGCCCTGGTTGCGGTGTTCACAAAGATAAATACCCTGCCAGGTGCCCAGGTTAAGTCTTCCACTGGTTACCGGGATTTGCACCGAAGTTCCCATGAGCGATGCCTTAATATGAGCCGGCATATCATCCGGCCCCTCCAGGGTGTGTTTATAGTAAGGCTGATTTTCCGGCACCATTTTATTGATATGGCTCTCAAAATCTTCCCTCACCGTGGGATCTGCATTTTCGTTAATGGTGAGACTGGCAGAAGTATGCTTAATAAAAACCTGCAACACCCCGTTATTTATTTCTGAAATCTCAGAAAGCTGACTCAAAATTTCCTCTGTTACCAGGTGAAAGCCTCTTCTTTTCGCGCTTAGCCTTATTTCTTTCTGAATAAATTTGCTCATGAATGTAAGCTTTTCAATTTTATGCAAAAGGTAAGCAACAAAACTGAAATCCGGAACGGGAGATTCCCAATTCCTTCTCAAAATTTTACAAGCAGTAGCATCTCTGCGCGTTTATGCCAAAAATCTTAGACTGCAAATTTTTATCCTTTCGAGAGACATAATTTTCTATCAACTTGATATTATCAGCATAAGTGCCACCGGAGAGGGAAACCGGCCAGTCTGAGCCAAAGATTAATCTGTCTTCTGAAAAAGACTTAAAAACCACCTCCAGAATAGGAGTAAAAAAAGGCTTGTTCTCTATATGCGTTCCTGCTGTACTTAACAATCCTGAAATTTTACAAAAAACATTTTTATTACGGCCTAGTTCTTCAATCCCACTAATCCATTTTGCGGAAGGTTTACAAAATACAGCAGGTTTTGCCATATGATTTAGCACAAATCTTTGTTCCGGAAATTTATTTACCAGGTTCACCGCAGCTTTTAACTGATAAGGAAAAACCAAAATTTCATAAACCAGGTTGAATTGAGCAAGTTTTGATATGCCTCTCCGAAAATTAGGCGCAGCCATAAATTCCCCCCTATCATCATAAATGGTATGGCGCACTCCTTTAAAATTTTTATTTTCTGAAAATTCCCCAAGAACATCTTCAACATTTTCTGCAGATAAATCTACCCAGCCAATAACAGCTTTAATAAATGTATACTGTTGGGCAAGCTTCAGTAAAAAACGGGTTTCCGCTTCGCTTTGATCGGCCTGTACGGCGATACAGCCATTAAAATTGTGAAGATCCAGCAAAGGTTTCAAATCTTCTGGAAAGAAATTTCTATGAAGTCTTTCATCTTCAATCCAGCCATATCTATCAGCATCATATTTCCAGAAATGCTGATGCGCATCAATCTGCATATTGATTAGGTTTTTTGTTTTTTCTTACGGGCGGCAGGAAAAAGGACATTGTTAAGGATAAGGCGGTAGCCGGGGGAATTGGGATGCAATTCCAGTTCGGTTTTTGGATCACCAACCCTGTGGGTATAATCTTCTGGATCATGGCCACCATAAAACGTAAAGAAACCTTTTCCTTTTATCCCGTGAATATATCTTGCTTCCCCGTTTAATTTACTCTCGCCCAATACCAGTACATTTGCCTTTAAATTTTCAGGATTAAAAGAAGTGGTCTGGCCCATAAATCCTTTTACAAGACGGGTGTGGTTTTGTGTGAGCATTGTTGGCACCACATCCCATTTTGCTGAAAAATCCATCAACGTAAAATAATCGCTCTCTGCCGGAATTTGCCTTTTTTGGGTCATGTCTATGGAAGAAAACTCATAAACCATTGGATTGCGCTCGAGGATAAAATTGGTAAAAGCAAAGGTATTATCATAATCTATTTTTGCCTGATAACCAGGGTCGCTTGGATCACCATCAAACATGGCTTCTGCAATATCTACATTTTCAGCAGCAAGGGCAATATCAAAACTATCTGTTGCGCTGCACATGGCAAACATAAATCCGCCGCCAACCACGTAATCCCTTATTTTTAAAGCAACGGCAAGTTTTTCTTCGGAAACTTTATCATAACCTAATTCTGCCGCAAGCGCCTCTGCTTCCTTTTTATCTTCTATATACCAGGGCGTGGTCCTGAAAGCACGGTAAAATTTCCCGTACTGCCCGGTAAAATCTTCATGATGTAAATGCAGCCAGTCATATTGTACCAAAGCATCATTTAAAACTTCTTTATCATAAATGGTTTGGTAAGGAATTTCAGCATAAGTAAGTACCATAGTCACCGCATCATCCCATGGTTTGTTGCCTTGCGGGGAATAAACGGCAATTTTAGGCGCTTTTTCCAGTTCTACGGTTTCCATATTTTGTGATGGACTGCTGATTTCTTCCAGGATTTGCTCTGTTTTACTGTCGCTAATCACTTCAAAAGATACTCCGCGAATCTGGCATTCCCTTCGTAGAGCATCTGTATCTGAAATTAAAAAAGAGCCCCCGCGGTAATTAAGCAGCCATCTCACTTTTAAATTATTTACCAGCGAATAATAGGTAATACCGTAAGCCTTTAAATGATCTGTCTGCGATCCAGCATCCATTGGGATAAAAATATTGGAAGCAAAACTATGGCAGGAGCACATTAAAAATACAAAAACCGCCAGGCTTTCCTTTATTTTAAAAGGAAACCTGGCGGAATATTGTCTTATGATATTTTTTTTATTCTTAAAATTAGAAAGGCACGTCGCTGTCGTCATCATTAAAATCGTCATTCATTGAACTGCCAAAAGCCTCATCGGCACTTGGGTTGGGTAAATTATGGTTCCCTCCAAAATCATTTTCGTCCTCTCCCCCGCTGTTCATTTTAGAATGGAATTCAAAGGGAGAATCAAACTCTTCCAAGTTATCAAATTTCCCCAAATGTCCAATAAATTTCAATCGTATATTTTCAAGTCCACCGTTACGGTGCTTGGCCACAATAAATTCTGCCTGCCCGTCTGTAGGAGTACGTTCCTCATCGTCCCACTCGTCGATTTTATAATATTCCGGGCGATAAATAAAAGAAACAATATCGGCATCCTGCTCAATTGCTCCGGATTCCCTAAGGTCTGAAAGTAAAGGCCTTTTACTGCCTCCACGGGTTTCCACCGCCCGGGAAAGCTGTGAAAGGGCAATTACCGGCACATTGAGTTCTTTGGCAAGGGCTTTAAGGTTTCGCGAAATTGTTGAAATTTCCTGTTCCCTGTTGCCCCCTTTCTGGCTTCCTCCGGCAGTCATTAACTGCAAATAATCTATCACAATAAGTTTAATACCATGCTGTGATGCCAGGCGCCTTGCTTTAGCCCGAAGGTCGAAAATTGATAAAGATGGGGTGTCATCTATAAAAAGCGGCGCTTTTTCAAGGTCTTTTACTTTTACATTTAATTGTTCCCACTCGTGTTTTTCAAGGTTTCCGGTTCTTAGTTTTTCTGAAGATAAGCCAGTTTCAGAAGAAATTAACCGGGTAATAAGCTGTACTGAAGACATTTCCAGAGAGAAAAACGCAACCGGTAAGTTCTGTCCCACAGCAATATTCCTGGCCATAGAGAGCGTTAAAGCGGTTTTACCCATACCAGGACGTGCTGCCACAATAATTAAATCACTGGGCTGCCAGCCGGAGGTTAATTTATCCAGTTTTTCAAAACCAGATGGCACGCCACTTAATCCCTCTTTATTGGAAATTTCCTGAATACGGTTTTTTGCCTGAATTACAAGGCTTTGTGCTGTTTCAGTAGATTTTTTAATGTTTCCCTGGGTTACCTCGTATAATTTGGCCTCTGCCTGATCCAGCAAATCAAAAACATCTGTAGATTCATCGTAAGAATCTTCAATAATTTCATTCGAAATTTTAATCAGGCTACGCTGAATATACTTCTGAAGAATTATACGGGCATGAAATTCAATATGGGCTGAAGATGATACTTTTTGAGTAAGCTGAATCAGGTAATAATCTCCTCCTGCTTTTTCAAAATTTCCATCCTTTTTAAGTTGATTAGAGACTGTTAATAAGTCTATCGCCTCGGTATTTTCGAATAGCTTGTGTATGGCTTCAAAAATGAGTTTATGGCCAGATTTATAGAAGGCATCAGCATGAAGAATATCTATTATCTCATCTACCCCTTTTTTGTCTATCATCATAGCACCAAGCACAACTTCCTCTAAATCAACAGCCTGAGGTGGCAATTTACCTTTTTCAAGATTAATAACGTTGCTTTGCTTATAGCCAAAACTTTGTGGGGCAGTGATCTTTTCCATATTACGAAAGTAAAGAATTTGTTAAGACGATCTTAATAATTATCGATTAAGTTAGTCCACCGGTAATCAACAATTAGTATGTTGAAAAGTTTATTTTTTTGTTCATAGGGATAAAAAAATCCGAAACTGTTGCTCCGGATTAAATCTTAAATGTGATATAGAAAGAACTAGCCTTTAAAAACTCCCATGGCCAAATATTTATCCATTCTTTTTTCAACAAGATCTGTTGGTGATAAGTTTTTAAATTCGTCATAAGCATCAGAAATGGATTTTTTTACAGTTGTAAAAATTTCCTCTCTGTTGCTATGTGCACCTCCAATTGGTTCTTTCACAATCTCGTCTATAAGCTTCTGCTTCTTCATATCTTTAGCGGTGAGCTTCAGCGCATCTGCAGCTGTTTCTTTGTATTCCCAGCTTCGCCATAAAATTGAAGAACAGGATTCCGGAGAAATAACCGAATACCAGGTATTTTCAAGCATTAACACCTTATCTCCAACTCCTATCCCTAAGGCACCACCACTGGCTCCTTCACCAATAATCACTACAATAATCGGGACTTTTAGGCGGGTCATTTCCAGGATATTCCGGGCAATAGCTTCTCCCTGCCCGCGCTCTTCAGCTTCCAAACCGGGATATGCGCCCGGGGTATCTACAAAACAAACTACGGGAATCCCAAATTTTTCGGCAGAGCGCATTAAACGAAGTGCCTTCCGATAGCCTTCGGGATTTGCCATCCCAAAATTCCTGTATTGCCTGGTTTTGGTATTATAGCCTTTCTGCTGACCAATGAACATATAGCTTTGCTCATCAATTTTTCCAAGGCCTCCAATCATGGCTTTGTCATCCTTTACATTTCTATCGCCGTGAAGTTCCAGAAAAGTATCTCCACATAAAGCATTTATATAGTCCAGCGTGTATGGCCGGTTGGGATGCCTGGATAATTGAACGCGTTGCCATGCCGTGAGGTTTTTATAGATGTCCTTGCGGGTCTCCCTGAGTTTTTTCTCAATTTGCCTGCAGGTTGCCGTAACATCCACATCGCTTTCCTCCCCTATATTACAGGCTTTCTGGTATTGTTCTTCTAACTCTTTAATGGGTAATTCAAAATCTAAATATTCCATAAGAATTATGGTGTTTTTTTATTAGCCTACAAATATAACAAACTTTGGAAGGAAGATTTCCTGTTTTCCTCCATATTTTTATACCGAATTGGGCTTTATCTTTTGGAAGTAAACAGTAGGTAAACTGCCAAAACGCCAAAAACTATATTGGGAAACCACACCGCTATTAAGGGTGAAAACGTAGATTGCTCTGCCATAGTCCCAAAGACTTTATCAAAAAATATAAAAATAAATGCCAGGGTTATCCCCAGTGCCAGGTTTACTCCCATTCCCCCTCTTCTCTTTTTTGACGAAACCGCCACCGCGATTACGGTAAGAATAAATGCTGAAACGGGTAAACTCCACCTTTTATAAGCTACCACAAGGTACCTGTTAATATTTCCAGAACCACGGCGGCGCTCTGTTTCTATAAAATCATTGAGTTCAGTATAATTTAATGTTTCTGCTATGTAAGATTCCGGGGTAAGTTCATCAAATTCAAAGGGCAGGATAGTGTCCAGTTTTCGCTGATTAAAAATTTCATCTCCATTTTCTCCTACAATCCTGCGATCTACGTTGGTAAGGGAATATGTGGTATCCTCCTCATTAAATTCAAGATAAGAAGCGCTTAATTTAAATTCCAGTTCATTTCCATCAAAATGCTCCAGAGTGAAATTCCTGGCGGTTTTAGTCCTGGGCTGGAAATTGCTGGCGTAGATATATTCGTTATCGTTAATTTGCCGGTAAACATCCCGGGTTTCCTGTACCTGCGTTCCCTTTTTGAGATATTCATATTTAAATTCGTTAAAACCTTTGCTGGCTTTAGGCGCCAGATACATCCCCAGGATCAATGCCCCAAAACAAACTATAGCCGCACCAATAAGGTAAGGCCTTAAAAAACGCCAGAAGGAAACCCCGCTACTAAGAAAAGCTATAATTTCAGTATTATTGGCAAGTTTTGAGGTAAACCAGATCACCGACAGGAACAAAAAAAGCGGAAAAAGCAAATTGGCAAAATAGATGGTGAAATCAAGATAATATTTAGCCACTTCAATAAAAGGCACCTCATTTTCAAGAATTTTGTCGATTTTTTCAGCAAGATTAACCGTAATCCCAATAGGAATAAACAGTAAAAGCATTAAAACAAAAGTTCCTAAATAGCGCTTAAGTATGTACCAGTCAAGGATTTTCAAATTACAGACGTTTATCCATTTGTTTTACCATCTGGTTTTTCCAGGTGCTGAAATCGCCCGCTAAGATATGTTTTCTTGCCTCGCGAACCAACCAAAGGTAAAAGCCCAGGTTATGAATGGTAGCAATTTGCCTGCCAAGCATTTCATTTACCGTGAACAAGTGTCTCAGGTAGGCTTTGGAATAACAGGTATCCACATAAGTAATTCCCATTTCGTCAATAGGAGAAAAATCTTCCTGCCATTTTTTATTTTTGATATTTATGGTGCCGTGGGCGGTAAACAGCATTCCGTTCCTGCCATTTCGGGTTGGCATTACGCAATCAAACATGTCTACTCCCAATGCGATATTTTCCAAAATATTAATTGGCGTTCCCACTCCCATTAGGTAGCGGGGCTTTTCCTTCGGAAGAATACCGGTGACCACTTCTGTCATGGCGTACATTTCTTCAGCCGGTTCTCCTACTGAAAGCCCTCCTATGGCATTGCCTTCAGCTCCAACTGAAGCTATATATTCCGCAGATTGTTCCCGCAAATCCTTATAAGTACTCCCCTGCACAATTGGAAAAAGCGCCTGGCTATAACCGTAAAGCGGCGGGGTTTTTTCAAAATGGGCGATACAGCGGTCCAGCCAGCGGTGCGTCATATGCATAGATCGCTTGGCGTACCTGTAATCGCAGGGATATGGGGTACATTCATCAAAGGCCATAATGATATCGGCCCCTATGGTTCGCTGGATTTCCATCACATTTTCAGGAGTAAAGGTGTGATAAGAACCATCTATATGAGATTTGAACTTTACACCCTCTTCCTTTATTTTCCTTCTTGCTGAAAGGGAATAAACCTGGTATCCTCCGCTATCTGTCAAAATATTGCGGTCCCAGTTCATAAATTTATGGAGCCCACCTGCTTTTTTTAGTATTTCAGTTTGTGGACGCAGGTACAAATGATAAGTATTTCCAAGAATAATATCCGGATTAATATCTTCTTTTAACTCCCGCTGATGCACTCCTTTAACAGAAGCCACCGTACCTACAGGCATAAAAATGGGGGTTTCAATTTTGCCATGGTCAGTAGTTATAGTTCCGGCCCGGGCGCTGCTTTGTTTATCCGTAGATAAAAGTTCAAAATCCATAAAAAATTTTCAATGGGTGCAAAGATACTCAACATTTCTTGTAAAGAAAGAAAATAGCCTGCCGAGCTACAGATAAGTCCTGCACCTGTAATATACTCAAGTGTTATGTTCAACAAGAGAGGAGAGAGGAGAGAGGAGAGAGGAGAAAACTTTTTCACTTTCCACTTCCAACTTTTCACTCCTTAAAATATCTCGACTATTTAAGCTTTGGTGAAGCCGATTAAAAAGCTATTTTTGTTATCAACTCAATTTTAACAATACAAGACTAAAATGCCAAACATCAAAGAATTAGAAGATTTTGCCACCCAGGTACGCAGGGATATTTTGAGGCAGGTGCATAAGGTAAATTCCGGGCATCCGGGAGGATCCCTTGGATGTACCGAATTTTTCACCGCTCTTTACCAGGAGGTGATGGAGCATAATACAGATTTTGATATGGACGGAAAAGATGAAGATATCTTCTTTCTTTCCAATGGCCATATTTCGCCTGTTTTTTACAGTGTACTTGCAAGAAGCGGGTATTTTCCCATTGAGGAGCTTAGTACTTTTAGGCTTATAGATTCAAGATTACAAGGACATCCAACCACTCATGAAGGTTTACCTGGAATTCGTGTGGCTTCAGGTTCTCTGGGACAGGGAATGTCTGTAGCCTTGGGAGCCGCCCAGGCTAAAAAACTTAATGGAGACAAACATCTTGTGTACACCCTCCATGGAGACGGCGAATTGCAGGAAGGACAAAACTGGGAAGCCATCATGTATGCTGCAGGAAATAAGGTAGACAATATCATTTCTACAGTAGACCTTAACGGGCAACAGATAGATGGTAGTACAGAAACTGTTTTGCCAATGGGCAATTTAAAGGCAAAATTTGAAGCTTTTGGCTGGGATGTTATGGAAATTGAAGATGGAAATGACCTGCAGCAGGTATTAGACGGACTCGCGGAAGCCAAAAGAAGAACCGGAAAAGGCAAACCTGTTTGCATTTTAATGACCACAGTGATGGGACATGGAGTAGATTTTATGATGCATACCCATGCGTGGCACGGGAAAGCGCCTAACGATGAACAACTGGAAAAAGCCCTTGCCCAGAATCCTGAAACCCTTGGAGATTATTAATTTCCCATTATTACAAACAACATCACAAAAAATTAAATGTTCGCCGCTGCGCAAATGACAAAGAAGCTAAGATGAAAAAATATACAGATACAGGAAAAAAAGATACCCGTTCCGGCTTTGGAGACGGTTTAACCGAACTTGGACGCAAAAATCCAAATGTTGTAGCCTTGTGTGCCGATTTGGTTGGTTCGCTCAAAATGCAGGATTTCATAGACGAAAATCCCGAGCGTTTCTTCCAGGTGGGTATTGCCGAAGCCAACATGATTGGAATGTCTGCCGGCCTCACCATTGGTGGTAAAATTCCCTTTGCAGGAACTTTTGCCAATTTTGCAACCGGAAGAGTTTACGACCAGATTCGCCAAAGTGTGGCCTATTCCAATAAAAACGTGAAGATATGCGCTTCCCATTCCGGCGTTACCCTTGGAGAAGACGGGGCAACCCACCAGATCCTGGAAGACATAGGCCTTATGAAAATGCTGCCTGGAATGACGGTAATTAACACCTGTGATTACAACCAGACCAAAGCAGCAACTATTGCCATAGCAGACCATGTTGGGCCGGTTTACCTTAGATTTGGCCGTCCAAAAGTGGCTAATTTCACTCCTGAAGACCAGAACTTTGAAATTGGGAAAGCCGTTCAGCTTTTTGAAGGAAACGATGTAACCATTATTGCCACAGGCCACCTGGTTTGGGAAGCCATTCAGGCAGCTGAAAAACTTTCAGAAAAAGGAATAAGCGCTGAAGTGATCAATATCCACACTATTAAGCCATTAGATTCAGAAGCAATTTTGAAATCGGCTAAAAGAACAGGATGCGTGGTTACTGCTGAAGAGCATAACTTCCTTGGCGGCCTTGGCGAAAGCGTGGCCCGTACTCTGGCAGAAAACCACCCTACGCCACAGGAATTTGTAGCTACCCAGGATACCTTTGGAGAAAGCGGAACCCCTGAGCAGCTTTTTGCCAAATATGGCCTTAATGCCGAAGCTATTATTAAAGCAACTGAAAAAGTGCTTAAGAGAAAGTAATGAAATTATCACTCTTTAAGAAGCCTTTCGGAACCTTGTTCTGAAAGGCTTTTTTATATTTCAGAAAATAATTAGCCTCACTTTTACGTTATTAAAATTCAACCTAATACCATAACTATGAAAAAATTAATGTTTTTAGCGCTGATTTTCTGCGGAATGAACCTCATGGCCCAGGAAGCTTCCTTCGGAATAAAAGGAGGCTTAAATTATGGCGCTACAGGAGATTATGAAAATTTATCGGAAGTAGTAGATGACGCTTCTCAAATAGAAGACGGGAAACAAAGAACGGGATATCATTTCGGTTTTTTTGGAAAACTCGAATTCGCTGGAATATTTCTTCAACCGGAACTCCTTTATACCAAACTTACCACAGAATATCCGGAATTTGATTATGTAATGCAAAAATTAGATGCGCCCGTACTGTTGGGAGTAAATGTCTTAGGACCACTAAACATTAAGGCAGGACCATCTTTCCAGTATGTGTTGAGCAATGAACTGGAAAACACCAGTCTTGAAATTGGGGATGTGGAAAATAATATTACGGTAGGATATCAGCTAGGGCTTGGAGTAAATATTGGCCGGCTGGGAATTGATGCCAGATATGAAGGAGCTTTTCAGGATAATGACGCCTTTGGGGGTGATCTAGCCCAGGACAATGGTTTTAAAATAGATTCCCGCCCTTCCCAATGGATTCTAAGTGCCTCTTATGCTTTTTGAAAAATCATACAAAGCAAGCTCTATAAAATTGAGTCATAAAAAAGCCCCGGGATCGGGGCTTTTAACTTTTTAGTTATTGCTTAATTAATCCTGAAACACGTCCGGGTCCAGATAATCCGGGGTGTCATCGCTGTTACTATCAGGGAATTCAACAGAACCATCTTCCAGAATAACAATTTCTTTCCTAGTAGAAGTTCCGTCGCCGTCATCATCAGGATCTGAATGGTTTGGATAGCCATTGCCATCGGTGTCATCGTTAAATAAATTGCCATCGTCATCCAAATCTTCCATCCAGGAAGGAATTCCATCCCCATCATGATCGGCCTCTACCGCGCGGTAAAGGTTAATCTCAAAAACAAGCGGACTGTAAGGCGGTATTCCTGATTGCCCGGCAGAAAAGTATCCTAATCCCGAAGGAACAAAAACCGCTCCTATTCCGTAATTTTCCCAGTTCACCGTATTATCAGGATTAACAGTATAATTGGTGGCAGCCCTGAATTCCGTTAAACTTTCAGAAAAACCGGGAATAACCCCTCCGTACCTTGCAAGTCTTCCGTTGGCATTTAAAGCCACATATCCCGGAAGGTCAAACCATACGGGGGCAACCATGTTCTGATCGAAAACCTCATCATTTAGCAGCATGCCTTTATACCCTACCAAAGTAGAATCTGCGAATGTAGGTTTACGGCCACCTCCTTCGCGGACCTTTAAAATGTAAAGGGTATACTCCACATCTTCATCTTCCACTGTTTTCTCCATCAGTTTATCGGAATCTATCAAAGCAGTTTTATCTGAATTTTCTCCTGCTATGGTATCAATCCTTATGCGGTAGTCAAAATCATCAGAAGGTATCTCAAATTCTTCATAATTATAAAAGTGGGTGGATAGATAAGATACCAGGGCTTCATTATCTTCTGCAGCCTGTTCTCCCCTGTCTCTTTCAGGAACTGTAGTAATTCCATCGTCATCATCTTTATTACAGGAGATAAGGCCCATGCTTAGAACAGCAGCGCCTAAAAATAATTGCTTTAATCGCATCGTAAGAAATTTTAGGCCGCAAGATACAATAATCTTGTATTTTTGCTTAAGGAAAAAAGACAGATTTAAAGCGAGATTATGAGAGTTGATAAGTTTTTATGGTGCGTGAGATATTTTAAAACCCGAAGCATAGCAACCAATGCCTGCAAGCAGGGAAAAGTGAAAATGGACGGGACTAATCTAAAGCCTTCTAAAGAAGTATTTCCGGGGGATAAAATTGTTGCCCGTAAAAACCAGGTGAATTATGAAATAGAAATTCTGGACCTGCCACCCAGCCGGGTTGGTGCAAAACTGGTGAATCTCTATGTGCATGATCTTACCCCGAAGGAGGAATTTGAGAAAAAAGAACTGCTGAAATATTCCCAGGACTACTACCGTAAGAAAGGAACCGGCAGGCCTACCAAAAAAGACCGGCGTGATATTGATGACTGGTTTGAGGATGCTTCTGAAGAGACTAAGAAAGATGAGCAAAAAAGCTGAAGCATACTGGGCTTCCCGTTATCTTACAAATAAAACAGGCTGGGACATAGGCCATATTTCCACTCCCATAAAGGAATATATAGATCAACTTGAGGACAAAGAACTAAAAATCCTTATTCCCGGTGCCGGCAATGCTTATGAAGCCGAATACCTTTTTAACAATGGGTTTAAAAATGTGCATGTAGCTGATATTGCTAAACCCCCACTATTGAACTTGCAGAAAAGAATACCCAGCTTTCCGGAGCAGCATTTACATCATAAGGATTTTTTCAGGCTGAAGGGCCAGTTTGATCTTATTATTGAACAAACTTTCTTTTGTGCAATTCCAGTGAACAAACGGCAGGATTATGTAAAAAAAATGCAACAGCTGCTTGTTGAAAAAGGTAAGATTGCCGGGTTGCTTTTCAATTTTCCTTTGACTGAAAAAGGCCCGCCTTTTGGGGGCAGCAAAGCGGAATATTTGACGTATTTTAGTCCGTATTTTGAAATAGATACTTTGGAAACCTGCTATAATTCCATCCCTCCCAGGAAGGGAAATGAATTATTTTTTAGCTTCAGAAAAAAATAAAACCATGAAAACCAGTATTCTTATCCTCAATCAGGCAGAAATTGAACATAAAATAAAACGTATTGCCTATCAAATCCTGGAAAACAATATTGATGAAAAGGAGATCATCCTGGCCGGAATTGCAAAAAACGGGTATGAACTTGCCAGAAGACTTAAGATGGAGCTGGAAAAAATTTCTTCACTTACTGCGAAACTTTGCGAAGTTCACATCGATAAGAAAAACCCTCTAGACACAATTTCCACTTCTTTAAAAGCTGAAGATTACCAGGAAAAATCAGTCGTGCTGGTAGATGATGTTCTAAACTCCGGCACTACGCTTATCTATGGGGTAAGACATTTTCTGGATGTTCCCCTTAAACAATTTAAAACCGCTGTACTGGTAGACAGGAACCATAAGAAATATCCCGTTAAGGCCGATTTTAAAGGAATTTCACTTTCCACTTCGCTTAGTGAAACGGTAAAATTACGGTTTGAAAAGGACAAAGACCGGGTGGAATTACTTTAGCTTAGACAATAGTTCGGCCGTAATTTCCTCAGGATCCTTATCATCTACATTTATAATAACATCAGACTGATTATAATAGTAGGCTCTTTCAAATAAATGCTTCCGCAGAAATTCTTCCAGATCTTCTTTAGTTTCCAAATGGCTAATTACCGGGCGATGCACTTTTTCAAGGAAAAGCCGGTTTGTTAGGGTGCTTACTGTAGCTTTAAGATATACGGTTTTTGCTTCGGGAACATTTTTTATCCACTGAAGGTTATCTCCATAACAAGGCGTACCACCACCTAAAGACACTACCATATCTCCATCTTTCTCTAGAATATCTCTTAAAACTTTGTTTTCGGTTTTGCGAAAATAAAGCTCTCCTTTTGTCTGAAAAATATTCTGAATATCGGTTTGTTCTATCAGCTCTATTTGGTCATCAAGATCTACATAATCATATTTCAGTTTTTCAGAAAGCAACTTTCCTATTCTTGATTTTCCAGCTCCCATATAGCCGTTTAAAAAATATTTCATGTGCTATTTCCCTAATTTAGAGGTTAATTAAAAACATTTACAAATTTATGTGAAATAAGGCTTGAAAAATAAATTAATGATATTATATTTGCACCCGCATTCTGGAAAAGCCGATGCATAAAAAGATCTGGTAGCTCAGTTGGTAGAGCATCTCCCTTTTAAGGAGAGGGTCCTGGGTTCGAGCCCCAGCCAGATCACAAAATTTGATCTGAAACTTACAGGGCGAGAAGTTTATCCCGAGCCTTTAGCTTAGCGATAGCGAGGGAAGCCCCAGCCAGATCACATAGGTTCATTGTTTATTGCAAGATCTGGTAGCTCAGTTGGTAGAGCATCTCCCTTTTAAGGAGAGGGTCCTGGGTTCGAGCCCCAGCCAGATCACATATATTTCAAAATTATTTTGAAAACCCTTCTGGAAAAAATTGAATTTAATATTATTCAATTATACACCCGGGTGCTGGAATTGGTAGACAGGCATGGTTGAGGGCCATGTGTCCTTTGGGCGTGCGGGTTCAAGTCCCGCTCCGGGTACTTTACTCTCTTTTTTATATTGCGATGTATTTTGTTTATGCCATCCGTAGTCAGCTT
>NZ_JBGFSM010000015.1:19964-108631 GCF_041679265.1 Autumnicola aciditolerans
TGAAGCCAGAAAAAGAGAGAAATACCTCAAATCTACTGCAGGCAAAAGATGGATCAGAAATAATTTCTGAAGCTGAGTGCGGGCCTGTCTAACTGGCTATCGCCAGAGCGCCAGGTAGATTCAAGTCCCGCTCCGGGTACTTTACTCTCTTTTTTATATTGCGATGTATTTTGTTTATGCCATCCGTAGTCAGCTTAAAGATTGGATTTACGTAGGCATGACCAACAATGTCCAAAGAAGAATAGCACAGCACAACGCCGGACAGAATAAAAGCACTAAAGCTTACAAGCCTTTCCAATTTTTATTCTCTGAAAATTTCCCGACAAGACCTGAAGCCAGAAAAAGAGAGAAATACCTCAAATCTACTGCAGGCAAAAGATGGATCAGAAATAATTTCTGAAGCTGAGGGCGGGCCTGTCTAACTGGCCAATTTTTCCGAAAATTCTATTCTGTTTCCAGTGCAGGAGCGTTCATTTGTTCCGAAACTTTCCATCCCGTGGTATACATCCATTTGGTCATTTTAGTAAGTTTTTCTATATCAATAGCCTCCGCTTCGTCTTTAGGAGTATGATAATCTGGATGCAATAAAGTGGTAAAGAAAATGGCAGGGATATCTGCACGGGCATACGGCAGGTGATCACTGCGGTAATACCAGAACTCCGGATGGCTTGCGGCATCCCAGCTGGTATCTACATTAAAATTTGTGATTTGCCGGTTGGCTGCCAGGGCCATATCTACCAGGTCCTGTGAATTTTTATGAGGGGAGATAGCACCTAACAAAGCCGCTGAACCGGACTCGTTTCTTCCAATCATGTCGCCGTTTAAAACCGCCACGATTTTATTTTTTTCAACCGTGGGATGTTGCACAAAATACCTGGAACCAAGCAACCCACGTTCCTCTGCACCGTGCCATACGAAAAGTGCAGAGCGCTTACCCGGGTTCTTCTTCCAGGCGCGCCCAATTGCCAAAAGCGCAACGCTTACACTGGCATTATCATCGGCCCCATTCCAGATAGAATCTCCCTGCTGGGGTACTCCTATCCCATCATGGTCATGATGCCCGCTAAAAAGTACATACTGCCCTTTTAAACCAGCATCTGCTCCCACTGCCTTTGCTACCACATTGGCAGAAGGATAAGTAAATTCATCAATTTTAAAGTTTGCACTAAGGCTACTCCCGGATTGTTTAAGTTCATTTGCCCATTCCCGACTTACCAGAAGCACCGGGATTGTATCTGCAATACGTTCTTCGGCCGTGCGGGGTTCTATTTCATAAGTACCTTCTTCAAAACCATGACCAAAAAATCCAATTTTTGAAGTGGCTGTAGAATCTGCTACCAGAACAATAGCAGTGGCGCCCTGTCTTTTTAAAACCGCGCCTTGTTCCCGTATGGCCGCAAGGGCATAGCGGTAAACCCAAAGGCTCATACCTTCAGCAGGCATTCGCGATGGCGGCATGAGCGGCATTGCCACCAGCTTATTCTCAAGGTCTGCAGTGGTATCGGCTAAAGTTTCTATCCAGGTAACCTCTGTGTTTATTTTTGCTTCCACAGGAGAAGTTTCCCATGCTTCCTTCCATAGCGCCAGCTCTTTTCCATTGACCTTCACCCAGCTTTGAGGGGAAACTGTACGCCGGAAAAGGGGAAAAAACTGGAAGTAAGTACCGTCATCACCGGCTGGCGCTAAGCCTGCTTCCTGTGCTTTTTGTGCCACCCAGGCTGCCGCCCGGAGTTCATCTAAGGTTCCTCCTTCTGCCTCTCATAGCATCGCTGGCCAATGCAAAAATGTCATTCTTTAACTCAGTCGCTTTTATTGCTGAAATTGCCGGTGGAGCCTCATCTTTTTGCTGAGCGGTAAGTATAAACGTGCAGAAATAGAAAAATAGAAAATAAATTTTTTTCATATCAAGTTGTAAAGAGGTGATAAAAAGTGAAGATATAAAAATTGATTCATTCAGCATACTTCCCATTCTAATAGAAAGCTAAAAAAATAAACTACTAATCCAGGCAGAGGAGTCCTGTTTTCTTAACCCACCTTTTACTGATGCTTGCCGAAGTAAAAAGGCTGAAAAAATTTCAGGATACTCCTTAAGTCGCTTTCGCTATATGTGGAATTTGTTTTGTTTAAGATTTATTTAAATTTATTAAACATTTAACAATTTCAATAAATGTTAAGAAGGGCCAATTGTTTAGATTTGTTTATCTTGTTATTCAAAATATGGAACTGGTAAAACAAAACTTTAGTATTAAAGACCTTGAGCATTTAAGCGGGATTAAGGCACATACCATTCGCATCTGGGAAAAAAGGTACAACGTATTGTCCCCAGATCGTACTTCTACAAACATTCGAACTTATGACAGTACAAGCCTCCAGAAAATATTGAATATTGCCTTTTTAAATGAACATGGATATAAAATATCCCGTATCTCAAAATTGAACGATGAAGAAATTAGCCGAATGGTTAAAAGAATTTCTGCGAGTTCCAGCAGGGAAAATCGGGCGATAAATGCTCTTAAACTGGCTATGATCAATTTTGATGAGCAATTATTTCATAATACTTATGAACGCTTAATGGAAAGCAAATCGTTTAATGAAATTTTTGAAGAGGTCTTTTTACCACTTCTCCAAGAAATTGGAACTTTATGGCAAACCGATACTATAAAACCCATCCATGAACATTATATTGTAGAACTTATTAAACAAAAATTATACATAAATTTAGGAGAACTCAAGAAAAAAGAAGTAAAACAGAATCCAGAGCATGTATTTGTACTTTTTCTCCCGGAGAATGAAATTCATGATATAGGGATACTATATATTGATTATTTACTGCTATTAAACAATAAAAGCACCATTTATCTCGGTCCTAACCTTCCCATTGAAAATTTGAGCTACCTGTTGGAAAGGAATTCTAATATTAGTTTTATTAGTTACTTTACCATAGCGCCACAGGATATAAAATCTTTTATCGATGAGTTTCAGGAGAAAATTTGTTCAGTAAGATCATCTGAGCTTTTTTTATTTGGCCAGAGGGCAAAGAGCGTGGAGGAAATCAAGTTTCCGGAAAATATTAAATTTCAGCATTCCATTAAGGAATTTGTTCAAAAGCTGTAATTGGCCATGAAAAAGCAAGTTTCCATCATTGGCTCGGGTTTCGCCTCTTTGGCAGCGTCCTGTTATTTGGCCAAAGCAGGATATGCAGTTGATCTCTATGAAAAAAATGCTGAAGTTGGGGGGCGGGCCAGGCAACTAAAAAAGGAGGGGTTTACCTTTGATATTGGCCCCACCTGGTACTGGATGCCCGATGTATTTGAACGCTTCTTTGCCGACTTTAATAAAACACCAGAAGATTTTTACCATTTGCAGAAGCTAAATCCTGCATACGAGGTGTTTTTTGAAGATGGCAGGAAAATAACCATTGGAGATACTCTCGAAAAAATTTATGCTGCATTTGAAGCTGAAGAAGCAGGGAGTTCCCGGAAGTTGAAAAATTTCATTAAAGCCGCTGAAGATAATTACAAAATTGCCATTAAAGACCTGGTATATCGTCCCGGAACTTCCCCTTTGGAACTTATAACCCCGGAAACATCAAAAAAAATCGGGCAGTTCTTCAGTACCATTTCTAAAGAGGTGCGAAAGGAATTCAATAATATCAAACTTATTCAAATTCTGGAATTTCCCGTACTGTTCCTTGGGGCTAAAGCCAGTAACACCCCGGCTTTTTACAGCTTTATGAATTATGCCGATTTTGGACTGGGAACATGGCATCCCAAGGGCGGGATGTACCAGGTGATTTTAGGAATAAAATCTCTGGCGGAGTCCCTGGGGGTGAACATTCACACCAATTCTTCCGTAGAAGAAATAAAAATTTCCAAAAATACCGCAGAAGCCATTGTGGTGAATGGAAAAGAAATCAAATCTGACATTATCTTAAGCGGAGCTGACTATCATCATACAGAAACTTTATTGCCGGAACACAAGCGGCAGTATCCTGAAAAATACTGGAAAAAGAAAACATTTGCTCCTTCTTCCCTCCTGTTCTATGTAGGCTTTGATAAAAAGTTAAAGAACGTTGCCCACCATACCTTATTTTTTGATACAGATTTTAAGGTACATGCAGAAGCCATTTATGATCATCCAAAATGGCCTGAAGATCCTCTGTTTTATGCCAGTTTCCCTTCTATTACAGATGGCAACGCGGCTCCGCAGGGAAAAGAAGCGGGCATCTTTTTAATCCCACTGGCACCAGACCTTGAAGATAGTCCTGCATTAAGGGAAAAGTACTTTAAAAAAATTATAAAAAGGTTTGAAAACCTAACCGGACAGGAAGTAAAAAACAGCATCCTTTTTAAGGAATCTTTTTGCGTAAACGATTTTAAGGAACAATACAATTCTTATAAAGGCAATGCCTATGGTCTTGCCAATACCCTATTGCAGACCGCTTTTTTAAGGCCCAAATTAAAAAGCAAGAAAGTGCACCATCTTTATTTTACGGGCCAGCTAACCGTTCCAGGGCCGGGTGTTCCCCCATCCCTTATTTCGGGAAAACTTGCAGCAGAGCTTATTCAGAATTCCAAAAACTAGTGCTATGAAATCTATATTCGATCTTGTTTCCCACGGCTGTAGCAAAATAGTAACAAATTCCTACAGTACTTCTTTTGCTACCGCCACAAAAATGCTCGCCCCCGGCATCCGCCAGGATATTTATAATATTTACGGCTTCGTAAGGCTTGCAGATGAAATTGTGGATACTTTCCATGATTACGATAAAGAAACACTTTTTAACGATTTTGAAGCAGACCTTAAAAAAGCGATCGCTGGGAAAATAAGTCTGAACCCTATTCTTAATGCCTTCCAGGAAACAGTGCACCGCTATGGGATTGAAGAGCATCTTTATACTTCTTTTATGAAAAGTATGCGGCAGGATCTTTACAAATCAGATTACCTTAGTATAGAAGAATTTAAGGAATACATTTACGGCAGTGCAGATGTGGTGGGCCTTATGTGCCTGAAGGTTTTTGTGAAAGGCGATAATAAAAAATATGAAGCGCTTAAAGAATCTGCCATGAGCCTTGGGTCTGCCTTTCAAAAGGTAAATTTCCTGAGGGATCTTAAAGCTGATTATGAAGATTTAAGCCGAAGTTACTTTCCCCACATTAACCTTTCGCAATTAGACGAAGTGAGCAAACATAAAATTATAAGTGAAATTGAAGCCGATTTTCAGAAAGGCCTGGCCGGGATTGCCAAACTTCCTGTGGAGGCAAAATTTGGGGTATATACTGCCTATATTTATTACAGGAAATTACTGCACAAATTAAAAGCAGTACCTTCGCTGGAAATTAAAAACCGCAGGATTAGGGTTCCAAATTATCAAAAAGCCGGTTTGCTCGCAAAATCGTATATTACTTATAGATTAAACCTTATCTAAAATTAGTTCAATATGGATACTCTTTTATGGATAGCAATTTTCACTGGCACCTTCGTGGGTATGGAAGGAATGGCATGGCTTACCCATAAATATGTGATGCATGGCTTTCTCTGGCGGCTGCATGAAGACCACCACAGGAAAGACCATAGCAGCTGGTGGGAAAGGAATGATTTATTCTTTGTATTTTATGCCATAGTAAGCATTACCTGCTTTCTCCTATGGCAGTACAATGATTTTTGGGCAGGTTTACCCATAGGTTTAGGAATTCTTGCCTATGGAATTACTTATTTTACGGTACACGATATCTTTATTCATCAGCGTTTCAAGATCTTCCGGAATGCCAATAACAGGTACGCCAAAGGAATACGACGTGCGCATAAAATGCATCATAAACATTTAGATAAAGAAGATGGAGAATGCTTCGGGATGCTGTTTGTTCCCTTTAAGTATTTCAGAAAGTAATTTAATTAGTTAATGTTGGGGCCGGTATATTATTATGTGATAATAGGTGGCGGGATGGCCGGGCTACAATTAGCGCTTCAGCTTAGCAGGGATGTTTTCTTTAAGGGCAAGAAAATCGCCATTATAGATCCTTCAGATAAAGATAAAAATGATAAGACCTGGTGCTTCTGGGAAAAAGGAGCTGGCCATTGGGATCATATTGTAAGTAGCTCCTGGGAAAAAGGCCTCTTTTTTTCTTCGGAAGCAAAACTGGAACTTGATCTTTCTCCTTACCGCTATAAAAAAATCAGTGCAATTGATTTTTATACTGAAGTAAAAAAAGAATTAAGCCATTCCCCTGACGTTATCTTTATAAAAGATACTATTACTGAAGTAGATACAGTTAAAATGCAGGCCATTGGAGAAGAAGGAAACTATCCTGCCACGCATTTTTTTGACAGCCGTATTCCTGCAGATTACCTTGAAGCAAAAAAAGCCACTAAGATTTTTCAGCATTTTAGAGGCTGGGAAATAGAGACTGAAAATGAGCATTTTCAGCCTGAAGTTTTTACGATGATGGATTACCGACTTAAGTTCAAAAATTCCACTTCTTTTATGTACGTCCTGCCCGAAACTTCAAAAAAAGCTTTGCTGGAGTTTACATTTTTCACCCCATTTCTAACCGAAGAGAAAATTTATGAGGAAATGCTTGAAAATTACATTTCTGAAATCCTAAAAATAGGCGATTTCAGGATTACTTCAACAGAAAGCGGCGTTATTCCCATGACCGATTTCCCTTTTGAAAAAAAGAACAACAGGAAACTCACCAAAATTGGCACCGGCGGCGGTTGGGTAAAACCCAGCACGGGTTATTCCTTTAAGAATACCGAAAAGAAAACGGGCAAGATCATCAGCAACATAAAAAGCGGCCATATACCCGGCAAAAATCTCGTTTACAACCGCTTCCGCAGGTATGATGCATTTTTCCTGGATGTACTGGCGCGGCATAATCAAAAAGGAGAAGCCATATTCACTAAATTTTATCAGGCTAATTCTATAGAAATGATCTTCAGGTATCTGGATGAAGAGACCTCTTTTTCTGAAGATATTAAAGTTATGCTTTCCCTTTTTGGGTATGAATTTATAGAAGCTTTTTTCAGGAAACTATAATTCAGGACCCGAGTAACTTGTCCAGTGTATTTCGCATGGTCTGGCTGTTCCAATCGGCAGAACCCACTTTTTTAATTACTATGTTGGATTTCTTGTCAATCACATAAGTGGTAGGTAAAGTATAGCCATCAAGAGGCTTGGGATCTGCGCTTAACATTCGGTAAGTGGGCAGTTCCAGGCGTTTAGCCTTTAAAAAATTTTTAACCGTTTCATGTTCTTCCCCAGAAATAAAAAAGAAATGGACCTTATTTTTATAATCTTCATATAATTTCTGAAAAGAAGGCATCTCCGCAATACAGGGAGGGCACCAGGTAGCCCAGTAATTTACCACAATAACCTCATCTTTAAACTCTGAAAAATTCACCCTTTTACCGTTGTTACTTTCCAGGATCCAGTTATAGCCTGAGAGTTGTTCTCTTTCGGCTTCGTTGGTAACTTCAGGGCTAAACACGAATATTTTATTTGCAAAAATCTGCAAAGGTTTACGGGTTTGGGGAATAAGCAATGCCAAAATAACAACTATAAGAATTATGTTTGACCATTCATTTTTAAAAATTTTCATGTCTTACTTTTTCCTAAATTCTTTAGAAAGACAAAAGTAAGTAAACTCCCGGGCAAAAACCTGTAGAGTTTCTTTTAAAGTTCAAGTAGGCAGAGAATGCTTCTATTATATTAACTGGACATCGAAGCAATTTTTTTATTTAGTTTAAAAACTTCTTTTTTTAAGAGTTCCAAGGCTTCTTCCAGTGCGCTAATTTTCCCTTTGGAGGCTATTTCATGATGCGGAACTAAAACCCCTGTTACCTTTCCTCTTACACTCATAATTTCTAGCACGTCTTTCCTGCTTATCTTAAGCTGAGACTGTTCCTTTTCATTATCATTTTCCAGCAGAAGATAACCGGGATCATGGCCGGCTCTAAATCTTTTAATTAAAATAGCTTCTTTTGTCACTACCAGCACCACTGTCCCGTCCAGTACATTCTCTATCTTCTTTTGAGTTTGGCATATAACCAGATCTCCATCAAGTATAGTGGGAGCCATACTGTTCCCTTCTACTTCAAAGAGCCGCTGGTTTAAAGTAGGATTAAAACCTGGTATTCTAAACCAATCGTAATTACTATCCAGATCTTCCAGGTGGTAATCCCTTATAAAACCGGCATGAGCACTAACTTTTATGAGGGGGTATGAATCCATTTTCAGAAGACATTTTTATAAGTTGCTTATCTCCCTTTAACAAATAATCTGTAGTAACCATATAGAGTTTACTTAGCTTTAAAATATGCTCTGCCCCTATTCCGTTTTGCGAATTTTCAATTAAGGAGTACGCTGCCTGGGAAATAAACAATCTTTTTGCTACATAGTTTTGTGAAAACCCATTCTTTTTCCTTAGCTCCTTAATGCGGGTACTTATCTCTTCTTTCATATGTAATGCGGGAGTTGAAAAGATACATTAGCAGGGTATGCATCTTATTTTATCAAAGGTCGCTTAATATTTACAAAGCGGGAATCATTATAATGAATAATGATACTATTTCATAATTTGTGGATTAATATTGTTAAATAAAAGTTAATAAAAAAATCTATTTTATTTTTAGTCCTTCCTGTAGTTAAATTATATCAGAAACAAAAAACGCTTCGAAAAACATAAATAAAAGATCCAAAATATCTGGTTCTGTAATTTAGCGGCTTTCCTTCTCAAATCCTGGCCTTCTAAAATCTACTAAAAGAATATTGAAAGCTAAACCGGAGGAGGAAATGATCCAATAAATACTTGCACTCCTATTGCTATTGCTTTAAGGAAAAAGATAAAAAGGAAATTGCAGAAGCTGGAACATAAATACTGGAACTACCCATCATTAAGTTATATAAGATGTCCTAATTTTTCTAACGCTAAGGACAATGATTTGTTACTAAAACAAAAACTGGATCAATAAAGATTTTATAGCAAAAATAGATTAGTTATTTAAGAATGGGGATTGAATAACTAATTGCAGGAAGCCCGGCGTTAGTGCCGGGTTTTTTAAATGAAAACTCCCGTAAAACAACTGGTTTTACGGGAGTTCTTTTAACTTAGAAAACCTGCTTCTTAAGCTGCGTTTTGCTTTTTAATTAGGTTTAATGCAGAACCCTGCCTGTACCATTCAATTTGCGGCTCATTGTAAGTATGATTTGCTTTTATAGTGTCTTTACTGCCATCGGCATGAACCACTTCAATAGTAAGAGGCCTGTCCGGAGCAAATTGTTCAAGATCTATGAAATTGAAGGTGTCATCTTCCTGTATAAGCTCATAGTCTTCTTCATTTGCAAAAGTGATTCCCAGCATTCCCTGTTTTTTAAGGTTGGTTTCATGAATACGTGCAAATGATTTTACCAGTACTACTTTTACTCCCAAATGCCGTGGCTCCATTGCCGCATGCTCCCTGGAAGAACCTTCCCCGTAATTATGATCTCCCACAACAACAGTAGGGATTCCAGCCTTTTTATATTCTCGCTGTACAGAAGGTACGCCATCGTACTCTCCATTCAGTTGATTTTTTACAAAATTGGTCTTTTTATTAAAGGCGTTTACTGCTCCAATAAGACAGTTATTAGAAATATTATCTAAATGCCCCCTGTAACGCAGCCATGGACCCGCCATAGAAATATGGTCTGTTGTACATTTTCCCCATGCTTTTATAAGAAGTTTAGCTCCTGTAAGGTTCTTTCCGTCCCATGGTTCAAATGGGGTAAGCAGTTGAAGGCGGTCACTGTCTTCGGCAACTTTCACGTCTACATCGCTACCGTCTTCTTTTGGAGCAACATAACCCGCATCTTCCACGGCAAAACCTTTTGTTGGCAATTCAATTCCTTTAGGCTCATCCAACATTACTTCCTCTCCATCTTCATTGATGAGTTTATCGCGGGTAGGATCAAAATCCAAACGACCCGAAATTGCAATTGCAGCAACCATTTCTGGAGAACCTACAAAAGCGTGGGTATTAGGGTTTCCATCTGCACGTTTGGAGAAGTTACGGTTAAAGGAGTGCACAATAGTATTTTTTTCTTCTCCTTTACGATCACTCCTGTCCCACTGGCCAATACATGGTCCACAGGCATTGGTAAATACCGTTGCGTCCAGATCTTCAAAGATTTGAAGCAGCCCGTCCCGCTCTGCGGTATAACGAATTTGTTCAGAACCAGGATTAATCCCGAAATCTGATTTTGCCTTTACTTTCTTTTCCACAGCTTGTTTCGCAATAGAAGCGGCACGTGTCAAATCTTCATAAGAAGAGTTGGTACAGGAACCTATTAGGCCCCAATCTACATTAATAGGCCAGTTGTTTTCTTTAGCTTTCGCCCCCATTTCTGAAATTGGGGTGGCAAGGTCTGGCGTAAAGGGACCATTTAAATGAGGCCTTAATTCTGAAAGGTTGATCTCGATTAACTCGTCAAAATATTCCCCTGGATTTGCATAAACCTCATCATCTCCAGTAAGGTGTTCACGCACGGCATTTGCAGCTTCTGCAACATCTGCGCGATTGGTGGCTTTAAGATAGCGCTCCATGGAATCGTCATATCCAAAAGTAGAAGTGGTTGCCCCAACTTCGGCTCCCATGTTACAAATGGTACCTTTCCCGGTACAGGACATCGAGCGGGCACCTTCACCAAAATATTCAATTATGGCCCCGGTTCCTCCTTTTACGGTCAGGATTCCGGCCACCTTTAAGATTACGTCTTTTGGAGCAGTCCATCCGGAAAGCGATCCGGTAAGCTTCACTCCAATTAGTTTTGGAAATTTAAGCTCCCATGGCATTCCTGCCATAACATCTACGGCATCTGCCCCACCTACTCCAATAGCGACCATTCCAAGACCACCTGCATTCACGGTGTGGGAATCTGTTCCAATCATCATTCCTCCCGGAAATGCATAATTTTCAAGAACTACCTGGTGAATAATCCCCGCACCAGGTTTCCAGAATCCAATGCCATACTTATTTGATACCGATTCCAGAAAGTCAAAAACCTCACTGCTGGATTTGTTTGCAGCCTGTAGGTCTATAGCCGCTCCCATTTTAGCCTGAATAAGGTGGTCACAATGCACTGTAGTAGGTACAGCAACCTGTTTCTTACCTGCCTGCATAAATTGTAACAATGCCATTTGTGCAGTTGCATCCTGGCAGGCAATCCTGTCTGGAGCAAATTCTACATAATCTTTCCCTCTCTCATAAGCTTCGCTGGTTTCCCCATTCCACAGATGAGAGTAAAGAATTTTTTCTGAAAGTGTTAAAGGCTTTCCAACAACTTCACGTGCTTTATTTACACGATCTGCCATTTGACCATACACCTTCTTGATCATATCAATATCGTATGCCATGTTCTTATATTTATTTTGTTCTAAAAGTCATGCAAAATTACGAATTTCAGCCGGATTTCGAAAATTATAAGCTTTATTCAAAAATTAATAGATGTTTTATGGCACAAGATGTATTTCATCTAGAATGTTTCAATAAAATAAAATATTAGCGTCCTATTTTAAGATATTGGCAATTTTAACTTATCAGAATTACATAATCTGAATTTCAGATGCTCTTGTTAAAGCCCTCTTTATATGGAAAGAAGGAAGATTATGAAATAAAAGAGGTAATATAAAATTCTACTTCTTCTGCTTCAGCAAAAATCAAAAGAGCATAAAGAAGTGCATTAAAGAAGCATTTAGTAAATCGAAGATTTAAGGAATAAAAATTAAAAAAGAAATAAGGTATGGAAGGAAGGACAATGCCAATAAAGACTTCGTTTCTCAGCACATTTGGAATTAGAACAGTGCTTTAATAATTTTTTCTTCAGTAACCCCTTCTGCTTCAGCTTTATAATTTTTAATCACCCTGTGACGGAGTATGCCTGTAGCCACAGCCTGAACATCTTCAATATCAGGAGAGAATTTTCCATTTACCGCCGCGTTCGCCTTGGCAGCAAGCACCAAATTTTGAGATGCACGGGGGCCCGCTCCCCAATCTACATAATTCTTCACCAGTTCTGGCGCAGTATTTCCCGCCGGCCGGGTTCTTCCAACTAATCCCACTGCATATTCCACCACATTATCTGCTACCGGAATTCGCCGGATAACATGTTGCAGATCAGAAATTTCCCCGGCAGTAAAAAGAGCTCTTACTTCTGGCTTTTCATCAGATGTGGTGCTTTTTACCACATTAACCTCTTCTTCAAAACTTGGATATTCCAGGTTAATGGCAAACATAAAGCGGTCCAGTTGCGCTTCAGGCAAGGGATAAGTACCTTCCTGTTCTATGGGGTTTTGCGTAGCCAGAACAAAATAAGGAAGATCTAAATTGTAGTGATGGCCTGCCACCGTAACCGATCTTTCCTGCATTGCTTCCAGCAAAGCGGCTTGTGTTTTTGGCGGGGTACGGTTAATTTCATCTGCGAGGATGATATTGGCAAAAACAGGGCCTTTAATAAATTTAAACTGGCGGTTCTCGTCCAGGATTTCTGATCCAAGAATGTCACTGGGCATTAGATCTGGCGTAAACTGTATACGCTTAAAATCGAGCCCCAGGGCTTTGGCTATGGTATTTACCATTAAAGTTTTAGCCAATCCCGGTACTCCTATTAACAAAGAATGCCCTCCAGAGAAAATGGAGAGCAAAATTTGGTTTATAACTTCATCCTGACCAACAATTACCCTGGCAATTTCCTTCTTTAACTGTTGATTCTTCTCAACTAATTTTTCTACAAGCGCAACGTCAGACATTCAGAATTTTCTAATTTTTCAACCAGTTACTATTATATTCACAGTTCCTGAATTTACCATTTATTTTGATATAGGTATCGGCTATTTTCTCTTTTTGCCATTTTTCTATAGCCTCTAATTGTTTTGCCTGCAGAGCAAGATCTTTAATTTTTAAATAATCTGTGGCATAATCGGCTTTGTGCTCGGGAATTCGTTTGGTGATCTTTATGATCTTAAAGAAGGGTTTGCCGGTATTATCCTGATCGCTCAACCGCAGCGACATTTCCCCCTCTTCTAAGTTTACCACCTGGTTGTAAAGGGCAGGGTCCAGTTTAGTAAGTTCGAATTTAGTATCGCCCGTTTGCGGATTTCTAAGCCTGCCGCCATCATTTTTAGTTTCTTCTTCATCTGAAGAAGCCTTGGCTGCTTCGGCAAAGGTTATTTGACCCTCATTGATTCTTTTTCTTATCGTATCGATTTCAGCTTTTGCCTTTTCAACCGTTTCATTGGTCACTTCAGGAATAATTAAAATATGCCGCAAATCCACCTGCTGCCCGCGAATTTTATCTATTTGAATTATATGGTACCCAAATTCGGTTTCAAAAGGCTCACTTACTTCGCCTTCCTGCAGGCTGAAAGCCACGTCTTTAAATTCCTTTACAAAGTTATCTTTCCTACCAAGGGAAATAACAGAACCCCCGGTATTGGTGTCATCTGAATATAAAATCGCCTTGGTCCTGAAACTGGCCCCGTTATCCACCACATCTGCCCTGAATTCATTTAGACGGTCTATTGCCTTTTGCTTTTCACTTTCCGGCACTTCAGGCTCAATAACAATTTGCGCAATCTCTACCTCATCTCCAAAAATAGGAAGCTCATCCTTTTTCATTTCTTCAAAATAAGCCCTTACTTCTTCAGGCGTAACTTCGATTCCCTCTACAATTTTCTGCTGCATTTTCTGGGAAAGCTGCCTTTGCTTGTTAATTTCAAAAAGTTCGTCCCTTAGCTCCTGTTCAGAAGATTTGTTGTAATATTCCACCACTTTTTCCATAGATCCCAACTGCCTTACCATTTCAGCAAGTTGCTGGTCTATATAGCTTCTTATATCGGCATCCAGCACCACAATACTATCCTGCACCGCATGGTGCGCGTAAAGCTTGTTCTCCATAAGCGAACCTGCTAACTGGCATTCGGTAACATCGGCCGTAGACATATTCTGGCTCTGCATTTGCTTGTACATAAGGTCTATGTCACTATCCAGAATAATATAATCCCCAACTACCGCGGCAATACCTTCCACTCTCCTGCGCTCGTTGCTCTGTTTTTTCAAGGTATTTTCAGCCACCTCTTTTTCCGGTTGGATGGCAGTACTATCGGTTACCACCACTTCCTGCGCCTGGGTGGTAAGAGAATTCAGGACAAGTGCTAAACCAGCCGTTATCTTAATTATATATTTCAAATTCATTATTTTTAATTGCATCTTTGGTAATATCTTTTTCCAGTTCCTTTACTAATTCCAGCTTTTGCTTGTTCAGCAATATTTGTTCTATTGTGGCTGCAGCATATTCCAGCGGCGCCTGTTCATTTCTTTGTAACACATCTTTTACGTACACCAAATATACATTTAGTGAATCTTCAAGCTGCAGATAATTTGATTTTTTTAGCAGCTTTGAACGGTCATCTGCAGATAATGGGCCAATTTTATCATAAACCGCCTTGGTTCGCACCCAAACAGAATCATTTATTGAGTAATTTTTAAACTGAAGGGCAAGGTTTTCCAATTCCTGTTTATCTTCTTCATTAAAACGCTGAATGGCTTTCTTTATCTTATCAAAATTGGTATTATCCTTATCCAGGTTTACATAACGCAGTTTCACCAGGTCTTCATTAAGCCTGAAATTTTCCTTATTTTGTTCATAATAAGACGCTACTTCTTCAGGATTTACAGCAGTATCCAGTTGTTTTGAAACCACGGCATCGGTATAAGCATTAGTGAAAATTTCGTTTCGATAATTTTCTACCAGACCATTAAACTCTTCCTGTTGTTTCTGCGGAAGATTTAATTCTGCCCGGTCTATTAACAACTGCTGTGTTGCCCAGCGGTTAATATAACTAGAAACGATTACAGCACTGTCTTCAGGCGAAGTATCTTCATCTATAAGCGCAAGGATATCCTCCTCATATAAATAAGAATCGTTCACTCTAACCAGGGCTTTACGCTCTTCTGAAGGCTTAAAGTAGTTACAGCTCACTGCGCAAAAAGTGAACAAAACAGAGATCACTGCATAAAAGTTTTTCAAACTCATTCTTTATTTGGAGGTGCAATTTACATACCAAAAAGCTTCATTTTCCACGCCACCAGCTTTAACGGATGCAAAAATAAGAAAACCCATAGGTTCTGCAAGGTATTGGTTCAACGATTATAGAGGATACTTTATTATTAACCTTTAAAAATTAAAAATTCTGAGCTATATTTAATATGCTAAAAATCAATAAATTATGGATTACACCTTAGAAATTGAAATCGATCTGCCCCGCACTGAGGTAGTAAAAAAGTTTGAGGATCCTAACAATCTTAAATGCTGGCAGCGGGGATTGTTATCTTTTAAACCGCTTACAGGAACTATGGGAGAAGAAGGCGCTACAAATGCATACCGGTTTACAATGGGAAAGCGGGAAATAGAAATGACGGAGACCATCATCAAAAATAATCTTCCCCAGGAGTATCATGCTACCTATGACGCCAAAGGGGTGCACAACATCCAGGAAAATTTTTTCACTGAAATTTCAAATAACCGAACAAAATGGGTATCCCACAGCATATTCAAATTTAGCGGATTCATGAAAATTATTGGTTTTACCATGCCGGGATCTTTTAAAAAGCAATCGTTGCAGTATATGCAGGATTTTAAGGCTTTTGCTGAAGACGGTAAAACCGTAAATCACGAGAAAGAAGAGAAAATTAAAAATAAATAGGAATTAAAAGTTTGTGCCTCTTATATTTGCGAAAAACTTATTTAAAATGAAAAAAATCGGATTTCTTTTCACACTTCTATTTGTAAGTGTACTTACCAATGCGCAAACTAAAACAGGAACTATTGATCCTGAGTATATTCTTTCTAAAATGCCCGAAATTACAGAAGTTAACCAGGGCCTTGATGAATATAACAAGGAGTTACAAACGGGGATGCAGGAAAATATCAGCAAGTATGAAGGTCTGATTGCAGATTACCAGGAAAACAACACCACTTTTACTGACGAACAAAAGAAGGAAAAGGAAACTGAGATTATAGGCCTTGAGAATGAAATAAAAGGCTTCCGTCAAAAAGCTTCTGTGATGCTTCAAATGAAAAGGAATGAACTAACCAAACCGCTATATGAGAAAATAGATGCCGCTATGAAAAAGGTGATCGCTGCGGAAGGTTATACGCATATCCTTAATGCCGGTGGTAACAGCCTGGCTTTTGCTGCAGAAGAATATGACATTACCCTTAAAGTGATGAAAGAAATGGGCATTTCTGTGGAAGACGCTCAATAAGCAATTGCAAGAATTAATTTTAAAAAGAGGCGGTTCGAAAAATCTTCAAACCGCCTTTTTTAATGCTCTAATTCAGAAATTTACCTGCTGTAATTAGGAGACTCTTTGGTGATAGTAACATCATGCGGATGACTTTCATGCACCCCGGCAGCAGTAATTTTTACAAATTTTCCGTTTTCCTTAAGTGCTTCAATATCTTTCGCTCCACAGTATCCCATTCCGGCTTTTAGCCCTCCCACAAACTGGTGAATGCTTTCTTCAAGTTCCCCTTTATAAGGCACACGGCCAACGATACCTTCAGGGACCAGCTTTTTAATATCATCTTCCACATCCTGAAAATAGCGGTCTTTTGAGCCTTTTTGCATAGCTTCCACAGATCCCATCCCGCGGTAAGACTTAAATTTACGGCCTTCATAAATAATGGTTTCCCCGGGAGATTCTTTTGTTCCGGCAAGCAAAGACCCCAGCATCACACTGTCGGCTCCTGCCGCAATAGCTTTGGGGATATCCCCGGTATAACGAATCCCGCCATCTGCAATAACCGGCACTCCGCTACCTTTTATAGCCGCAGCTACTTCCAGAACGGCTGAAAATTGAGGAAACCCAACTCCGGCGACTACCCTGGTAGTACAAATTGAACCAGGACCAATTCCCACCTTTACAGCATCGGCACCGGCATCTACCAGGTATTTTGCTGCTTCTCCAGTGGCAATATTTCCCACCACTACTTCCAGATCTTTAAATTTATTTTTTACCAGTTTCAAAACATCCACCACACCTTTGGTATGCCCGTGGGCAGTATCTATAATTACCGCATCCACACCAGCGGCAACAAGGGCTTCCACCCTGTCTACGGCATCTAAAGTAACCCCAACCGCAGCTGCCACGCGCAGCCTTCCGTAGCTATCTTTATTTGCATTTGGCTTTTGAGTGAGTTTGGTAATATCTCTAAACGTGATAAGACCAACCAGCTTATCCTCTTTATTTACCACCGGTAGTTTTTCAATTTTATTGCCCTGAAGAATCTCTTCGGCCTGCTCTAATGAAGTTCCTTCGGAAACCCTCACGAGATTTTCAGAAGTCATCACTTCAGAAATAGGACGCTCATTATTTTTTTCAAAACGCAGATCCCTGTTGGTGACAATTCCCAGTAATTTACCCTCTCCGTCTACAATAGGGATCCCACCAATACTATGCTCCTTCATGTGAGCCTTGGCGTCTTTAACCTTAGCCGAAATAGGCAAAGTAACGGGATCTATAATCATTCCGCTCTCCGCTCTTTTTACCTTACGAACCTTTAGCGCCTGCTGCTTAATGCTCATATTTTTATGAAGCACCCCAATGCCCCCCTCGCGGGCCATAGCAATAGCCATCCTGGACTCTGTTACGGTATCCATTGCTGCCGAAACAATAGGAACATTAATAGAAATATTTCTGGTGAATTTTGATCTGATACTTACTTCCCGGGGTAACACTTCAGAAAATGCAGGAACCAATAATACATCATCGTAAGTTAGCCCTTCCCCTAAGATTTTGGAATCGTGTGCAGTCATAGCAATTAAGGATTTAATTGCGTGCAAATGTAAGACTTATAAATGAGAAATACGATGATTTATACAGGATAGGAAGCTAATGGACTTAAAAGTCTTTCCCTGTACCTGAGGAACAACCATAAAAAAAGGCCAAGCCAGAAAACCACTATAATAATTGCTGCTAGGATATTTTTCTTTTTATGCCATGTAAAATCTGCTGTTTTACGGGCGCATTCTTCAATAATTCTCTTCGGAATTAATTTAAAACTCAACCATATTCCCAATGGAACCAGCAGAAGATCATCCAGCAGACCAAGTACGGGAATAAAATCCGGGACAAGATCTATAGGGCTAAGCGCGTAAGCCAGTGTGACAAGAAGAATAATTTTAGGATACCATGGCGTCCAGGGATGAATGGAAACCAGATGGGCCAAAACCATTTTATCGCGCAGGTCCTTTGCCCAGCGTTTAAAATTTTGCATAAATCGCATCCTGAAATTTACAGTTTAACCTGTAATGTGGTATACCAGGTGATAGGCTGCGCGGGAATAATTCCAGGCCCGGGATATCCTGTTGCCCTTCTTGTAAAATATGAATTATCCAAAAGATTATTTATTCCGGCTTCCAGCTTGAATTTACCAAAACTATAAGATGCTGAAAGATCCATAATTCCATAAGCCGGAACTTCTCCTTCTATTCCACGGTTATTTTCAGTTTTATCCTGCGGTGCATTGGTAGCATCGGTATACTGGCTTGATAAATAAGTATACTGCAAACCTGCAAGGAAGTTCTTATACCCAAAATTCAAACCTGTCTTTAAATTTACTGCCGGAATAAATTCCACTTCATTTCCTTCTACATTTATTTGTTCAGACCGAATATATTCAGATTTTGTAAAAGCAGCATTTACGAAAGCATTCAACTGATAGTTTTCTGCAGCTTCAAAAAAGCTGTTTCTGATATTCCATTCCGCAAAAGTTTCCAGGCCGTAAATAAACGCATCTCCAATGTTTCCTCTGAATCTTACCAGTCTTCCCGTTTCTTCCAGTTCTCCTTCAGCATTTACACGTTCTTCAGGTTTTAATACTTCTCCTATCCTGTCATTATATTTTAATGCAAAAATACTGGCATCATAAGAAAGAAAATCTTTCAGACGGCCTCTAATTCCCAGATCTGACGTAAAACCTTCTTCATCACTAATATCCGGATCTACCTGGAAACTTGGGTTTACTACCCTGATATCATTAAAGGTAACCGACCTGTAATTCTGTGAAAAGTTGGCATAAAACTCATTCGATGCATTCAAATTATAACTACTTCCAATCCCCAGAAGAATAAAACTCCTGTCAAATTTGCGATTATCTTCAATGGTTTCATTCAGCAGAACATTTTCCGCATTATCGGTGATGATATTCTTATAAAAACCGTCGGCTTCAGTATTGATATATTCGAACCTGAAACCAGGCGTGATGGATAGATTATTGGTTAAATTGAAAATATTTTCTCCGAAGAAAGCAAGGTTTTTATTCGGGAACTCAAATTCTGACTGCCTTTCATAATCCGGAAAACTAAAATTGGCGAATTCAAAATCAGGTCCGGAAGCAGCACTACCCGCTCCTTGTTGTTGTTGATTAAATGCCTGGTAGTATTTACTTCCCAGCAATAAAACCGATTCTTCTGCAAATAGGTCATATCGCGTCAAAATCCTAGCTTCAGCTCCCCAATTTGAGAAATCATCCACCAGTAGTTCTCTTGGCGCTTCCGGATCATCATCCAATGCCACGCGATTTTGTCTAAATCCTAAAGCTTTTCGGCTGGCATCAAGCCCGAATATATTCAGACTAAGATCTGTTTTTTCAGAAATCTGATGCTCCAGTTTTAGCGCGAAAAGATTCCAGTTCACATCAAACCAGTTTCGGGAACGATTGCTAAAATCCGGATTTTCATAAAATTGCGCATCTGTTAAACCACCAGGCTGTTGTGCCAGGTAATCCAGGAAAGTATATTCAAAACTGATATTGGTCTTTTCATTAAATTTCCATCCCAGATGAGCGAATGCATTATGAGAATCATATTCTGAATTAGGTCTAAAACCCTTTCCCCCTTTATAATTGTAATAGGTATAATAACTAAACTTCCCCACTGTTCCGCTCAAACTATTGAAACTGGTGAAAAGATCATAAGATCCTACGGTTTGCCTGGAAACAAGTTCAATTTCTTTATTTGGAACCGGTTCTTTAAACCTGAAATTTATGAGTCCTCCAAACTGAGTTCCATATTGCAAAGAGGCGGCTCCACGAACCACCTGGATCTCCCTGAGAGCCTCCGGCGGCGGGGTATAGTAACTTTCCGGATAACCCAGAACGTCTGCGGAAATATCATATCCATTCTGGCGGGTGTTGAAATTTTGAGTCCGGTTAGGATCCAGTCCACGACCACCAATATTTAGCTGAAGTCCAGCATCCCCATTATCGTAAATATTCAATCCTACTACCTGGCTGTAGATCTGCCTTGCATTGTTGGCAGCAAGATTCCCGGAAACCTTATCCATCAAGACCACTTCACTTTTCTTACCGGCGTAGATCGCAGTGCCTTCTACTTTTCGTAATTTTCTCAGCGCGAAGATCTGCTCTCTTCGATTGGTGATCATTACTTCGCTGAGACTTTCGGCCAGCGGAGAAAGTTGAAAATTAGCTTCAGTATTTTGAATAATACTAATCTCCCGCTGAACGATTTCGTATTCATAACTGAAAACTGCAAAAACGTAGGTTCCTTCTTTTATGGAGGAAATTTGAAATTCTCCGTTCTCATTTGCGATGGTTAACTTCCCATTGGTTTTATTCCAGATTTCCGCATTGGGAACAGGTTCACCAGTATTAGATGATGTCACTGTTCCGCTCAATGAGTACTGAGCATTCGCGATCATGCTAAAAAAGAAGAGTATGCTAAAGACCTTTAATTTCATCATTAAATGGTAAAATGAATGTTTTATGTTCAAATGAATCGGCGAAATTAAGCAAATTAACCTCGGGGCTTATATAGGGTTCACTTTTTCTGCCATTAAGACCTACGTAGTTTTCTACATAGATCTCAATATTTCTATGCCCGTCTTTTCTGAAATGATCTGCCAGAAAGTGTGCGTATTCCAGAATGAAATCGGGCTGAAAAGACATTTGTTTTTCCTGAAACGGCGTCAAAAAATCTGAATTATTTACGTAAAATCTTTTTCCGGTTTTGCCATCAATCACTTTAAATCGAGCATATCCGGCTTTCTCCATCAACATTACCCGCCATGAAAATCTAAAACCTTCTTCAGTCCAGAATAATTCGCCCGGATATAGTAAATATCTCCACGGAAATAAAAGTTGAATGATAAAAAATATAGATACTACAGAAATGAATATTTTCCGCTTAAGAGGCTTATAAAATAACAGCCGGTCATTATCAAATTTCTCTTTTTTGATCCTGAACCAGTCTGAAATTTTCTGAAGAATTCGATTGTGAACTTTCGGGCTGAAAAATATAAGCGCACTCACGATCATGATGTAAGGAAACATCCCGATTGGGAACAAGACCCTCGTAATCACATGAAAAATAATCACCATGATAAAAGCGAAAAACCTGGTTCGTTTCCAAAGAAGCAAAAAAGGAATAAAAAGATCGTAAAACATCCCGCTCCAGCTAAAAGCATATGCAACCCATTCCTGCTGCATAAGATCGCCCAGAAAAGGGATGTCATATTTTGAAGGCAGCCAGATCTTTAAAGGCATCGCCCTAAACAGCCAATCTGAATTGATCTTGGCCAAACCGGCATAGCAATAGACAATTCCCAGCAGTAATTTTATGGCATCTATACTCCAGCGTGGAATCTTCTGAAAGCGATTCTTTGCATTCTTCCATGCGTCCATTGAATAATAGACATTCGCCGGAAGAAAGATCATTAGAAAGCTAAGAATACTAATAAAATAGTAATGATTAAGGTAAGTAGTCTTATCCATGAGTTCTATGTAGGTAAAACTCAGGAAAAAAGTAATGATCGCTAAGCGATATTTATAACCAAAGGCTACAAATAAGGCGGCAATCCCGCAGATTATAAAAAGAAAATAGGTGAAATCGCCAGGCGGTTTCACCCATTCAAATCCATAATAACTAAAATGAAATTTAGGAGTTATATATAGTTTTTCGATCCATCCGTTCAGCCAGAAACGTATAATACTGGCGAACATCATAATTCCAAAACCGATACGAAAAACTGCCAATGGAGCGGCATCGGTATAAGAATCAAAATATTTAGTGATGGACGATCTCATCAATCACTTAATCTCCATCTGAATCTACATAATTTATACTGATGGAAAGTGCCTGTACCATATCCAATTTCAGAAGAACCACCTGCTTCTGCAGTTCATCATGAGCAGCAAGCATTAGCGTATTATTGGTTTCTACCTGATTCTTTAGGCTTGCATTCAAATTTGAAGCCTGGGATTTAATCGCGCTAAACTGGCTTAAAATATCATTGGCAAGATCGCTTCTGTCAAGATATTCCAGATATTGCTTATAACTTTTACCGGTCTGACTTCCATTAAATGATTTACCGTTAAAAAAATCAACCGTACTCTGTACAGCTTTCAGATAAAGTTCTTTTGAAAGATCTGCTGAATAATAGGCTTCTACATTGATTGGGGAAGGCGTACCGGTTAAAATTCCAGAAGGATAACCAATCTTTCCTGAACGTAAAAAAGCCTCAAAATACATGATGTATTTATTGGTGAACTTATCTACTGAACCGGTGCTTGAAGAACTGGTGTTGTTTACAAAAGTATCTCTGTAATCTCCCTGCCAGGAGGCGTTAACTTCAGCAGTAAGCGAGTTTATTCTTTTGGAAACATCTAAAAGATAATTTCTATAATTTTCAGAGGAATATTTCGCAACGATCTCAGCATCTGTAGCACCTATTCCATTCAGAAGATAATCCAGCGCAGGAAACCCCTGTTCTTTAAAGCTTGAAGGTAATTCGAGATTGTAAGAACCACTCGCAATCTTTTCTTCAACCGCTGAAGCTGCCAAAGGATAGGTATTCAGAAAACGGCGATAATTCAGCTCTTCTGCCTTACCAATATCGAACATGGCAACTGTTTGAAAATCTAAATAAGAACCTTCATACTGACCTCTTAATGCAACAAGATTCTCTTCAGTTGGATCTGCTGTAAAAGCAGCCGTAAGATCTTCCAGTTGCTGTGTAGAACTCTTAAAACTGCCAAAAGCCGGAATGATAATATTATCAGCCCAGTTTGCCAGCATAGCTCCACGATCAAAAGAATCGGTTTCGTTTCCACCGCCATCATCTGTCCCTTCATCTTCTGTAGAACAAGCTGTAAAAATCAGGGTTGCGATCAATAAAAATTTTGAGATCTTTATCATAAGTATTAATATTAAGAACCGGAGCAGATCGAAATCATGCTCCGGCTAAATGTTTTATTCTGCTGCTTCAGAAACGCTAAAACCAAAGGCTGTAGCAATTTCTTCAGAAATACTGTCCAAAGTTTCCGGAGTTACCTCCCAGAATCCGTTTCCGTCTAATAATTGCTCTTTAAACATGTCAATTTTTTCTTTAGACAGGTAGGGCATATTCGTACCCGGTTTGTTCGTAAATCTAAGACTATAAACAAATCCGAATCCTTCAGAAAGTTCATGAAAAGCTGCGCCCATACTATTTTCAGCTAAAGCAGATTTTCCGCCCTGAAGATAATGAACCGCTCTTACCGCGATTACTGTAGAAATATTCTCGCGAATAATGGCAACCTGCTCATCACGAGTTTGATAGTCTCCGGCAACGATTGCAGCACGTCCTGTTTTAAAAGCTTCAAAAGTACTATCAGCAAGCCCGGCAAAATCCTCATCGGCATCAACCTGACCTAAATAGCTGAAAAGTAAATGATCATCGCTTTCTCCAAGAACCGACATAGGATCTGCAGTAGGAATTGACGGGTCCCCGTAAAGGTAGCCGTAAGCCTCATCCCATTTGTGCTCCATAGTGGTATAAACCGCGCCTTCTTCAAGCACCTCATCATCATTATTCATACGATTATCAGCTTCATCCAGAACCGGCTGAGACAGATAATTATTAAGGATCTGGTCTGCAAGTAATCCACCTATTAAACCTTTTGCGAAGGCCTGGTTTAATTCAAGTCCTTTCTCGTTTACATAACGAACTCTTGAACCCTGATCGATCTGCCCGGCTACGCCAGCTTCGGCTACTACCTCTTTATTATTCTTTACGGTAGTGAATTGTTCCGTAATGTAAGAATCGAAATCATTTTTGATTTCTGAAGCTTCCACAGTATTTGTAGAAAAATACAGGTTAGAAGCGGCAACTTTCGATCGTACACTTTTTGAGGATTCATTAAGACTTGCGTTCTCAAAAGGTGAATTTTCATTCGCAAACATATTTGCTAATATATCTTCTGAAGCATCAAAATTGGTAAAATTAGACAGTAATTCAGCCGACATTTGCAGTCGGGTGGTCTGGCCATTATAATCTATGGTGGATTCCCCGTCTCGTTCAAAGGAATAATTATTTGGGATATCTATGGTTTTTCCTCCGTCATCAATTACATCATCATCGTTGGAACAAGATGATAAAAAAATGGATCCCGTAGTAAGTAGTAGTAGAAAAGTTTTTTTCATCAATAGTTTATTTAGACTGATTTAAAATAATAGCCGCAAATATATAATGTCACTTTGATTAGAGCAACTTTATTTAGACTTAATTTAAATAATTTTTAGTAATGATTGTAGAAGGAGCTATAAATAAGATTAATGGTAGGCTCCAAAAACTTTGGAAGCTTCATTATATGCAGATTCAAAACTTCCCATTCTTATATTGGTATCTGCCTTTTTTGAAGTGAAGTAGGAAACCATTCTTTCTGTAGGCATATTGCCGGTAAGTTCATCTTTGGCCATAGGACAGCCGCCAAATCCCTGGATTGCCCCATCAAACCTATAGCAACCCGCTTTATAAGCCGCATCCACTTTTTCGTGCCAGCTGGAAGGGGTGGTATGAAGGTGTGCTCCAAATTCTATATTAGGATACTTCGGAATCAGATTTGAAAACAGATAATCTATAATATCTGGCGTTGAACTTCCAATAGTATCAGATAATGAAAGGATTTTGACACCCATTTCAGAAAGTTTTTCTGTCCACTCCCCTACGATCTCCACATTCCAGGGATCACCATAAGGATTGCCAAAACCCATACTTAAATAGGCTACTACTTCCTTATTGGAATTATTGGCAATCTCCAGAATTTCCTGCAGGATCTCTACAGATTCAGCAATGGTTTTGTGGGTATTCCGCATCTGGAAATTTTCAGAAATAGAAAAAGGATACCCAAGATATTTGATTTCTTCATGAACCGATGCGTCCTGAGCGCCACGCGTATTTGCTACAATGGCCAGGAGTTTACTTTGCGTTCTGGAGAGATCCAGCTGTTTAAGGACTTCAGCAGTATCGGCCATTTGCGGGATAGCCTTGGGAGAAACAAAACTTCCGAAGTCTATAGTATCAAATCCACACCTTAATAATGCTTGGATATATTGTACTTTTTTTTCCGTAGGAATAAAGGTTTTTATACCCTGCATCGCATCCCTGGGACATTCGATTAGTTTTATTTCTTGCATACGCCCAAAGATAAGGGAACAATTTTAGTTATGCGATAAAGTGTAAAGGAGTTAAAGAGCTAAAGAGAAAAATATTCTTGTGAAAACAATGTTGTTTTATGGTTAAAGCTTCTTCAGCTAAAATCCGTTTTATCCTAAAATCTGCAGGAGAAAAAAATAGTTCGGAGTTTGGAGTTCGGACTTCAAAGCAAGGTCAGAGTAAAAAAGTAAATTGAAAATAACATTCTCTGCACCACTTTTATTTTCTTAGCTGGAATATTCTTTTTAGAGAATTTCTGCGGAAATCAGCGAGATCTGCGAGAAGAGAAAGTAGTTCAGTTTGGAGTTTGGAGTTCGGAGTTTAGAGTTCGGAGTTCGGAGTTTGGGGTTTAGAGTTTGGGGTTTGGAGTTCGGGGTTTGGGGTTTGGAGTTTGGGGTTTTGGAGTTCAGAGTTCGGAGTTCGGAGTTTGGAATTCGGAGTTTGGAATTCGGAGTTCGAAGCAAGGGCAGAGTAAAAAAGGAAATTGAAAATAACATTCTCTTCACCACTTTGACGTTCTTAGTTTGGATTTTCTTTTAGAGAATTTCTGCGGAAATCAGCGAGATCTGCGGGAGTGAAATCTAGCAACTTTCCACTTTTCACTCTATACTCTCCAATCTACCATTTAAACCAAAATAAGGAAAGCAATCAAAAGAAACACGACCACCTGCACCCACTTTAGGATCAATCCGGAATTTGGATGCTTTTTTAGATACGTGGAAATTTTCCCTGCCATTACAGCCACACCGCTAAATATTAGAAAAGCCTGCAGCATAAACAGAAAGCCGAGAATATAGAATTGAAAAATGGTATTTCCGGACGGCTCCCATAGAAAACCAGGAAAAAACGCTAAAAAGTAGATGGTCACTTTAGGATTCAGCACATTCATAATAAATCCCTGCCTGTAAAGTGCAAAAAGAGATTTATCCTGAAGCCCTTCAGCCGAAAAGGCAATTTTTGGATCGCTTTTAAAAACCTGGTATGCCAGGTAAAACAAATAAACCGCACCGAATATCTTTATCAGCATAAACAATACAGGGGAGTTTTTGATGATGACCGAAACTCCAAAAGCTACCAAACTGGTATGGATAAGAATGCCCGAAACCAGGCCCAGTGCTGTAACTATTCCATACTTGCTGCCATTGGCCATTCCTCTTACCAAAACATAAATAATGTCTGGCCCGGGAGAAATGGTAAGCAATATCGAAGCAGTTAAAAATGGAATTAGCTGTTCTAACATTCTAGAGGTTCACTATTATTTGTTGTCTGTTGTCTGTTGTCTGTTGTCTGTTGTCTGTTGTCTGTTGTCTGTTGTCTGTTGTCTGTTGTCTGTTGTCTGTTAAAAGGTAAAAACCACAACTTATATCCCACATTTTTTTTACTCTCCATTCCTACATCCAGATTCCAGTATCTGGTGTCCAACTTCATTTCACTCCTTACTTCTCTCATTAATCTTCTCCAGAATCCTTTTGTTTATCCTTTTTACCAATCCCGGTCCTTCATAAATAAAGCCGGTATAAAGTTGAATTAGACTGGCTCCCGCCTCCAACTTCTCCATCGCATCTTCGGGGGAAAATATTCCTCCCACTCCAATAACAGGAAAAGCATGATTGCTTTTTTCAACCAGAAAGCGAATGACTTCCGTAGAACGTTTCCGCAGGGGTTTTCCGCTTAAGCCACCTATTTCAGTTTTGTTTTCAGATAGCAGGCCTTCCCTGGAAATAGTGGTGTTTGTTGCAATAATTCCTGCAATTTTAGTCTCCTCCACAATTTCAATAATATCAAGCAACTGGGCATCGGTAAGGTCTGGCGCAATTTTTAGTAAAACTGGTTTTTGCTTTGGCCGGGCTTTATTTAATTCCTGAAGGCGGTTTAATAAAAATTTTAAAGGCTCTTTATCCTGAAGTTCCCGCAAATTTGGGGTATTGGGTGAACTCACGTTTACCACAAAATAATCTACATAATCATAAAGGGCTTCAAAACAAATTTTGTAGTCCTCTGCCGCATTTTCATTTGGTGTTATTTTATTCTTCCCGATATTGCCTCCAATAAGCACATTTTTATTCTTCTTAAGTCGGTTTACCATTTCTTCCACTCCGCCATTATTGAAACCCATCCGGTTAATAATGGCTTCATCTTCCTTAAGCCTGAAAAGTCGCTTTTTCTCGTTTCCGGGTTGTGGTTTGGGGGTAACTGTTCCCACTTCAATGAAACCAAACCCAAGATTAGAGAGTTCTTTATATAATTTGGCGTCTTTATCAAAACCTGCGGCAAGTCCCACCGGATTCTTAAATTTAAGTCCGAAAACTTCCCTTTCCAGCCGTGGATCTTCTACCAGATATTTTTTTTTCAGAATAGCAGAAATTCCCGGAATCTTATTCAACTTTTGTAAAGCGTTAAAGGTAAAATGATGGACATTTTCAGGGTCATACCGGAATAAAATTTTCCTGAGAAGTGATTTATACATAGTGGCGGGTTTGTGCAAAAATAGGTTTTAAAAAATACATTCTGAAAACCACGCCGGAAAGACTTCAGATTTTAATCACTTAAGAATCACTCGATCTATAATGCTTCACTGGTACTTCTACTCCGTGCTCGCATAAGATGCTGCACAAAAGCTAAATTTTGGGTTCTACCTCAGCCATAATTTATAAACATTATTTACTCTCATAAAAAACCCCAAGGCAGAGCCATTGGGGAATTTTAATTAATAAATGTTGAGTCTTATCTTTTTTTCCTTGTAACAAAACCACCCGGATTCTTTCTCGGACTGTAGAAGAAAAATTATTATTTCATTTATAAGCTAAGGCTTAGCCTGGCGAAAAGAAATCTCCCGCCAATTCCAAATTGCTGAGATCTTCTTGACCAGTCAAACCTTCCATCGCTCCTGTTTCCAAATGCGGGATCTGCCCTGTCTGGATACACATCAAATATATTATTTGCTCCTACTGTAAGTCTTAAAGCATCTGATAAGGAATACCCCGCAGAAAGATCGGTCACCACTTTAGATCCAAACACCTGCTGACTCGCTTCGGTGGTCGCCGCTTCGGTTACTTCCCCAAAGAACACATTCCTGAGAAATACATTAAACCTGTTTAAAGAGAGGGTATTTGTAAGGTTAATCTTGGTTCTTGGAACTGCTTCTTCCAGATAAATGCGGCTATCTTCAGGAAAATAAGTACCCACCAGGCCTGCACGTTCCAGCTGGGGAGAAGCATTAATTCCACCTACCTGTTTTGTTTTTGAAAGTGTGGCGGCAAGATCTGACTTCAATTGTACTTCTTCTGAAAAATATGCATTATGAGTGATCACTACATCTAATCCTTTAGATTCGGTATCTATGGCATTTGCAAAAAATGAAGCTGCAGTGGCATTGGCCTGGGCTAATAAATTGTCCAGTTCGGTTCCCGTGCCAGGCCCCTGAAATTGTCCTGTATAAACAATCCTGTCATCTATAGCAACAAAATAACCATCGGCCGTAAGGGTAATGTTAGCATCGGGAATTTTAGCCGTGAAACCAAGACTTACACTTTGGGAAGTCTCTTCTTTTAGCTGCGGAATCCCAAGTAACTGTGCCGGCCTGCTATCATTCGAAAAAGTTCCCACTTCCTGAGGATCACCATTATTATCAAAAATGGTAGAAGTAGAATTAAAATAGAGCTGATGCAGGGATGGTGCCCTGAAACCGGTATTTGCCGCTCCTCTTATATTTATATTATCGGTTAGTTTGTATCGGGAAGACACTTTAAAATTTATGGTGGAACCAAAATCTGAATAATCCTCAAACCTTGTTGCAAAAGTTAACAGGAAAGCTTCAGTAATATCTGCTTCAATATCAAAATATCCCGCAATACTGCTGCGTTGGCGTGAGAGTTCATTTTTGGGACTAAATCCCGGAAAAACCTGTGAGCCACCCGGGCGGGCATTTCCGAAGAAATCTGTCGCCGGCATTTGATCTGCCCTGGTCACCACATCTCCGTTTTGAGTATATTGCTCATAAGAAGCTCTTTCTCCCGCTACAATCTCATAAGTTTCCAACCGGTATTCGGCTCCAAAAGCTACGTTTAATCCTTCAAAAACACTTCCATACAACTGGGAAACATCCAGATTTACGGTATTCTGAGCAAAAGAGAATCCTCCGGCATCAAAAGTAGTGGGACTTGCCCTTTGTAAAGATGCATTGGAAGTATTGGAAATCAAATACAGAAATTCATTTTTCCCCCAGGTGTTACTAAAATCTACATCCCAGTCTCCAACAACCCCACGAATCCCTACTGCTAAAGATTTATCGTTGATTTTAGAGTTTATTTCAGGTAAGAATCCGTTTATATAAATGGGAGTGTAGGTCCTGCTTTGGTTGGGCAGCCTGTAGAACCCTGCCGAATTTCCTTTTCGGGAGCTCATTCCTGCAAAAGAATATAACTCCGTTCCCTCATCATCTAAAGGCAGAGACATATTTGCGAATAATCTTCCTCCACGAAGAGCAGACTGTCCCACCCTCATATTAAAATCGCTCCTTACCATACCCCGCGCGTCAAGTTCATTTTCAGTAACATCTGCGCTTAGCAAAGATTGTAAGGCAGCCCTGTCTTCAGCATTAGCAATATTATCCTGTAGAGAAGCATCGAAGTACGAAACATTTTGGGCATACTGCTGTATTTGCTCGTTGCTAAGATTTGCAATATCGGCTCCTGCATTGGATGCAACTCTTTCCACAGCATTATAAGCATTAAAAATAGTTCCTTCCCACTCCTTCATCCGGTTATAATCTTCCCTATAATCAAAATCGCCGGCAAAAGTGATAAAACCGCCATTATCTCCCAACTCTATCCCGTAGCTTGCTGCCACATTCACCGTCTCCCCATCTACGCCACCCGTCTGTTCATTAGCATTTTTACTGAAGTTGGCACCGGTAGTCACATCGAGATTAAGTTCATTAACCGCATCTTTCAGGACAATGTTTATTACACCTGCAATAGCATCGGATCCATACTGGGCTGCCGCACCATCGCGCAATACCTCAATTCTACCAATGGCCGCAGCCGGAATAGCATTTAAATCTGTTCCCACACTTCCACGGCCAAAAGTGCCATTTACATTAATAAGGGAAGAATTATGCCTTCTTTTACCATTTATGAGGACCAGTACCTGATCTGGCCCCAGGCCTCTGAGGGATGCGGGGTCAATATGGTCTGTTCCGTCTGATATGGTTTGGGTATTTGAAGAAAAAGACGGGGCCACATAATTTAACATCTGGTTAAGGTTTACCTGAGGGACGGCCACCGAGATCTCTTCCAAATCCAGCACATCCACAGGAACCGAAGATTCCGTTACGGTACGGGCACGCCTTCGGGAACCCACCAGCACAACTTCATCTAAGGCCATTCCCGATACCATGGTAACATTGATCACCTCCTGATCTACCGGAACTTCACGTGCGTCAAAACCTACAAATGTAAAAACCAGAACATCCCCTAGAGAGGCCTCAATACTGTATTTACCGTCAAAATCTGTTACTGTACCCTGATTTGTTCCCTTAATAGCTACCGAAACTCCCGGTAGTGGTTGGGACTGTTCATCTACTACTGTACCTGTAACTTCCTGGATTTGCCCATGCATCAACCACCCGATAAGCAGCATGCAAAAGCTTAAAAAGTAACTCTTCTTCATATTTTTTTAGTTTAGTTAAGATGTTAAATATAATTTAATATTTTAACTAAACCTCAAAAAATAAATATCTATTAAATCCTAATTTAATAATTTTAACTAAAATCCCACCGCAGTGTCATCGCCACGTTTATCTGCCCCTCCTTCCAGGGTACCATCAGGCAAAACCCTTATGGCATCTACTTTTCCTATTATTGTTGACTCTCCTTCATCTATATGATAGCCTTTATCCTGAAGACTTTTTAAAATATCGGGGCTAAAAGCATTAGGTTCAAACAGAATCTCATCCGGAAGCCACTGGTGATGAAATCTGGGGGCATTTACGGCTTCCTGCATGGTCATGTTATATTCTTCCACATTAAGGATGGTTTGCAGGACCGATGTAATAATAGTAGAACCTCCGGGAGAACCCAGGGTTAACCATAATTTTCCGTTTTTCTCAACAATTGTTGGCGTCATCGAACTCAACATCCTTTTACCCGGAGCTATTGAATTTGCTTCAGCGCCAATTAAGCCAAACATATTAGGCACCCCTGGTTTAGCGCTAAAATCATCCATCTCGTTATTCACAAAAAAACCAAGATCGCTCACATAAAGTTTAGAACCATACGCTCCGTTTAAAGTAGTAGTAGCGGCGATAGCATTTCCTGACTGGTCTACTATAGAATAATGCGTGGTCTCCATACTCTCATAACCCGGAATCACCCCATGATCCAGTTGGGAAGAAGCTGTGGCTCCTGAAAAACTAAAATCCTTCATTCGCCATTCAGAATATTCTTTACTTAACAGGGAATCTACAGGAATATCCACATAATCTGGATCCCCAAGATAAAAGCTTCTGTCAGCATAAGCCCTTCTTTCGGCTTCTGTTAACACCTGTATGCTTTTCACTGAATTGTGCCCGTATTCATCAATAGGATAATCTTCTATCATTTTAAGAATCTGCCCCAGAACAATTCCGCCGCTGGAGGGTGGAGGCATAGAAATAATATTCAAATTCTTGTATTCCACGTTTATGGGTTTCCGCCATTGTGCCTCGTACTGTTCCAGGTCCTCCATCTTCATAATCCCGTTATGCTTCTGCAAGTAAGCGACTATTTTTTCGCCGGTTGGCCCGCTGTAGAATTCATCCCTTCCATTTTCTGCCAGTCTTTGCAAGGTATTGGCGAGGGACAGGTTTTTTATAGTATCCCCTTCAGCAAAATCTTTAGAAAAAAGAATACTGTCCTGGTTTACCTCCACAAATATATCCCGGTATCGCTGCAGGGTTTCTGCCTGCCTGGCAGTAACTACAAAACCTTTTTCTGCCAGTGCGATCACCGGTTTTAGCAATTCTGCCATAGGCATGGATCCAAATCTTTCATGCACGGCAAAAATGCCTGCCACCGTTCCAGGAACCCCCACGGCCATCGCTCCAACTTTACTTTTTTCAGAAATAACTTCTCCGTTCTCGTCCTGGTATATCGTCTTACTCGCTTCCAGGGGAGCTTTTTCCCGGTAATCCAGGGTTCCGGTTTCTCCATTAGCAAGACGATATACCATAAATCCGCCGCCGCCAAGATTTCCGGCAAAGGGATAACAAACCGCAAGAGACATTTCTGTAGCGATCATGGCATCAAAAGCATTTCCGCCATTCTTTAAAACCTCCAGGCCAATGGCCGAAGCTTCTTTTCTTGCAGAAACCACCATAGCCTCTTCTGCAGTAAGACCCAATGTTTTTCCCGGTTTTTCAACAGGATTAACTTTGGCTTTACAGGAGGCAAGCAAAATTATAACAAGAAGAAAGAGCAGTTTTTTCATAAGTTTAAGGTATAGGTTTTCCCGATCATATATCTTTGTCATGAACGGCTGAATAATTGCAAATTAGCCTATTTTTTTTCTAAACAACTTTGAAATGATCAACAAAAATAAACTCATAGACAAATTTATAAGTTACGTAAAAATAGATACTCAAAGTGACCCCGAAAGTTCTTCTACGCCCAGCACTAAAAAACAGTGGGACCTGGCCAATAAACTTGTAGATGAGCTCAGGGAGATAGGCATGCAGGAGGTGAATATAGATGAAAATGCCTATGTAATGGCTACTTTACCTGCAAATGTTGCCCATAAAGTGCCGGTGATTGGCTTTGTATCTCATTTTGACACCACACCAGATTTTACCGGCACCCATGTGAATCCGCAGATTATTGAAAAATACGACGGGAAGGATATTATCCTGAATAAAGAAAAAGACATTGTTCTTTCTCCTGAATATTTTGAAGACCTGGAACAATATAAAGGGCAGACTATTATTACCACAGATGGTACCACCTTACTAGGTGCCGATGACAAAGCAGGAATTACTGAAATAATGACTGCTATGGAATATCTTATTGATAATCCTGAAATTGAGCATGGCGAGATAAAAATCTGCTTTACGCCCGACGAAGAAATTGGCCGCGGGGCGCATAAATTTGATGTAAAAAAGTTTGGCGCAGAATGGGCTTATACTATGGACGGCAGCCAGATTGGCGAACTGGAATATGAGAATTTTAATGCTGCCGGTGCCGTGGTAAAAGTAAGCGGAAAAAGTGTACACCCCGGTTATGCGAAAGACAAAATGATTAACAGCCTGTACATTGCCCAGGACTTTATAAGTTCTTTGCCCAGGCTGGAAACTCCGGAGCATACCGAAGGCCGCCAGGGATTCTTTCATCTAAGCAAAATGCAGGGAGATGTAGAAGAGACCACGCTGCATTATATTATCAGGGATCACGATAAAAAACATTTTGAAGCCAGGAAAAAGATGATGCTGGACCTGGGACAGGAAATTTGTGCACAGTATGAAAGGGAATGTGTGACTATTGAAATAAAAGATCAGTACTTTAATATGAAGGAAAAGGTAGAGCCTGTGAAACATATTGTTGATCTTGCTGAAAAAGCGATGAAAGCAGTGAATGTAAAACCTATTATAAAACCTATTCGCGGCGGAACAGATGGTGCACAGTTGAGTTATATGGGCTTGCCCTGTCCCAATATTTTTGCAGGAGGGCATCATTTTCATGGGAAGTATGAATATGTGCCGGTGGAAAGTATGATAAAAGCTACTGAAGTTATTATTAAATTAGCTGAACTTACTTCGGAAAAATATAAAAAGTAACGCCAACCAAAATCAACACTTATGGCAGTAAAATCTGCAGAGCAATACATTGAAGTCCATAAAAAATGGCAGGAAGAACTGAAGGCTCTCAGGGAAATGCTGCTTTCCACAGAGCTTGAGGAAACCATTAAGTGGGGAGCGCCCACTTATACTGTGTCAGGAAAGAACGTAATAGGCCTTGGGGCATTTAAAAACCACTGCGCCCTTTGGTTTTTTAACGGTGCTTTGCTAAAAGCAAATACGGCTCTGCTTCAAAATGCCCAGGAAGGAAAAACAAAGGCGCTTAGACAAATCAGGTTTGCAAAAGGCGAGGAGATAAAAACGGAAGTTTTGATAAAATATGTTGGGGAGGCCATTGCCAATCAAAAACTCGGCAGAGAAATTAAACCAGAAAAACAAAAGCTTGTTGTGCCCCCAGAGCTAAAAGCGGCACTGGAAAATGATAAGGAATTAAAAACCTCATTCTCCCAACTTACTCAGGGGAAACAAAGAGAATATTCCGAATATATTCTGGAAGCTAAAAGAGAAGCGACCAGGCAAAACCGGCTTGAAAAAATAACGCCGATGATTAAAGAAGGAATTGGCCTGAATGACAAGTATAAAAACTGCTGAGCTAACATTCAGGCATAATGATAACTTCCATTACCAAAACAAAAAAGATAAAATAAAAAGCCTTCCCGACAGGAAGGCTTTGTTTTTAAATCTATTTTTTGCAGAAACTATTTTTTCTCCTTAACGGCAGGTTTTGCCGGCTCATTTAACTTTTTACTCATCTCCATAGAAATAGAAGATCGATCAAAAGTAATTTTACCTGCACCTGTTTCTATAATCACTGCATTATTTTTTTCGCTGAAATCCAGGATTTTTCCATGCATTCCGCTTTTAGTTACAATTCTATCACCTCTCTTAAGTTCGTCCACAAAGTTTCTTTCCTGCTTTGCTTTTTTCATCTGCGGCCTTATCATAAAAAAATAGACCACCACAAACATTAAGATGATGGGAGCAAACTGCGCTAATTTATCCATATTTCGCTGTTAGCTATTGGTTCCTTCCGCTGCTTCAACGAAAGCTTTTATTTTTACCTGTTCTTTCCCGGCTTCGGTATTAGCAGTAACAGTAACTGTTTTGGTTACCTGCCCGTTACCAGAACCATTATATTTTACAGTCATTTCGCCAGTTTCTCCCGGTGCGATAGGCTCTTTTGGAGCATCTGGAACAGTACACCCGCAAGAACTTGTAGCATTGGTAATTACCAGTGGTGCACGTCCTGTGTTGGTAAATTTGAATACATGCTCCACGCTTTTTCCTTTTGGGATATTCCCAAAATCGTATTCACTTTCTTCAAAAGTAATTTCAGGATAGACAGTAGCTTCTGCATCACGCTCAGCAGCTGTTTCCACGTTTTCAGCCTTTACTTTATCTGAAGCGTTGTTATCCTTGCAGGAAGTGAAAAGCAGAGCACCTACCGCTGCTATCATTAAAAGTCCTTTTTTCATGATTATGTTTTTTATTATTTCAAGGTTTAAAATTAAGAAATTTTCTGTATTACATAAGGCCGCGGCCCATTTTATTTAATCTGCCTTCCGTTTTATATTCTTTAGATAGTTTATCAAGCACTCCATTTATAAAAATACTGCTCTTGGGAGTACTGTATTCCTTGGCTATTTCAAGATATTCATTAATACTCACCTTTACCGGAATAGAAGGAAATTTCACGAATTCACAAATAGCCATCTTTATCAGGACCATGTCCACTTCAGCTATCCGATCTTTATCCCAGTTTGGTGTTTTTCCCAGCATTTCATTGGAAAGCATTTCATCATTGAGATAGGTTTTTCTAAAAAGCTCTATAGCAAACTCTTTATCTTCCGGGCTTTTAAAAAGTTTGGTAAGCTTTAGCGACCCTGCCGAAGATTCTTTGAGCTTCTGAAGCATCTTTAGTATAGCCGTGTTTATTAAAGGTAAATCATCCAGCCAGGTAAGTTTTTTATCTTCCAGGTATTCATAAAGCTTTTCATTAGGCGCTATAATTTCCTTAAATATGGCAATTACAAAATCTTTATCCTCTTTAAAAGAGGACTCGCGGGTCTTCATGTATTCTTCGTAAACCGCACTGCTCTTTATTTCTTCCCAGATAATATTTACATACTCATCATCCCTTTTCCAATGAGTAATTTTATGATCTTCTATAGCCTGCCTCAAAGGCTCATTTTCATCAAGAATCTGGAAGACCCTGTTCTCCACAAACTTCTTATTGGGATCTATATCTTCCCGTGTGGCAAGATGTTTCTGTTGGGATTTTTCAATAAAGTTTTCAGCTTTACCTCTTATTTCTGTAAGAAGATTTAGTTGCAGCAGGTAGAGATCGTACATCTCGTCCATACTTTTTTTCAGGAATTTCTCTTCCGTGGCAAGTTTATCATTCTGGCTTTGGTTAAAGGCATATAAAGACTGCATTACTTTAACCCGGATATGTCTTCTTGTCAACATGAGTGTAAAAGAACTTTTAAAATTAGAAAAGGGCGAAAACTTCTGTTTTCGCCCTGCAAAAATATTAATAAATTTATAGCGACTACTTCAAATTATGTTTTTTTCTTTCCTCAATTCTCTGCTTCGCAATTTCAAGCGCCGCAAAATGAGTGGTAAGATCCCTTTTTCTGGCTGTTTCTAAAATCTGTAGAGTAGTGTTATATATATTTTCGGTCTTGCGCATAATTTCGTTTCTGCCGTAATTTTCAATTTCAGCATAAACATTTATGATTCCTCCGGCATTTATTAGAAAATCCGGAGCGTAAACAATCCCTTTTTCCTGCAGGATCTTTCCGTGGGTAACTTCATCTGCCAGCTGATTATTGGCCGCACCCGCAATGACTTTTGCCTGCAACCTTTCTATGGTCTCATCATTAATGGTTGCTCCAAGGGCACAGGGAGCATAGATATCCACATTAGCACTATAAACATCGGCTTCATCAAAAATAAGCGCACCATATTTTTTGCTAACTTCCTGCAGCCTTTCTTCATTAATATCGCTTATGTAAACTTTAGCGCCTTCCTGGGTTAAATGTTCTACCAAAGTCTCCCCAACATGGCCAATCCCCTGTACTAAAACCGATTTATCTTCCAGGTTATCCTCTCCAAATTTAAACTTAGCAGCTGCCTTCATACCCATAAACACTCCGTAAGCGGTTACGGGAGAAGGATTCCCGGCGCCTCCTTTTGCTTCGGAAATGCCGGTAACATAAGGAGTTACCTCTCTAATGATATCCATATCTTCGGTTTCCATACCTACATCTTCTGCAGTAAGGTATTTACCACTAAGAGAATGTACAAATTCGCCAAAACTCCGCATAAGTTCCGGCGTTTTATGAGTTTTGGCATCCCCCATGATCACCGCTTTTCCACCTCCAAGATTAAGGCCGGTAATCGCACTTTTAAAACTCATTCCACGCGAGAGGCGCAACACATCATTTAAAGCCTCCCACTCACTGGTGTAATTCCACATTCTGGTGCCACCCAATGCAGGTCCCAAAACCGTGCTGTGAATACCAATAATTGCTTTTAAACCTGTATCTTTGTCGTTGCAAAAAACTACTTGCTCATGATTATCAAAGGAGAGCTGCCCAAAGACCGGCGCAGCTTTTTTAAGTTCTTTAGCATTTAGAACATCTACTTGCATAACTTTTTAGATATTAAAATTTAATTTTAAATAATCCATAAAAATGATGGGCAAAAATAATCAATATTTTAATAATCTATAATTTACAGGATGTTAAAATATTAAATTCTCAATTGCTCAGCATCAATACGCATGAAACACCTCAGGCACCTAAATAAGTATTTCGTAAAATACAAATGGAAGTTAATCAGCGGGCTTATCATTACCATAGCCGCCCGTATTTTTGCCATTTATTATATTCCGCTCATAGGAAATTCTACCAGTGTAATTGAAGATTATGTAAAAGGAGAAATCACAGACCCCTCTGTGGTACGCAGTGAGCTCGTGTACAATATTCTGCTTATTATTGGCGCCACACTTGTTTCGGCATTCTTAACTTTTTTGATGCGGCAAACCTTTATTGTGGTTTCCCGGCACATGGAATATGACCTTAAAAATGAAGTTTACCGGCACTACCAGGATCTTTCGCTTAATTTTTATAAAAAGAACCGTACAGGGGACCTTATGAACAGGATTAGCGATGACGTATCTAAGGTGCGGATGTACCTGGGACCTGCCATAATGTACAGTGTTACCACTTTTACTTCTACCGTTGTGGTGCTTATATACATGATTGATGCCGCTCCGGAACTTACCCTTTATACGGTAATCCCTCTGCCGGTACTCTCTTTTGCTATTTATAAATTAAGCGTGGCCATACACAAACGCAGCACCGTGGTACAGCAATATTTATCCAGGCTAAATACCTTTACACAGGAAAGCTTTAGCGGGATTGCAGTCATTAAATCTTACGGAATAGAACCACAGACCAACCAAAATTTTACAGCGCTCTCCAACACCAACCGCGACAAAAATATAGCCCTGGTAAAAGTGCAGGCATTTTTCTTTCCGCTAATGGTTTTGCTCATAGGAATCAGCAATATCCTGGTTATATATATAGGTGGAAGAAAATATCTGAATGGTGAGATTGAAAACCTGGGGGTTATCGTGGAATTTTTGCTTTATGTGAACATGCTTACCTGGCCGGTGGCTTCTATAGGATGGGTAACTTCCCTGGTACAACAGGCTTCTGCTTCACAGGAAAGAATAAATGAATTTCTAAAGGAGAAACCTGAAATCACTAACCACAAAGCAGCTCCAGATAAGATAAGAGGCAGTATCGCTTTTAAAAATGTGAGCTTTACTTATGATGATACCAACATTACTGCATTAAAAAATGTTTCTTTTGAAGTGAAAAACGGGGAAACTCTGGCGATAATTGGTAAAACCGGTTCAGGAAAATCTACTATCCTGGAACTTATTGGAAGACTTTATGATGTAACCCAGGGAACAATAACTATTGATGGAAAGGAGATCCAAAGTCTTAACCTGGAGAGCCTTCGCAACAGCATTGGGTATGTGCCACAAGACGCTTTTCTTTTTAGTGACTCTATAAGAAACAACATTAAATTTGGTAAATCCAACGCCACCGACGAAGAAATTTTTGAAGCGGCTAAAAATGCTTCGGTCCATAAAAATATTACAGGCTTTAGCAAAGGCTACGATACCGTATTGGGAGAACGGGGAATTACGCTTTCCGGAGGACAAAAGCAACGTGTCTCCATTGCCAGGGCTATTATTCATAATCCTGAAATCCTGCTGTTTGACGACTGCCTTTCCGCCGTAGATACCGAGACTGAAGAGGAAATCTTAAACAACCTGTTTAAAATTTCACGGAAAAAGACTACAATAATTGTGAGCCACAGGATTTCTTCCGCAAAAAATGCTGATAAGATCATTATCCTGGAAGATGGAAAAATAATGCAACAAGGCTCTCATTCTCAATTAATAAACCAGGCCGGATACTATAAAGAACTTTATGCAAAACAATTGAACGAAAAAGAAATGTGAAAATTTTTTGGGAAATGTTAAAAATTTTTAGATTTTTGAGCAGCATAATAAACAATTAAAGAATCTATTTTATGAGCGACAAGGGAATGATGGAGAAAGAGGAAATATTCTCTAAAGTATTAAGAGCCGGAAGAAGGACTTATTTTTTTGATGTAAGGGCTACCCGGGCTGATGATTATTACCTGACGATTACGGAGAGTAAGAAGTTTACCAACGATGATGGTTCATTTCATTACAAGAAGCACAAAATTTATCTTTACAAGGAAGATTTTGCCGGATTCAACGAGATTCTACAGGAAATGACCGACTTTATCCTGGAAGAAAAAGGAGAAGAGGTTATTAGTGAACGTCATCAGAAAAACTTTAAACCTGAAGATCAGGAAGAAATTGGCACCGAAGCATCTGCCACAGCTTCTCCAAAAGCGTTTACTGACGTAAGTTTTGATGACATTTAAGCCAACCGCTTAAAAAACATTTTAAACCGTCTCTTCAGGACGGTTTTTTTTGTGCTTAAATTTTTAAGCTGATGAAGAAGTTACGGTACTTCCCTAGCCTATTCTTAATCCATTCTCAATTTTTGAATCCGGGCTTAGAAGTACAATATCATTTTCCTCTCCTACCGCTCCAAGCACCAGGCATTCGCTCATAAAACTGGCAATTTGTTTCTTCGGAAAATTGATTACCGCTACCACCTGCCTCCCCTGCAATTGTTTCTTATTATACCTTTTTGTGATTTGTGCGGAGGTTTTTCTAATCCCTATTGTTTCTCCAAAATCTATTCTTAGCTGATATGCCGGGAGGCGCGCTTCGGGAAAATCATCTACCTGAATAATAGTTCCCACCCGCATTTCCACCTTTTCGAAATCGCTCCAGCTTATCTTCATTCATATAATTTTTTAGTTTCTCCTAAATTAATAAACAAAATCCATTATAAGTAACAGCTATTAAATACCTGTGTAATAAAATTGATATTATTTATTTTAACTTATAATATTCCTATTGGTCAACTAGGTTTTTAAGCAGATTATTGTTTAATTTTAACTACTAAAACTAAAAACATTAATAGAGATGAGCGATTTAAAATTAGGAGACAAAGCCCCAAATTTTGATGCGGAGACATCAGAAGGGAAAATTAATTTTTATGACTATCTGGGCGATGGATGGGGAATCCTTTTTTCCCATCCTGCAGACTATACTCCGGTTTGTACCACCGAGCTGGGAACTGCCGCGAAATATAAAGAAAAATTTGCGCAACGGAATGTAAAAATGATGGCACTAAGTGTTGATGGCGTAGAATCGCATAAAGGCTGGATACAGGATATTAACCAAACTCAGAATACCGAGGTTAACTTCCCGATAATCGCCGATGAGGACAAGAAGATTTCTAACCTTTACGGAATGATTCATCCAAAGGCAGACAATACCCTTACCGTACGATCTGTTTACGTAATTGCGCCAGATAAAACCATTAAATTAATGATCACTTATCCCGCCAGTACAGGACGGAATTTTGATGAACTGCTAAGAGTTATCGATTCCTTACAGCTTACCGCTTACCAGAAAGTGGCCACTCCGGCTAATTGGAAAGAAGGCGAAGATGTGGTAATTAGCCCCGCAGTATCCAATGATGAGGCTAAAAAATTATTTCCTAAAGGTTTTAAAGAAGTGAAGCCTTATCTTAGAATGACTCCACAACCGGATAAAAAATAGTGAATTTTTGAGTACAGCTGCATAAAATCGGCCATTGTCAACCTTCTTTCTGGCGAAGCAATCCCGGGGTTATGCAGCTTTTTTACATCCAGTCCCTCCTGCGCAGGAGATGTTCTATATGAGCATAATGGTGCCGGCAGTGCCAGGAATACATGGCCAGACATTTTAAAAGCGAAATTTCTGCACCACTTTCGGGATGCCTGAAGGTTTTCTGAAAATCGGCTTCCGTCATGCCTTCAATTAAAAAAACCCATTTTGCATGTAATGCCTTAAGGTAATCCAGGGAAATCTGCACCGGAGCCTTTCTGCTGTCGGGAAGTTCAGCAAAAGCTTTTTCATCATAGGCCTTTATCAGGGGATTATCTTCAGTTAAAGTCCATTTAAACCGAATTAAAGCGTGGGTATGGCTATCTGCCAGATGATGGACTAACTGTCTCACGGTCCAGCCATCGGGCCGGTAGGGTGTATCCAGTTGTAAATGGTCAAGATCTTTTACCAGATTTTCCAGTTTCTGCGGAAAAGCAGCAATATCTTCCTTCCATTCTTCAAGATGCGTCCCGGCATTTTGCTGCGGAAACTGCATCTTTCCTATAGGATATTTTAATAATTCCAGTTGCTCTGAAGTCATATCTAAAGATAAAAAAACGTGCTGAAATTTCAGCACGTTCAAATCTTCTATTTTAGAATAAATTTTATTTAACCTCCATAAGTTCCACATCAAAAATAAGGGCTGCATTTGGCGGGATTACACCACCTGCCCCACGCTCCCCATATCCAAGATGGGAAGGAATTACAAATCTCGCCTGGTCTCCTACTTTTAACATTAAAATACCTTCATCCCAGCCTTTAATCACATGGCCCACACCAACAGGAAACTGGATAGGTTCTTTTCTTTTGTAAGAAGAGTCAAAAACGGTCCCATCTGCCAGCATTCCTTTATAATGAACAGAAACGGTTTTACCCTTTTCAGCTTTTGCTCCATTCCCCTCTTTTTCAATTTTATATCTCAGCCCACTTTCGGTTTTTTGAAAACCCTGGGAAATTTCACCCAGTAATTCTTCCTGTTGTTTTTTGGCAGCCGCTTCTCTTTCTGCTTTTGCCCCGTTGAAACTGCGAAAAGCTTCCACGGCATTAAAGTTTTGAGCCTCCTGCCCTTCCCTTATAATTTCCAGCTTTTCAATTTTATCGCCCTGTTTTATTTTATCTACCACCTCCTGGCCTTCCACAACATTTCCAAAAACGGTGTGTTTGCCATTTAGCCACGGAGTTTCTACATGAGTGATAAAAAACTGGCTACCGTTTGTACCAGGTCCTGCATTGGCCATGGAAAGTTTTCCGGGAGCATCGTGTTTTAAATCCGGATGGATTTCATCTTCAAATTTGTAACCTGGACCGCCGGAACCTGTGCCTTGCGGGTCTCCACCCTGAATCATAAAATCGGGGATTACGCGATGGAATTTAAGTCCGTCGTAATAAGGCTGCCCCTGCGGTTTGGCCTCATTTTCCAGGTTTCCTTCAGCCAGGCCTACAAAATTGCCAACCGTGCCGGGTGTTTTTTCATATTCGAGTTCCACTAAAATTTCGCCCTGAGTGGTATGAAATTTAGCATATAATCCGTCGTTCATTTTTTTGATTTTTGTTGAAATGCAAAGATACCGAAATAAATTTTTAAGGATAAAGGTGAAAGTGAAATGAAAAAGTTCTGATTGCATTTTACCATTATCGCCAGTTTGAATTTTACCCTTCCGCCTTAATCAGCTTTGGATGGTTAATCCACTTTCTCTCTAAAAAAAGGGAAGGAGCTCCGTGGTTACCAAAATACATCTACACAAAATACATTGCTCAAAAATTGAATAGTCGGGATGCCCCAATTTTTCAAAGTTTTAAAACTTTAGAAAAGTTACTAAAAGAATTACCAAACTTACATTACCTTTTCTCCATTTACATAGGTTCCAATTACTTTTAAATCAGGAATTTTATCTTCCTGCACTTCCATAATATCTTCATTCAAAATTACAAAATCGGCAAATTTCCCTACTTCTATACTGCCTTTTTCATTCTCTTCAAAATTACTGTAAGCCGCCCAAATGGTCATTCCTTTCAATGTTTCTTCACGGGAAAGTGCCTGTTGTTTCATAAAACCATCTTTAGGATAATTGTTGGTATCCCTTCTTGAGACGGCGGCATAAAAGGTAAGAAAAGGACTTACCTCCTCTACCGGAAAATCTGTTCCTAAAGCCAATAGCCCAGCCTGGTCCAGCAGTTTTTTATAGGCATAGGCACCATGCATTCGTTCTTTCCCAAGCCTGTCTTCTGCCCAGTACATATCACTGGTGGCATGGGTGGGTTGTACCGAGGGAATAATATTTTTGCTGAAATATTTAAAATCCTCCGGGGCTATTACCTGTGCATGTTCTACACGCCACCTTCTGTCTATGGCATTACCAATAAGACTATCATAAGTTTTAAGTACAAGATAATTGGCAGAATCCCCTATAGCGTGAGTGTTGAGCTGAAAATCTGATTTTGCTATCCGCATAGCCGTTTTTTTAAAATCCTCTATGGGAGAAAGCAAGGCACCAAAATGCCCCGGCCGGTCGCTATATTGTTCTTTTAAAGCTGCTCCCCGGGAGCCCAAAGCTCCATCTCCATAAAATTTAACAGATCTTACATTTAATCGATCGGTTTTATAAGGCCCTCTGGGAAGAAAAAAATCCAGATTCTCTTTAGAATTACTAATCATGGCATACATCCTTATCTTAAATTTCCCCTGTTTATGCAGGCTATCCATCAATTCTATAATTTCACGATCTATCCCTGCATCATCTACGGTAGTGAGCCCATATTTAAAACAAATTTCCTGGGCTTGCATAAGGGCATTTACTTTATCTTCAACAGAGCTCTCCGGCTGGGCTTTCGCGATCAAATCCATAGGATTATCAACAATAATTCCGGTAAGTGTCCCATTTTTCTGCTCAATATCGCCACCTTCAAAAGCTGTTTTTGTAGTAATCCCTGCAGCATCCAGGGCAGCCTGATTAGCCAAGAGGGCATGGCCGTCTATGCGGATAACCGCCACCGGAGTATCGGGAAAAAGCCGGTCCAGGGTATCTTTGGTGGGGAATTCTTTTACCTGCCAGTCATTCTGGTCCCATCCTCTTCCGGTAATAAAGTCAACTCCTTTTTTCTGCTGAAATTCAACAATACGGGCCACTACTTCTTCAAAACTTTTTGTACCGGTAAGGTCTACTTTGTCCTGCTGAAGGCCTAGCCGGTAAAAATGAGCATGGGCATCAATAAATCCTGGATATACTGCCTTGCCTTCAGCATTATAGGAATTAACTGCTTCATATTTTTCATGAAGTTCCCCGGTGCCACCTACGGCTATAAATTTTCCGTCTTTAACCACAAAAGCTTCGGCTTTACTGAAGTTTCCATCTACGGTATATACTTCGGCATTGTAAACCAACAGGTCTGCCTTTTCCTTTTTGTTGCAGGAAAACATGAGCACACAGGAAAAAAGAAGTAGTGCAAAATTTTTCATTTTCAAAGTTTTGGGTAAAAATAAAAAATGCCCCTCAGGAAAGGCGCATTTTCTAAACATTAATAAACTTACTAAATTTTTATGAGAAGCCCAGGCCTTCCCAAACAGCATGCCTGATATCCGGATTGGCAGCAGCAGCAAGGGCTACCGAAACAAAGAGGCCAATCATGGCATAGGCAAAATCCTTAAAGATCATCTTCCCGGCTTTCTTGCGGTGCTTCTTGCCTTTTTTCTTACGGGCAAGGCTAATAGCGATCTCCCTACCTCCAATTACCCCCAGGAATACCCAGGTGGTACTCATTGGCACGGTACTAATAAAGAGCTTGTATATAAGCATTACCACGTAAATTAAATCCACGAGCGTGGCAGCCCGTATATCTGAAATTCTGGTCTTCTCACTTACTACCTGCTGAATTTTATCTCCCCGCAGGTAGAACAACAATCCCAATCCAAGAAAAATAGTAGTGGCAAAAATACCAAACTGAAAAGCATCCAGGCGGCGCGGAAGGAAAACCGCGATATTGGCTCCATCCTGCATCACCCAAACCCCCCATAATGTACCGCTAACCAGCCACTGAATAATAGTCCAGCTATTGCTGAATTTTCTGCTTTTAAAGTACTTTTTTATCAGGTTATAGGAGAGATACCATACCAGGAATGAAAAAACAAAAGCCATGATATAGCCCGTCCAGCTCTTCCATACTACAGAAGTAATTCCCGAAGTATCTGCACTAAAGACGCTTAAAATTAGAAAAGTTGTGGAAACCGGCATACGTAACCTCGTTAATATCAGCAAAATAAGCGGCGCAATAATCTGGAAAAAACTGAAGCTTTGCGGATGTGGGTATGCCGTGGTGCCATCAGGATTTAAAAGCCGCTGATAAGTTACATCACCATTAAAATAGAACCAGCTGAAGGTTACCACTCCCAAAAATATAGCGCCCACATAAAGCCATAAAACCCACCAGGGCTTGGATTTATTGCTTTCTATAAAAGTTCCCAGGGATTGGATACTATCATTTGCCACTGTAGCATAGGCTGCGAAAAAGAAACCAAGCCACATGGCTGCCCGGGTGTTTCCGGTAAAAATTCCCGCAAGGATAATCCCGCCTATAACAATGGCGAGAAATGTTTTTTCTTCTACAATAAAATCAAGAATGTTCAGGTAGGGGCGGTCACGGTTAGTACGCCTGAATTTTTTTGCCATTTATAAGTTAGGTTTCTGAGTTGTAAAGCTTCACTTCTTTGATTTTGGGTGCAATATTACTTTAAATTTGAATCTTCAATGTTTAGTAATTGTTAAGTCACGCGATTTGATGAAGATAACAATTTTCTTTAAAGGCTAAAGATTCTGGCTGGGGACCTGCAAGAAAATGAAACCTTACACCTTCTAATTCCGGCTTTTCTTTAGTGCCTGGAAAAAATTATCCTAGAAGACTGCAAAAAGTTCTCTGCAAAGAGTCGAATTAGAGCATAAAAAACCTGGAAATAACTGGATCTATATTATTTCAGTTAATTCCAGGCTTCTTAAAGTGAGGTCTAATTTTTAATTAAAATCAAACTTATAGGTGGCTCCTGCAAGGAACTGGGCTCCCTGAACAGGATAATTGAGCCAGCGCTCGTAATTGTTGTTAAGCAGGTTGCTGCCTTTTACAAACGCAGAGAGCTGCTCATTGAACCGGTATCCAAGATGCGCGTTTAAATCAAAATACCCATCGAGAGTTACCTCCTCATTTTGTTGAGGGTCCGCGGGATTTGTTATTACTGTGCGTGCAAGATCCATGCGCTCTCCGCGGTAAAAAATATTGGCACCGGTATACCATTTTTCGGTTACCTGGTAATCTGCAGTTAAAGCAGCGGTAACCGCTGGCAGGTTCCATGCCTCAGCCTCCTCATCTGTCCCATAGCTAAAAACTTCAGCATTTACAGAAAGCCTAAAATTGCGGTTTACATCTGCATTCAATTCGGCATAAAAAGAAAAGGTATTTACATCGTCATAAACCACTTCAAAAGAATTTCCGTAGGCATAATCTTCCTCAGTTACATTTGTTGCATAGGGATTCCTTCTGTAAAGCGCCTTATTGAATTGTGAAGAATAGCTCACGCGGGCATTATAGCCAAAGCTGTTGGTGAGCCTTCCTTTTGCCCCAACATAGGCGTCATACTCGGTATCTGTAGGCTGGATGGCCAGTGTGGGGGATACAAAATGGTTGTCCTGGTAAAAATCATAATACGTGTTCTGTTCCAGTTGGCCTTCTATCCCTCCATAGGCAGTAAGCATATCCCCGGCTAGCTCGTAACTTGCCGTAATTTTTGGATAGAGGTAAAAATTATTATCAGTATTTTCAGTATCAAGACTATAGTAAAATGCGACTCCAAGATTTAAGGTAAGATTGTCCCGTAGCACCAGCAAACTGGGATTAAGTCCAAAATTCAAAAAACTATAATTGTTACCATCGCCACCATAAAAGGCTTCGTTAAAATTGCCATTTACAATATCTGCAGTGATATTCGTGGTAATAAGTTCTCCTCCAATATTAGCTTCAAAAGCTCCACTGGCATCAAAATGATTTTCAGAAGAACTATAAGAATCCCCGGAATGGCGGAATTTTGCTTTTGCTTTATCGAAAAAAGAATCATACAATTCAATCTCCCCGCCGGCATAAACTGAAAAATAATTTTGCTGCGGATCTACTTCCAACAACTGCTCATCGGTAAGTACGGGGCTGGCCGGTAAACCGTACCAGTTAAAAAGCTGGTGCTGCCCCCCAACTTCAGTTTTCCAGGATAAATCCCTGTCCCTGCGGGTATAGCTAAGGTTTAATTCGGTATCATAAAATTTGTCATCAAGACGAACACCTTCAATCCCTCCCTGGGAAGAATTATGAGTAAGAAATATTCCGAAGTTATCGGTCCGGTTTACTTCAAGGTTGCTGTAGAATTCTGCGAGTACATTGGAGTAATTCCCGAAACCTAAAGTGGCATAATTGTTAAAAACCTTAGGTGGCCTTTCCCTTTCTACAGTTGTTGCCCGTCCTTTGGCGGGAGTGAAAGTTGAAGCGACAGGAACAGAAAAAATACTATATTTTACTTCCTTCTTGGCCAAACTTACAGAATCTGCCTTGCCCGGCATTTCCTTAATTTTTGAAGCGTCCCGTACCGATGGGGAATAGGGCTTTACTACGGTTACTGTTTCGCTGCCAAGCGGATCCTGGGCAAAAAGAGCCCCGCTAAAAAGTACCAGGGACAGGAACAGCATTGTTTTTGTTGCCGCTATTTGCCACAAATTAAAATGAACTAGCAGGCGTGTATCCTGAACTTTTGCAACCCGTTGATTTGGATAATAACACTGATTGGCGGCAGGGTCCTTAACTGAAAAAATTCGCATATAGGAGTTCTTAGATTTTAGTTTAGTTAGATTAGTTTTCTACAGAAGAGTTGGTTTTGGCTTCTTTGGCCTTTATCCTGGCTAGTTCGGCTTTAGCTTCAGAAACAAGTTCCGGATAATTGGAAAAATTCTTGATCACGTTGTCCAGGATGTATGTGGCCTGGTAAGCATCGCCAAGTTTGTCAAAATTTTTCGCCATAAGCACCAGGCCTTTTGCGCCCCAACGCTTATAACCTGAAAAATCCTTTGCCAGAATTTGAATAGCGGCATTGGAAGCTTCATAATTTCCGTTTTTGTTCTTGAAATAAGCATCATAGTACAAGGCTTCCGCAGCCAGCTCTCCGTTAGCGGTCTTTTGAACTTCGGCATACGCGGTTTTAGCCCGGCTTTCATTTCCTGCTTTCATTGCCGATCTCGCTATAATTACCTGGGCATCGGTTTTGGCCTGTTTTTCAGCACCTGCATTGTTCAGTACCTTTTCAGCGTAAGCTTCAGCTTTTTGATAATTTCCTGCTTCGTAATACGATTTCATCAGGTTAGACTGGGCATAAGCAACATTTTCCTGAGAATCTGCCTGTTTTTCCAGCCTTTCCAGGAGCGGGGTGGCTTCAGCATAATTTCCTTTTTCAAGATAAACCTGCGACAACCTGGCCAGTGCCTGCTCGGTAAATTCGTTTCCGGGCCTTTCCACCACATAGCGGTAATGGCTCATGGACTTGTCTTTATTCCCCTGGCGGAAGTACATTTGCGCAAGATAAAAATGGGCATTTATAGAATGGATCCCGTTTGGAAATTCGTTTAAATATTTTTCAAATCCATTTATAGCCTGGTCTGTCTTGTTATTTAAATATTGATTCTCTGCAGACTCATACGTGGTATTATCCAGATCGGCATCTGTTACCTCTACAAAATCGATGTTTCTTACCCAACTGGCATACTCATCTGTCCTGCCTAAATCCACATATACGTTTCTTGCGGTAGAAACTGCCTGTTTGGCCTCAGGCGTATTGGGATAATCGGCTACTACTTTTTTAAGGCGTTCAAGAGCTTTTTCCCCATCGTTGGAATTGTAATAAACAAGGCCCTGCCTTAACATCGCTTTCGGCACAAAAGCACTTTCAGGCACATCCCTTATCAAACGGTTGTATGCCTGAATTCCCTGCTGATTATTGTTCATGGCGATGTAGGTATTTCCAAGTTCAAAAAGCGCATCATCACGATATGGGGAACGCGGGTATTTACTGATGAAGTTATTAAGTTCCTCAATTTTAGTCTCATTTCTATTGACAAAGCCATAACTGATGGCTTTTTGAAAAGCAGCATAATCACTATCGCTTACATTATTGGCAATGGCTTTATTGTAAGCCTCCATCGCAGGCCAGTACTGGCTGTTCACAAAATAGCTGTCACCAAGCCTAAGCCAGGCATCATTTCTCCTGGCAGTATCATTACTGCTATTTTCTGCATACCTTTTAAAGTAGTTGATCGCCTGGGCATAATCGTTCTTTTTGAAATAGGCATACCCAATGTTATAATCCAAGTTTTCCATTTCTCCAGTGCCACGGGCAGCGCTCATTCCCCCAAATTCTTTATAGCCAATAATCGCATCGTCTATACGGTTTACGTTAAATTCACTTTCTGCTTTCCAAAAAGTGGATTTGGCAGTAATAGCAGGATCCCGGGGTTCTCCCAAGGCTTTATCAAACATTTCTATGGCCTTGTAATAATCTCCCTCTTCGTAAAGTTCCAGCCCGTAGTAATACGCCACCTTTTGATAAGCCTGCTTATCGCTGAAATTCCTGTTGTTTTCCAGCAAACGCATGGCTTCTTCATAATTTTTTGAAGTGATAAAAGAATCTATAAGCAGGGTTTCCACTTCCTGTCTTTCGGCAGCATCGGGATATTTTTCAAGATAGCTTAGCAGCACCTGGGAAGGGCTTTCATAAGAATTGCCAATTTCATAGCTCAGCTTGGCATAATTCAGAAGTGCGTCTTTTTGGATTTTAGCGTCAAATTCCATTTCGCTGGCATTTTTAAAGGCGTTTAACGCTTGCTGCTTCTGGTCCAGGTTTAGGTAAGATTGTGCAAGATGATAATAAGCGTTTTGGGCAATGGAATTATTCCCGTCTATAATTTTATTAAATTCTGAAATGGCCATTTCATAATCGCCCTGCTTATAATAAGCGTAGCCTAACTGATAATAATCGGTATTGTTCCATTTTCCGCGAAGGCCCTGGTATTCTTTTAAGTAAGGAATGGCTTTTTCGTACTGCTGTAAATTGAAGTAACTCTCTCCTATAATTTTATTCAACTGGGATTTTTCCTGACGGTTTGATTTTGGAAGTTGTTCCAGACCCAAATCGATGGCTTTTTGAAAATCTCCAAGTTTAAAATTCATATCGGCCTGGAAATAGGAAAGATCTTCGCTGTACCTGGAATTGTCCTGCACCTGCTCAAAATTCTGGCTGGCTTCTTCGTAATCATCACTTTCATAAGCCATAAACCCGATGTAATATTTAGCCTGGGAACCATATTCTTTAGAATCCCTCACCCGTTCAAGATAAGTTCGCGCCTGCTCATAATCGTTTGTACGAAAATAGGCATACCCATTGTTGAAGTAAAACCGCTGCCTCTCCTTACGGCCCATCGCGTTTTCGTCCACCTTATCATACCATTTCCTGGCAAGGGCATATTTTCCCGTGTTGAAATAATAATCGGCCACATCCAGATAAGCTGAATTGGTTTTGGTGCTCGTTGGATAGCGGGTCACAAACCGCTCCATCAGTCGGTCTGCTCCCGGCTGGTTTAACCTTACCGCTGCATTTGCGATGTAATAGGCCGCATCGGCCTTAATTTTTTCATCTTCGGTTTCTTCTTTAACCTCATCAAAAAGGTTTTGGGCTGCCAGGTACTGCTGATTATTATACAATTCCAGCGCGCGGTTAAAGTCGGCCAGTTCATTTGTATAAGTAGCAGATTGCTGGGAAATACCTTTAAATGAGAAGAATAGTAAAACAACAATGAGGAGAGATTTACCGGGTGTCATTTATATATTTTTAGATTGAAGTTCAAAGATAATTTAATGCTTATTTTAATAACGATGAAAGTGGCCTATAATTATGTTAATATGAAAAAAAGTAAAGCGGCACTTTTTGAAAAATGTATATTTACAGATATTTTTACATCCTAATTTAGCAACAGTATTTATGTCTCAAGCCGTCTTGGAATTAAAAAATGCCGCCATTTATCAGCGTGAAAATTTAATCCTTTCTGAAGTAGATGTGACCGTAAATAAGGGGGATTTTGTCTATCTTATAGGGAAAACCGGTACCGGGAAAAGCAGTTTCATGAAGACCCTTTACGGGGATTTACCTTTAACTGAAGGGGAAGGAAATATTGTTGATTATAACCTGCGCACTCTAAAAGAAAAAGATATCCCATTTTTAAGGCGTAAGCTGGGAGTGGTTTTTCAGGATTTTAAGCTGCTGACCGACAGGAACATTAATGATAACCTGCTATTTGTACTGAAGGCAACCGGATGGAAAGACAAAGGAGCCATGGAGAAAAGAATTGAAGCAGTGCTTAACAAGGTAGGCATGAAAACCAAAGGCTTTAAATATCCTTATCAGCTTTCAGGTGGAGAACAGCAGCGCGTGGCAATTGCGCGGGCTTTGCTAAATGATCCTGAATTAATCCTTGCCGATGAGCCCACCGGAAACCTGGACCCTCAGACCTCTGTAGAAGTGATGGAAGTGCTGCAGGAAATCAGTAAAAACGGGAATACTATTCTAATGGCCACCCACGATTATGCCTTACTGCTGAAATATCCTTCCAAAACTTTAAAATGCGACGGACAAAGAGTATTTGAGGTGGTACAGAAAACTGTTTAGTTAGAAGTTATTAGTTCGGAGTTCAGAGTTTGAAGTTCAAAGTTCGGGGTACGGAGTTCGGAGATTTGAAGTTTTAAACCAGACATTTCAGACTACCGCAGACCTTCATTGTTTATCGAGAATTGCTTAATGTTCAATGTTCATTAAACTCCCGCTTCACCTTTACCGTCCATTCAAATTTAAAACTGGAAACTTCCACCCCTTCTTCATTAAAGCCTTTGCTGTTCATCCAGAAGGTTTGCCCCTCGCCTGTCTCTAAAGTTCTTTGAATAGCGGCATCTATTTTATGCCCGTCACCGCAGGTAAAAGTAATTTTACCCGTGGCTTTTTTAGAAAAGGAAGCGGCATTTTGGGCCACCAGCATTGATATTTTTCTATTTTCCTTCTTAATTTTTGCCATTACCAAAGCTCCGGTACTAAGTTCTGCCGCCATAGCCTGAACTGCAAAATACATAGATTTAAAAGGATTCTGATTAATCCAGCGATGGGTAACCTTTACCCTGCATATTTCTTCATCTATCTCCCGCACGCGTACCCCACATAGCCATGCGCTTGGCAATTTCAGCATTAAAAAGGTATTAAGCCTGGATGGTGTTAACTTCATAGAAGCGCTTATTTTCTCTAAAAATACCTAAAATAAATCAACTCATTAAAGAAGGCATTTCTTAATTAAAAGTTAAAATAAAGTACTATGTTTTGCAAAATACCTTCTTTTAACCATATATTTGTATAAGAAATTAATAGGTTATGAACTCACAGGTATTACATCAGGAAAAAACATTGGCCACTTGCATCCATTTATCAGTATTTTCAAAATATTTTTTCCCATTCGGAAATTTTCTGTTTCCCCTGCTTTTATGGCTGGTAAAAAAACAGGATCCGTTTGTAGACAGTCATGGGAGAAATGCTATCAATTTCCAGATAAGCATGTTCCTTTACTTTATTTTACTGGTTCTTTCCGGGCTGGCCCTTCTTATTCTCATGGGGGTAAACCTAAGTACTTCTGCTCCATTATATATTGATAGCAACCATATCCATGCAAAAAATGTTCAGGATTTTATTCCTTTAATTATAGTGGCCATAAGCATTGGAACATTAATTCTGGGGCTTTTTCTCCTGGAGATTTATGCGGTAATAAGCGCCAGTTTAAGGGCCAGTGAAGGAGAGCTTTATAAATACCCGTTTTGCATCAATTTTATAAAAGAATCCTGATCCTTTTCAGGGCAGGAAAACATCATCAACAATCCTTAAAAATTAACCATCAATCAAGAAATGAACAGTTTAACAACATTCTAAATCGCACATTATGAAGATTGAAAACACCAAAGCACAAATGCGTAAAGGTGTGCTGGAGTACTGCATTCTCTCTGTCCTTCGGGATGAAGACGCTTATGTAGCGGAAATTCTGGAGACTCTAAAAGACGCAAAACTACTGGTGGTGGAAGGTACTATTTACCCTTTACTTACAAGGCTAAAGAATGCCGGCCTGCTTTCCTACCGCTGGGAAGAGTCCAGTAGCGGGCCGCCCCGCAAATACTACGGCCTCACAGATACCGGGAAACTGTTCCTTAAAGAACTTACCAGTACCTGGGATGAACTGCAAACAGCCGTAACTATTGTAACTACTCAAAAAAAGAAAAATCATGAATAAGACAGTCAATATAAATCTTGCCGGTGTTTTCTTCCATATAGATGAAGATGCGTACGCCAAACTGCAACATTACCTGGAAGCGCTAAAACGCTCTTTTACCAACACGCCGGGTAGCGATGAAATTATAGCAGATATTGAAGCCCGTATTGCTGAATTATTTACTGAAAAAATCAGGGATAAGCGCCAGGTGGTAAGTTTAACTGAAGTGGAAGAAGTTATCGCCATAATGGGCCAGCCAGAGGATTATATGGTAGATGAAGAAATCTTTGAAGATGAACCTGCTTACCAGCAAAACACCCGTAAAACCAACAGGGGCAGAAAACTCTTTCGCGATACCCAGCATTCTTATATTGGCGGGGTAAGTTCCGGGTTGGGCCATTACCTGGAAATAGAAGCGGTATGGGTAAGGCTTCTATGGGTTTTTCTAACCTTCTTAACCAGCGGCGCTTTTATTTTAATCTATATCGCACTCTGGATTTTTGTTCCTGAAGCTAAAACCACAGCAGACCGCCTTGCCATGGAAGGTGAAGAAGTTACCATTAGTAATATTGAAAAAAAGATTCGCGAGGGGTTTGACAATGTTACCGGTAAAATGAAAGATGTAGATTATCAAAAATATGGTGAAAAAGCAAGATCGGGAGCAAGTTCTGCCGGCTCAGCAATAGGCAATATCATTAAAGTACTGCTTAGTGCATTTGTAAAATTTATTGGTATTCTCCTAATTCTCCTGGCAGGAGTAGTTTTAATTGGCCTTTTTATAGCCCTGTTTACCGTTGGGATATTTGGAATAATTGATACTCCCTGGATAGATTATGCAGAAATGGCCGTTAGTGGCGGGCCCTTTTGGCTAATTTCCCTGCTGGTATTTTTCCTTACTGCCATTCCATTTTTCTTCCTGTTTATCTTAGGCCTAAAAATACTGGTAACAAACCTGAGGTCTATAGGCACAACCGCAAAAATGGTACTGCTGGGACTTTGGATCATTTCCCTTATTGGTTTAGGTATTATAGGAATACAACAAGCCACTCAAAGGGCATTTGATGGAGAAACCGTGGTTACAAAAACCCTGGAGATTAACAGGATGGACACCTTGTACGTTAGTATGAAAAACGAAAACAATGTTTCCAGCAGCTTTTACCGCGGTGGGGATTTTAAAATAAGGCATGACAGGAATGGTAAAAAGATGCTGTATTCAGACCGGGTTTGGCTTACGGTTAAATCTACCCGGGACTCCCTTGCGAGTGTGGAAATAGTAAAATCTGCGGAAGGTAGTGATTTTGAAGATGCCAATACCAGAGCACAAAATATCAATTACGAGGTATTGCTTTCGGGAAATCAACTTCAGCTGGACAGCTATCTTACTTCTGCCGTGGAAAATAAATTCAGGGATCAAAAAGTTGAAATCACCCTCTATGTTCCTGAAGGCACCACCCTGTATGTAGATGCCAGTGCCAGCTCTTACGCTAACAGATGGTACGGAAGCGAAAATATTTTCAAAAGGGCAGACCAGGAACGATACCTGAAAGTAATAGAAGGCGCAACCACCTGCGAGGATTGTCCTGTGGAAGATATGCATTACGAAGAAGGAACCCAGGAAGAATGGGATAACGAAGATGAATGGAACGAGGAAGATGACTTTAATGCCAAAGTGAACATTAACAGAGAAGGAGTAAATATCCAGATTGAAAAAAAACGGAATAATGACACGTTAACTAACCGCAATGAGCGGAGTACCAACCCACCAGTAACCGATACCACCAGAGCATTATGAGTACTTTAATGAACCTTCTCATCAGTTTTATGCTATCCCTGCTTGTGGAAGCACCGGCAGAGCAGCCAGTAACCTATGAGCCCAAGAGTACTGTCCAGTATGAAGTTCACTTTACAGATCCTTACATTTCCTATATATGGAATTGCGACTAAAAAAAGAGCCTCCTTCCCGGAGGCCTTTCTTTTTATTGAAGATAAAAAAGAAGTCTTTGATTAACTCATTCCTTCATTAAAACTGCTTTTCCAAAATAAACAGCAGGTATCCTTATTGCAATTCTCTTTTTTGAGGCAGTTGAAAAAACACAATTGTCACATTTGGAAAAACTTCAACTATTGGCTGCTAAATACGGGGGAAGAAGTTAATTGGCCTGCAACATATTCCAGAGATGGTTTCCAAGCATCAGAATTTGCAAGAGTTTGGGCGCCTTCCTTTGTTTCTCCTAAAAATTTTTCTTCTTTAAAATCCATGCCAAAAGCTTTCATATCATCATGGGCACTATAAACACTTAAGCTAACATTCCTTTGTATTTCTCCCAGGCTTTTAGAGCCGGCAGCACCAGAGATATAATCTGCCTTTCCAGCAATAGTACTGTCTTTCTGGCTTTCATTTATCTTAACATATAAAATATACTCGGTTCCCATTACCTTTCTTAATTGCTCTGGAGAAGATTCTCTTAATTCACTGTAATTAATGCCTGCGTCCAGCAACTTTTCAATAGCTTTATCCATTGGCAATACTCTCATCTTTAGGGTATCGGACTTGGTTGATAAAAGTCCCATCAGATAATCTGTAGCCAAACCGGCCAGTTTCTTTTCATAGGCCCCATTTTTTTCATATTCCAAAGGAACCACCGCGAGTGTATTTTCCAGGTAGGCAGGGGTTGTAACTACATCTTTTGATACTGCCGCAGAATTTTCTGCGGATGCAACCGGGATTGTTGCGTCACCATTAAATTCCTGCGTCCTTCCACTTGCAAAAACTATTTTATTAATGGCATCCGGCGGTATTTCATTCACCACGCTTTCGCCGGGATAGCTAAACGCTACCACGTCCTGGCTTACCTTTGTAACCTTAACCTGCAGAAATTGCCCATCTGTAGTTACAATTATATCGTTCTTTAAATTATTTTGCTGAGCAAAAAGACTGGTGCAAAAAAGAAATCCTAAAATACATATCCACTTTTTCATTTTCAATAATTTTTTAATTAAACAATTAGCCATTTTTGCGAAGAACCTGCTGTGGCTATAGATCTAACCGCAAGCCCAGCGATAAAAATTGTTGATCTTTTGCACCGTTCTTAAAAATGGTATTAAGATCGTATTTACCATAAATAGAGAAAGCTCCAACGCCTGCATACGCGCTAAGTCCATAAATCATCTTGTTGGTATTATAGCCTTCTATTTTTTCTCTTTCTACCCAGTAAAAACCGTGATAAAAGTAAGGTTGTTCTACCCACTGGTATGCGTTTAGGTTAATGCCTATATATCCACCAGCCGCAATTTTTAACTGGTTCCCGGCTGAGAAGTAACTTTTGTCCCCATCTTGTTTAAGCTTCGTGGGGCCTATTTCCAGATGAAGAGGCAAAACCAGGTTGTTTACCCTAAACCCAGATCCTGTAATATTTTGGCCCGACTGTAATTGGGTTTGCCCGTCCACTTCAGTAAAAAACCTGTTATTGGTTGGTTCCAAACCATTATTTTGGTAAGAAAGCCCATACTTGATACGCAGCCAGTTCTCTTTGGTAAGAGGGGTTTTAAATGCAATACCTATTTCCAGAAAGTGGGAGCTGTATAGGGCATAGTCCCTTTCTTCCTCCAGTTCCTGCCAGTTGCCATTACCTATGGCATTATTAAACCCAAAAGCGGCCACGAGATCCAGAGTGGTGGGGGTTTTAACTTCTCTCCTTTGAAGTTGGGGAGGTTGCGGCTCAACAAATTCCTGCTGCATTGCCACGCTGTCCCGTTTAGAAGGAAGTGTAATTGAGGGGGCATCACCCTTAAAATAGGAATCCACATCCAGAAAAAATTCCCAGCCGTCGCCTTCTTCCCGGGGTAAACTGGGTTTCTGCGATGCCTGGTTTTGGAGAAACGCTATAGTTTTTAATATTACCCCCTGCCGTTCTTCAATTTTCCTGGCCCTTGACTCGGCAGCTTTATTTTTTAGCTTCTCTGCCTCTTCTGCACTTATCACCCCATTTTCAAGCAGGCTGTTAATGTTCTGGATTTGCTGTTTCAGCTCATTTTTCTCTTCTGTTTGAATTGTTACTAATTGCTTACGCAATAATTCAATCGTTTCCTCCTGCGCCTTAATTTGTAAAGTGAACAATAAGGTTAACGCCACAAGTATCAGTTTCTTCATGATCCAATTATTTACCGTTCTACATCTTTTTTAAAGCTAGATTTATCTGCGGCAATACCTTAAAATTTCTACCGGAAGTCTTTAGTTTGCAAATGCAGATTTTATCTTTAAAAGTTCCCAAATGAAGTTGTCTATAGCCAAATTTCTTTGTCTGTAATTTGCCGGCATTTCATTTTCTATAACTGTTGCTTCTGCCAAAATCTCCTTTGCCGGCAGTGAAGACCATTCCTGCTCTTGCAGGTTTATTTTTTCGTTTTCAATTTTTTTAAAGGCAATTTTAAGCAAAGAATCTACTTCAACATCTGTAACCTTAACTTCTTTTAACTTAAGCTCTTCAGAAGTTTTATAATAAGCTGAAAGAACATTAGAGCTGCTCATGTTTTCTTTATTTGTTGCCTTAGCAGCAAGAGGAGCCGATTTTTCCGTTTCAGTTATGGAAGATATTTCCTTCCGTTCCCGTTCGTTAGGAATTACCGCCGCAGAAATGTTTTTTTCATGCAATCCATTAGCTCTTTCCTCACTTGCATTTCCTGCCTCAGTAGGATCCACATCAGCTTTAGTATTTATAAAGGAGAACATAAACTGTCTGTTGGTTTTATTGCTAAGCGGAAAAAAGCCAATCATAAAGAAGCTTATAAAAAGTGCTGTTTTTGCAAATAACCTTTTCTGAAAATTCTTTTGCTCCTTTTTATCCAGTTTTTGTACAAACTCCTGCCAGGAATCTTTCCCGGGTTTCAGGCTATAATCTTCTAACTTGGACCTAACATATATTTCTATATCAAAGTGCTTCATAGTTTTTTCTGATTAGTTCCACCTTCTTCTGAAGAATTTTTCGTGCCCTGGAAAGTTTGGACCTTGAAGTTTTCTCCGGAATCTGCATTACCTGTGCTATCTCTTTATGGCTATAGCCTTCTATGGCATGCAGCATAAATACCAGCCGGAAAGCTTCAGGAAGCTGGTCTATCATGCCCAGCAAGTACTCCGCTTCGCTATAATTGCCCACTGCAGGGGTGCTTGGTTCCTGTGTCTCAACCAGGTCACTTTCATAAACCAGCCATCGCTTCTTTTTCAGGAAATTTATAGATTCATGCACCATAATACGGCGTACCCACCCCTCAAAACTTCCTTTTCCAATAAAGCTGTTTATCCTTGTAAATACCTTTAAAAATCCACGGTGCATCACATCTTCTGCAAACTGCAAATCTTTCACGTAACTCCTGCACACGGCTAACATTTGCGGGGCATACTTTTCATACAAACCATATTGGGCCGCCCTATCCTGCTTTGCAGCTTTGCGAATAAGCAATTGTTCATTATGGTAAAAAGGAATTATTTTCACTGTCCCAGGCTTTTAAACAGAAATACAATACGCCATATATTGTAAAGACAACCGGGGAGACACAAAGGTTCCCTAAATTTAATATTTTAACATAAAATAATCATTTCCAGTACGTTAAAACATTATGCAAACTATGTGGGTATTTTTAAATACTCATTTTTAAAACAAAAAAAAGCCCCGCAGCGACGGGACTTTTAAATATTATATTTCTGATTAGGCTATTGTACGGTTTCCTTTTTTGTTTGCGCGTTCTCTATATCCTCTTCAGTTTCTATTTCGGCAAGGTAGCGCTCTGCATCTAAAGCTGCCATACAACCGGTTCCGGCAGCAGTAATGGCCTGCCTGTAAACCTTATCCTGCACATCGCCAGAAGCAAATACCCCCGGAATATTGGTTTTGGTAGTCTTGTTTTGGGTAACAATGTACCCGGTGCCATCCATATCCAGCCAGTCTTTAAAGATTTCTGTATTGGGTTTATGACCTATTGCCACAAAGAAACCGGTAATTTTAATTTCTTCTTTTTCCCCGGTTTGGTTATTTACCATTCGCAGGCCTTCCACTACCTGTTCCCCAAGGATCTCGTCCACTTCGGTATTATAACGTAAATCAATATTTTTAGTAGTTTCCACGCGGTGCTGCATTGCTTTGGAAGCTTTCATATAATCTTTACGCACCAGCATGGTCACTTTATTACAGATATTGGCAAGATAGGTTGCCTCTTCTGCAGCGGTGTCACCCCCTCCAACTATAGCCACATCCTGACCTTTATAAAAGAATCCGTCACAAACCGCACAGGCCGATACTCCTCCGCCTCGTAATTTCTGCTCGCTTGGCAGTCCAAGATATTTTGCAGTAGCTCCTGTGGAAATGATCACAGTTTCTGCCTCTACCCATTTAGAATTATCGATACATGCTCTATGTATTCCTCCTGTCTTTTTACTGAATTCCACTTCAGTAACCATTCCTATCCTCACGTCGGTTCCAAAACGTTCAGCCTGTTTCTGAAGGTCTACCATCATCTGAGGGCCGTCAATCCCATCAGGATAGCCAGGAAAATTGTCAACTTCAGTAGTTGTGGTCAATTGTCCTCCGGGTTCCATTCCCGTGTACATCACCGGCTTCATATCTGCTCTGGAAGCATAGATTGCTGCGGTATATCCGGCAGGCCCGGAGCCAATTATAAGACATTTTATTCTTTCGGTCGTATCGCTCATATTTTAATTCTGTTTTGGACTGTAAAAATACTAACTTTCAGTAAAAACTAAGGGGTATTCCAATTAAGATTTGTTATCTGCCAATAACCTGAATGCATAAATTCTATGGTTTTGTCTTCTTTAATAATCAAAACTTACCTTCTTCTTTTTAAGTTTTAAATTACCTTTGCCGGCAATGGAGCTAAGCCTTTTTAATATTCTTGACCTCCTTGGTACTATGGCATTTGCCATTTCGGGAGCATTGGCCGCAATGGATCGAAAACTTGATCTCTTCGGGGTTTTTATTATCGCTTTTGTAACTTCTATTGGAGGCGGCACGCTTAGAGATATATTAATTGGAAATACCCCCGTACTCTGGATGGAAAATATACGTTACATATACCTGATTGGTGCGGTTACCATTCTTGCCATTATCTTCAGGGGTAAAATAAATTACCTCAAAACGTCGCTTTTTCTTTTTGATACCATTGGGCTTGGTATCTTTACCATTACAGGCGTGGAAACCGGCATACGAAATGATCTTGATCCCATAATTTCTATAGCTCTGGGCGCAATGACAGGAACTTTTGGAGGGGTAATTCGTGATATTCTCTGTAACGAGATCCCGGTGATCTTCAGAAAAGAAATTTATGCCACTGCCTGTCTTATTGGTGGCCTGGCCTTTGTTATTTTGGATAGGTACAACATCAATAATGACTTAATTTACATTATTACTTCCCTTACCGTAATTAGCATTCGTCTTGTGGTAGTGAAATACAAGATATCACTGCCTTCTTTCTATTTACCCAATACGCCACGGTAACTAAAGGGAATTTACCATCTAAGCTTCAGATTATCAAATCTTTGCCTATATTTAATAAATTTATGCATTGCTGTGGGAGCTCCTGTAAAAATACTTATTGTTGAAGATGAATTGCTTATTGCAGCAAATATATCCTTACAACTTACAGAACTGGGCTATCATGTTACAGGGATCTTTTCCCGTGGAGAGGAAGCATTGAGTTCCTTGAAAACAGAACTACCCGATATCATACTGCTGGATATAAGGTTAAAGGGCAAAATGGATGGGATTGAAATTGCTCAGCTTATTCAGAAAGATCATTCCATTCCTATAATTTATCTTACCGCCAATGCCGATGATGCATATTTTAACCGTGCAAAAGCAACCAGTCCTTATGCTTTTATTTCCAAACCCTTTAAAAAACTGGATCTTATAAGGGCCCTGGAACTTACTTCAAGTAGAATAATGGCTGAAAACATCGAGAAAAACAGTTCTGATTCTCCATTTATTCTAAGTGATCGTATTTTTGTAAGGCATCATGAAAAAATGGTGAAAATCATTATAAAAGATATTTATTATATAGAAGCGGAAAGGAATTACTGCAGGATCTTTCTTAAAGATCGCGAATATTTACTAGTCACAACTCTTAAAGAAATGGATGATAAACTTCCTGACCAGCATTTTTTAAGAATTCATAGATCTTATGTGGTGAATCTTTTGCATATAGACGAAGTTGCAGGAAGCCATATTGTTGTTGCAAAAAAAGCACTCCCATTAGGAAAAACAAAGCGCACCGAACTTCTTAAACGTATCCAAACCATTTAATCACGCTGCCTTCATGATATTGAATTCAAAGGAAACGCTGGTGCCATGAGTAAAATCCTGTGACATAATGCCGTCCAGCTGTTGGGTTAAAAGGGAGATTAGCCTGGTGCCAAAACCGGTTCCCTTAGCCGCTTCACTCTCCTGTTTTCCCAATCCGTTATCTATAACTTTCAAGCTTAATTTCCCTTCGCCGTTACGGTGCAGTTTCACTATAATTTTGCCTTTCTCACCATTTGTAAAGGCATATTTGAGGGAGTTGGTAAGAAGTTCGTTTACAATTAGGCCAAGGGGAATGGCGGTATCAATATCAAGTTCCAGAGGCTGCATTTTATACGATATCTCAATTCGGTCTCCCATCCCAAAGGAATCCAGTACATACACGCCCAGATTCATCAGGTATTCCTTCATTTCTATAGTCGAAAGATTTTTGCCCTGGTAAAGTCGTTGATGGATCATACTCATAGAATGCACCCTGTTCTGATTTTCCTTCATCACTTCAATAATTTTAGGATCTTTTATAACTGCCGACTGTAAGGAGAGCATACTGGATACCGTTTCCAGGTTATTTTTCACCCTGTGATGAATTTCCTTTAATAAAAAATTTTTTTCTTCATTCTTTCGCTGCAGCAACATCCTTTTTTTCCTGTTGCTCCTGAAGGAAATGAATAGGATAACTAGGATAATAAGCAGCAGGGCAGCTATAATACTAATTAGCATCTGCCAAGTACGTTGTTGCTTTAGCCTCGCTTCCTGAACCTTGATGGTACCTTCTTTTTTGGCAACTTCAAACTGGGTTTGCAACAGGGAAATACGCTCATCTGCTTCCACAGTAAAAATACTATCCTCGAGGGCATCAAATTTCAAAAATGATTCATAAGCTTTCTCATATTCCCCAAGCCCCGCATAAGCTTTCCCCAGCTCTTCATAGGCCTGACTAAGAAAAAATTCATCTCCAAAATCTGAGGTCGCAATTTCAATACTTTTATGGAGAGCACTTATTGCTTTGGAAAAATCCTGTTGTGCATTTTGCAGTTTCGCAACAGATAACCAGGAACGCATCAACATAAAATTGTTATCTAGATAGCCTGCATATCGAATGGCCTCAACTCCGGCTTTCTCTGCATCTGCATAGTTACCAAGAAATGTATTTAAATCTGTAATAGAAATATAAACATCGCTCAGATTATTGTAAAACCCATAACGCTCCCCTATTGCTATAGATTTATTGTAATAATCCAAAGCCTTTTCATAATTACCAAGACTCAGGTAATTATTACCTACCACATAAAGCGTAAAATCGTAATCCAGGTCATCCAGCTGCCGTTCTTCAAAATATTTAAGGGAAAGCAGGCCGTATTCCAATCCTTTTTCGAACTTGGAAAGCTTCCAGAAAAGATTGCTCAAATCACTATAAGCCAAGGCAATTGCTTTTTTGTCTTTTAATTTCTCACCCAGCCGCAAAGACAGCAGGGCATAATCTGTGGCTTTACCCAACTGCCCCTTTCTTTCAAAAACATAGCCCAGCTGCGTATTCAGAAAAGGCAGGTCTTTTTCTTCCACCTTAGTTTTAGCCATTTCCAAAACCTCATGGGCCTCATCCAGATTTTCCATTCTCAAAAGTACAGCGCCCTGGGTGATTTGAAATCTCCCTTCCCATAAACTGTCATTTTTTGATCTCGCAAGCTTAAGGCCTTGTTTAGTAAAATTCAATGCTTTGTTTAAATTACGGGTGTGCCAATAGTAGGCAAGATCGTTTAATACTGAAAAGTAACTGCTGTCATCCGGCATCCCGTTAAGATTATATTCCAGGGTTTCCAGGTAGGAAGTATCAAAATCATCGGTTTCCACAAAAACCTTTCTGTAAACATCGCCCCTCTTAAAATTGAAAATCTGGGCACCTGCTTTAAAAGATGGCAGGAGCAAAACTATAAGTAAAGGAAAAACACGATAGCTTAAGTTCATACTTTATATTGATATCACTCCGGTATTAAAGATACATTTTTAAACATACTTTATTATAATTCAGTTATTTAAGTTAAAGAATAGCTTTGATAAAGATGAGCCCGCTTTGGGACATTATTTGTCTACCCTCGTCCTAACTCAATTGCAAACCACAGGGAATTAGAGTTTTTTTACCCTTATAAATCAATAATCAACTAATTCCAATTCTTATGAAAATCATTAAACTCTTTACGGTAATCTTAGCCTTCTTTATGGTTTCAACAGGCTTTGCTCAGGAAAAAAAGAACCAGGCATTTTTAATACATGAAGACCAGGTAAATCCATCGATGCTTAAAGAATATGAACAGGTATCCAAAGATTTTGTAAAAGCCTGCCAGCAATACAAGCCTGAAGGAATTGACTGGAGCACCGCTTCTATGGACAATGGCAGGTATCTTTCCATTTCTCCAATAGAGAAACTATCAGATATTGAAGAGATGTCTTATGCTCCTCTAATTGAAAAAATGGGTGAAGATGAATTCCGCGCAATGCTGGACAGATTCAACAAATGCTATGATAAACATGGGAGCTATGTGGTGGTACTCAATGAGCCACTTTCTTATATGCCCGATGGTTTAGATCCCGAAACCCCCGGAGAAAATTATAGGAAGTGGCATAAAATGGAAGTTTCAGCATCTAATGTTCCCCAATTAAGGGAGAAAATGATTGCTTTAAAGGACTTGTTTGAGAGAAAAGGTTCTAAAATGTATTATCGCATTTATCACAACGGGTTTGGAAATATAGGAGATTATTATGTAGCCGTTATTTCAGCCAAAGATGCCATAGATTACGCGAAAAAATCTGCCGAAAACCAGAAGCTTCTCGGGGAAGAAGGGGAGAAAGCTTTCGAAGAAATGATGCAGTATGTTTCCTCTTATGAAGTCACTTCTGGTGAAATGCGGCCCGACTTGTCTTATCAGGCTCCTAAAACCACCACTATTACTGAAGTTAAACAATAGAAATCATGAAAAAGCTTATAACACTATTCCTGATAATGGCATTTATCTCCTGCAACAATAACAAAAAAGTTGATGAAGAAAAGGAGGAGCAAAGATACACTCAGCAATCGCCGGAAATTGAGGTGATGAAAAGCGCCATAAAAGATTATGAAGATGGCAATTGGGAATCTTTTGCCTCTCATTATGCCGAAGATGCCGCAATTTATACCAATTCCGAGGACAGCGTGTCAGTTAGTGAAATCATTTCAGCACGGCGGGACGCTTTGAAACCATTTGATACCTATCGTATAAGAACTTCCCCAGATGAATATGAAATGGTAGTTACAGATAAGGGAGAAACCTGGGTTAATTTCTGGGGGGTGTGGGAAGCTCGTATTACCGGAACCAGTAATACCGTGAATATGCCTTTACATATTACCCAGAAGTATGAAAATGGAAAAATTGTAAAGGAATATGGTTACTACGATTCCGGCAGGATCAGTTCCGCATTAAGTGAAACAGCAGCTATAAACGATAGCATAATTGCCTCCTCTTCTGAAAATTGAATAATTGGCTAATTCAACTTAATTGTAACAAGTTAATGGCGGGGGAGCTTATAAAGATAATTTGATTAGGCTGCCCTTCCAGAATTATAATATTTCCTATCACCAATAATATAAAGATATTATGAAAAGTTTACCTTACAATTTGTTTCTACTTATGCTTAGCCCCATGCTGGCCTTTACACAGGTAACCAGCAGCTACAGTATAACTAACAACGCCTGGCAGGGAAAGCTTGCTGAAGAACTGGGATACAATCCGGAAGGAGATGGGGACAATTTAAATCCAGTATTTACCCAGGATAAAACTTTAAATACATCAGGGAAATTAAGAGAAACAAACCTTAAGGTAATCCAAAACCTTTATCTGGCTTTTTCCAGAGGAGATATTTCGGCAATAACAGCATGTATGGATCCTGGGATTGAATGGAATGAAGCAGAAAACTTCCCTTATGCCGATCGTAACCCGTATATAGGTCCTCAGGCTATTGTAGATGGCGTTTTTGCACGAATAGGGGAAGAATGGGAATATTGGAATGTTACCAATATTAACTATTATGAAATGTATAATAATAAGATCCTGGTTACCGGAAGGTACAGCATAAAAAACAGGAAAAACGGAGTAAAATCCAGCATTCAAATGGCCCATTTGTGGGAACTGGAAAATGGAAAGATCAAAAAATTCCAGCAATTTGCAGATACCAAAGCTATAGCTGAAGTCATGAAGTAATCAAGTAGAGAACTATTCACTTAACTAAGGCCAGAATGGACCAACCGTATAGCTAAATAACGGCCGGTCCAGTTTGGCCCTTCATTGGGGAGATGAAGATTATTGTATATCTAATGAGGTAGTTTATCCCTTACTAAACCATAAAGGAAGGTTCCAAGTAAAGCGCCGCCTAAAACCACCAATATCGAAACATAGCCGGCTCCAACCAAGGTATAAATGGGCCCGGGACACGCACCTGCAAGGGCCCAGCCGAGTCCAAAAATAATCCCGCCGTACATATACCTGCTAAAACTTTTTTTCTTCGGAGCAAAATTTACCGACTCTCCAAAAAAGGTTTTAATATTTTTTCTTTTGATAAGCTGGATTCCCAGTATTCCCACTACCAATGCTGAACCCATAATTCCATACATATGGAAGGACTGGAACTGGAACATTTCGTAAATACGAAACCAGGAAGCGGCTTCACTTTTGTACATTACTATCCCGAAGAAAATACCTATAAAAAGATAACTTAGTGTTCTCATGTCTTAAAAGATTATTGGAAATACTACATGGATCATAAATAAACCACCAATAAAAAAGCCAACAACCGCAATAAGCGAAGGCAATTGCAAATTGCTTAAACCAGAAATCGCATGGCCGGAAGTACAGCCACCGGCATATCTTGCGCCAAAACCAATAAGTACTCCCCCAATTAAGAGAATAGCCAGTGATTTTATGTTGGTTAAAGCATCCAGGCTAAAAAGCTCATCGGGCAAATATGCATTGCCTGCACTTTGGAATCCCAGGTTTTTAAGATTTTCTACTGTGGCAGGATTAATGGCTACTGCAGCATCATTAGATAACAGGTGCGCTCCTAAAAATCCGCCAACTGCAGCCCCAACTATAACCACAAGGTTCCATCGCTGCGCCCGCCAGTCGAATTTGAAAAAATCGGCTTTGGCATCTGCCCCACACATGGTACACATGGTTCGCAAATTGGAAGACATTCCAAACTGCCTGCCCATAAGAATCAACAGGAACATCACTATAGCTATTAAAGGCCCGGCCACATACCACGGCCAGGGCTCCAGAATCAAATCCATATATTTTTTATTTAAGGCACAAAATAACTGTATTTCCAATGGAAGCACAGTAACAAATGTTACAGTCGTTTTATTCTGATAAAACTTAAGGTAAGATCAATTTATTTTAAATAATCCCTGAGGTTTTTTATAACCTTTTGAGACAAACGGGTTTCTGTTTCAGCAGACCAGCCCGCACTTTTTTCTGCGGAAATAATATTGGTGTTTTTCAATATCCTGCCATCTAAAGCACTTTTACCATCCCCATCGAAGATTGCGAAATTGGCAGGTTCTTTTATCCATTTTTTAAATGCTTCTTCGCTAAATGGCAATCCCAGAGAAGTATTGATCAAAATCTTACCGGGAGCCATTTTAGCAAATTCTTTCTCCCCCAGGATTTCAATATTTTTAGGTAAATGTATACTGATGATTTCTGAAGTTTCCAGTAATTTTTTCAATGGAAGGTACTTTACACCCTTCTCTTCCCAGTCTTTTTTCCTGGTCCTGCTAAAGTAGTAAAGATCTGCTCCAAAAGGCAACAGGCATTTTGCCAGTAATTGTCCCGTTACCCCAAGGCCAATAATCCCGATTTTCCTGTTAGTAAGTTCCACAGGCATCTCCTTCCACTGCTGCGCTCCAAAACCATGAAGTAGTCTCACCAATGCAGAAATGATGAATTCCACAACCCCGGGATCGCCATAATCCCTTATGCCGCGAACTTCTATCCCTTTATTCCTGGCGTATTTTACCGCAACATTGGCCGAATCTTCATCATACAGGCTGCAGCACATGCCTATATATTTCAAATTTGGGCATTTAGAAATGATTTCTTCATTAATTTGTGTGCGCCAGGATACCAGCACCGCTTCGGCATTGCCAATACGCTGAATGATTTCAGCTTCAGTTACGGGATAATCCTGATAGATCTCAACTTCAGTTTTACTGTGTTCCTTCAGCTCATTAATAGCCCAGTCCTGAAGCCTGGTATGATCTACCGAGACAATTTTATTAAATTTCTGCATATAATATTTTCCGAAGATAGTATTGCTAAATTAGTGCTTCATGTGAGCAGGCTCATCCTGCCATAAGGATTTCCAACCCCCGCCAAAACTGCTTTCAACCTTACCTTTAACAGATGCGAAAACAGCCACCAGCACGCCTGTGCCCATATCGCTCACAATGGCCCACGTTTCCGTATAACCCAAAATCCAGGGCGCCAGAAGCAGCCAGGCGGCAACAGGATAATTCCATTTTCTTACGTTGCGGGTGGCCTCCCAATAAGAAACCACTGCAAAAGTGACAATTATGGGTCCGGCAATATGCCCGTTATCGGCATGGGCACCTGTGGCACCTATAAATCCCGGGGCGGCCATAAGCCAGATTCCCAGGACGGTATTAATTATTTGTCCCCACATATTATTTTACTTTTTCAATTTCAGATTGTACTCCCCAAAAGGCTTTCCAGGTAGAAGCATCAGATCTTTTTACGCGTTGCATATACTGCAGGCTTGCCAGCATTTCATCCATGGCAGGCCCAATCATGGCGATGGAAATTGCTGCGGAACACAGGCAAAGCGTGCACCAGGCCGAAAACAGCACCGGCTGAAATACCACCAGCATTACGCTCACAAAACCCAGTGGACCTACGGCAAGCCCAAAAACAATAACGATCCAGGGCATTTTCTTCCACCTGTGTGTACCGCCTATCACCCCGGTTGCCGCGTCTACCAGGTAGCCTATGGCGCCCAATGCCGCATCGGGAATTGGCAATACGTCTGAAACTTTAGAATTCAGGATTGTTTTGCTGCCATCTCCAAAAAATGGTTCCCAAACGTGATCTACAATATTTAACTGGTAGAGCGCCAGGTAGCCCGCCACAAAAACGCCAACCACCGCAAGAATAACAATTGGAATTCGCTGCCCCCAGCTTGCCGGATTGTAATCCCACCCAGGTGGAATCTCATGTTTTTTATCTGCCATACTATTCGAGATTATTTTCTTTATACCATTTCTCAGGATCTTTTTTAAGGTTTTCCACCATTTTGGGCAGCGTATCCAAAAGCCTGTGTTTTGGCTCCCAGCCTAAAATTTCCTTTGCCCTGTTAATGTCCAGCTCATAATGATCGTCTGTCCTGTCTATCATCCATGGTTTGATAAAAGGATCGCCCACCAGGTCCATAGCCCAGGCTCCTGCCTTGGCGACCGCTTTTGGCATTTCATAAGTTTCCCATTCTTCACCATGTATTAGCCGGCCCAGGATATCCTGCAATTCTTTATAGGTAGGACTGGTAGGTTCTCCAATATTAATGGCCATTTCGTTAGGAATTTCATCTCTGCGTTCCACGGTACGTTCCAGCGCGTCCAGGATATCGTCCAGGTGAACAAAAACATCCCCACTGTTTACATCTCCGGAATAAAAATGGCTGGTGAAATCTTTTTCGTAAATCCTCTTTATCTGCTGGGTAACGGGAATGGAATGTCCCATTTCGTTATATGCCCCGCCAACTCTCAGAAATACAGTACGGATATCTCCATTTTCATTCCTGATAAGCTCCTCGGTTTGGACTTTGGATTCGGGGTAACCCCAATTTGCTTCCACAGGACAATCTTCATTTATTTTCTTCCCGGGCTGAGTAGGTTTATAGATAAGGTCTGAGCTGGAATAGATAAACTGCCCAACTTCAAAATCCTGTAGCTGCCGCAGGAATTTCCTTGTGCCTTCTACATTTATCTTGTCATAGGCCGGGCTGTCTTCTGTATTAAAACTGTAGAAGGCGGCGAGATGGATCACCGCTGCAATTTTATTTCCGTAACCATACCGTATGCGCTCCATGGCAGCTGCTATCGCATTTTCGCTGGTAATGTCAAAATTCACACATTCAGCTTTGAGTGGCGGGTAAGGCGGCCCTACCCTGTCCAGCCCAATAACCCGGTAATTCTTTGCAAGTCTTTCAATTAATGGATAACCTATTAATCCGCTACTACCGGTAATAAGAACAACTTCCTTATCTTCAGCACGCGCTCCCTTTAAAGGGTGATCTATAATCTCATCCATATATTTTATTATTTTTTAGTGGTTTATTTTAAGTTAATAAATAACTCACTAAGCTCCCGGAAAGGGCTCATGATTTAACAAAATATAAGGAGAAGCTACAGCCTTTCGTTAAAGAAAATTCAACATACCATTTTTCGTGATATTGCTTTTTCAGAAACAAAAAGAAATTAAGCTTTGCAGAGATCCTCTTTTGCTGAAAAATTACTTCGGAATAAAAATTACAGAGGAATATTCCCGTGTTTCCTGTCTATCCTTAAAACATGCTTGTTTTCCAGCATACTGAAGGCTTTCAGAAGTTTTTTACGGGTATCGCGCGGCATGATGACCTCATCAATAAATCCTCTTTGCGCCGCTTTAAAGGGATTTGCAAATTTTTCGGCATATTCAGCTTCTTTTTCTGAAAGTTTCAGGTCAGGATCTTCGGCTTCTTTTATTTCTTTTCTGAAAATGATTTCACTGGCGCCTTTGGCTCCCATCACGGCAATTTCGGCAGTTGGCCAGGCATAGTTAAGATCGGCGCCAATATGTTTGGAGTTCATCACATCATAAGCTCCGCCGTAGGCTTTACGGGTAATCACCGTTACCCTGGGCACGGTGGCTTCACTAAGCGCATAAAGCAATTTCGCGCCATGCAGGATGATCCCGTTCCACTCCTGGTCTGTTCCCGGTAAAAATCCCGGCACATCTACCAGTACCAGCAGCGGAATATTAAAGCAGTCACAAAAGCGGGTAAACCGGGCCGCTTTTTTAGAGCTGTCCACATCTAACACACCCGCCAGGCTCATTGGCTGATTGGCTACTATCCCAATGCTCCTGCCCCCTAACCTTGCAAAACCCACAATAATATTTTCAGCATAATTTTTATGGATTTCAAAAAAGGAATCCTTATCAATAATACCCTTAATCACCTCATGCATATCATACGGTTTATTAGCACTATTGGGCACAAGCCTGTCTAAATTTTCCCGAATCTCATCCCCCAGCTCATAAGGTGATTTTTCTGTTTTTTCCTTATTGTTCTGCGGAAGGTAACTCATAAGGGTTTTAATATCTTCCAGGCAGGTAATATCGTTATGGGAAGTGATATGGGTAACACCCGATTTTGTGGAATGTGTACTCGCACCGCCGAGTTCTTCAGAAGTCACTTCTTCATTGGTCACCGTTTTCACCACATTTGGCCCGGTAACAAACATATAACTGGTATCCTGTACCATAAGTGTAAAATCTGTCATGGCAGGAGAATACACCGCTCCCCCGGCACAAGGCCCCATAATTGCAGAAATTTGAGGAATTACGCCCGATGCCTGTACGTTTCTGTAAAAAATATCGGCATAACCTCCCAAAGATTTTACACCTTCCTGGATCCTGGCTCCGCCGGAATCATTCAAGCCAATAATTGGTGCGCCCACTTTCATGGCATGATCCATTACTTTGCAGATCTTTTCAGCATGAGTTTCAGATAAAGCGCCACCAAAAACGGTAAAATCCTGTGCAAAAACATAAACAAGCCGCCCGTTGATGGTGCCATAGCCCGTAACTACACCATCGCCGTAATATTGCTGCTCGTCCATCCCAAAATCTGTAGTACGATGGGTAACCAGGATCCCTATTTCTTCAAAAGAACCTTCATCCAGCAAATAATCCACCCTTTCGCGGGCAGTCAACTTTTTCTTTTCATGCTGTTTTGCGATTCGTTTTTCCCCGCCTCCCAAATGTGCCTGGGCAACTTTATCTTTAAGTTTATCTATATTCTCACTCATATATTTTCTAATTGTATTGCTGCATTTGCTAATTAACTGCAATCCCTATTTTGGGATCCTTACAATTTTTTGATCCTTTAAATATTGCTTCAGGGCTATTAATCCTGCAAGTTTCGCCTCTTCCTCTATTCTAGCTTCCAGTTTTTCTGCGGAATAATACTTCTTCACAAAATGTGTATCAAAAGTCCCGCTTCTGAAGGCTTCATGTTCAAACACAAACTTCCCGAAAGGCAGGGTAGTCATGACGCCCTTTACTTCATAATCATCTATGGCTTTTATCATTAATTGTATGGCCTCTTCCCTGCTTTTGCCATAAGTAACCAGTTTTGCCAGCATGGGATCGTAATAAATGGGAACTTCCATGCCTTCTTCAAAACCGTCATCCAGTCTTATCCCTTCTCCTTTTGGCCCACGATAACGCTCCAAAACTCCCACACTAGGCATAAAATCCTCCATAGGATCTTCAGCATAAACCCTTAATTCTACCGCGTGGCCTTCAATTTTTAAGTCTTGCTGCGAAAACTGAAGTTTTTCGCCCCTGGCAACTTTAATTTGCTGTTCTACCAGGTCTATTCCCGTGATAAGTTCGGTAACCGGATGTTCTACCTGCAGGCGGGTATTCATTTCCAGAAAATAGAAATTTTTATTTTCATCCATAAGAAATTCCACCGTTCCTGCACCAACATAATCGCAGGCTTTAGCCACTTTTACGGCAGCCTCCCCCATTTCTTTTCGCAGTTTTTCATCCAGAATTACAGAAGGGGCTTCTTCCACCACCTTTTGATGCCTTCTCTGGATACTGCATTCCCTTTCAAAAAGATGAAGAAAATTCCCGTGCGTATCAGATAATACCTGGATTTCTATATGCCTTGGGGAGCCAACATATTTTTCTATAAAAACAGATCCGTCTCCAAAAGCAGATTCTGCTTCGCTTATGGCACGCTGCATCTGGTCTCCAAGCTCACTTTCTTTTTCAACAATACGCATCCCTTTTCCACCGCCACCGGCAGAAGCTTTTATCAAAATTGGAAAGCCGATCTCCCGGGCAATTCCCTTGGCTTTTTCAACATCGGTAATGGCTTCATCTATCCCGGGAACCATGGGAATATCATATTTTTTAACCGCATCTTTAGCGGCAAGTTTGCTCCCCATAATTTTAATAGCCTTAGAACCCGGGCCAATCCAGGTAAGGCCGTTTTTTTCCACTTTTTCGGCAAAAGCGGCATTTTCGCTTAAAAATCCGTAACCAGGATGAATCCCATCTACACCTAAATTTTTAGCCACCTCAACAATCTTATCGCCTCGCAAATAAGATTCGTTAGAAGGCGCTTCGCCTATACAAACCGCCTCATCGGCAAACTTTACATGTGGTGCATTTCTATCGGCTTTTGAAAAAACAGCCACGGTTTTAATTCCCATTTTCTGGGCAGTCTTCATCACCCGCAATGCGATCTCTCCCCGGTTGGCTACTAATATTTTCTTCATTTGTAACTCTCTGTTTTAGATTTTGTAATTTTTAATGGCATAAATGCGAAACAACCACCCCGGCCTTTGGCCATCCCTCCTTAAAAAGAATGGGATCTTTTTTGTTAATTAAATGCTGCCCTTAAATTTTTCCACTTTCCACTTTTCACTTTTCACTTTTCACTTTTCACTTTCCACTTCTCACTCCAGCTCAATTAATAACTGATTCTTTTCCACGGTTTGCCCTTTTTCAACATGAATAGATTTTATTATCCCGTCTCCCGGAGCACTCAGGGTATTTTCCATTTTCATGGCCTCCAGTACCAGCAAATAATCGCCTTCCTTTACCTCGTCTCCTTCTTTTACATTTACATCCAGGATCAAGCCGGGCATTGGCGCCTTAATGTCATTAAGCAATTGTGCAGAACCAAGGGAAAGCCCCATAGCTTCAATCAACAAATCCAACTCATTGGAAATATCTACTTCATAGCTATTGGAGTTGATCTTTACACTATATTTTTTATTATTAAAATTGGAGTCAAGGATTTCAGCTTTAAAAGAATGGTTGTCCTTTAAAACATGAAATTTGGAAGCAGAAATTTGTTGTTGGTCTAAAGCATCAATTTCATCTTTGGTGAATTCATATTCATAAGAATTGTTCACCTTGATTTTATATTTTTTTTCCATATTTCTTACTTAAAGCGGAATTTTAAAGCTTGTTTCGTAAATATAGAAAAAGTTTGAGGCTTTAATTAAAGCTTTTACAAAGCTTTTGGAAAATCTTCTTTTGCCGGAACAAAAAAAGCCACGGCTGCATTCGTTTAATAATGCGCCGTGGCTTCAACCAGTCTAATGGAAAGACAAATCTTAATCCTTATTCGGTAAAATCTTTAATATTATCGCTAAGGTCATACACCTTGGTAGCTTCAAACTTACCGGCAAGGATGCTGCTCCCGGCTGCAGAACGGTAACCGCCTGCGCAGTGCACCACTACAGGCTTATTGGAAGGGATTTGATGCGCCGCGCTTCTTAGCTCATTAAGCGGTATGACAAACGAATTTTCAAAGATCCTGCCTTCTTCCACTTCGCTTTTATTCCTTACATCTACAATGGTATAATGATCTTTATTCTTTTTGAAGTCTTCCAGGTCAAATGCTTCCGAAGCATTAGAAACTTCAGCAGATAAGGTGAGAATGCCTTTTAGCTGATTTTCATAACCAATTTTAGCCACTCGTTGCAGAATTTCATCAAACTTCTCCACGCTTTCCAGCACCAGGTAAAACTCCTCCTCAGGTTTTACAATCGCACCCAGCCAGGTCTCAAATTTGTCATTTTCAGATCGTGCCATGATATTGAAGCTGTTGGGCAGATGGCTATTTTTGAATGCTGCTTCATCCCTTGTATCCACCACCAAAATGTCTTTTTCTACTTCTTTGGCCATCAATATAAAATTGGCCATCGCCACTGCTTTTTGCACGTTCTTAGCTCCGGTTTTGTTGATGTCTACATTAAACCCGAAATAAGAAGGTATAAAAGGCTGATCTTTTAAAATTTCTTCCACAAACTCCTCCTCTGTTTGCTCTTTAAATGCCCAATTTCCCTGGCGCTCATTGCCCAGCGTGCTGGAAGAATCGCTGCTCATATTTTTTCCGCATAAAGAACCTGCACCATGAGCAGGATATACCAGTGCTTCATCGGGAAATTCGGTATACTTTTCCTTGATAGTATGGTACATTTTTTTGGCAAGATCTACACGCTTAGCCTTCATGTTACCGGCGTTTTCCCTAAGATCTGGCCGCCCCACATCTCCAATAAAAAGCGTATCTCCGGTAAAAAGCGCTGTTTTAGCTTCAGCTTCAGCAACTACAGTAATACTATCTGGAGAGTGCCCGGGAGTGTTGACTGCTTTAAAAGTAATATTGCCCATTTTAAAGCTATCGCCATCATCAAAAGTTTTATGGTTATAATCTGCGCCTACCATTTTGCTCACATAAATAACGGCCCCGGTTTGTTCACTAATTTGCAAATGGCTGCTCACAAAATCGGCATGCGGATGTGTTTCAAAAACTGCCACAATTTGCGCGTTTTGCTCTTCGGCATACCGGTAATACTGCATGGGATTCCGGGAAGGGTCCACAAGGGCCATTTTGCCATCGCTCACAATAGCGTAGGAATAATGCGCCAATGGATCGTCTTTAAATTGTTTTATGTTCATTTTGTGCGTTTTGAGGTATTATTTTTAAAATCTTTATCTTTTCTGAATGGGAAAGCTATCTGATTTTTAAAATCTTCAGGGAATGCTTCATCTCCTTTAAATCCCAGTCTTATATTTTTCCCATTCTGCGGAATATAAGCTGTTCCGAAGAGATAATCCCAGATACTCAGGGATAAACCGTAATTCATGCCGTACGGCCTTTCTTTTGGCAAATCCCTGGAATGATGCCAGATATGCATTTTAGGATTATTGAAAATGTAGCCGAAAATCCCGTAATTCCAGCCCAGGTTGGCGTGGTTCAGGTGGCCAATAAAAACAGCCAGCATATGCACCACAAAAAATTCCTTTATCCCGAAGCCAATTATTGCCAGGGGAAGATATTGCACCGTTTTATAAATAATAGTTTCCATAAAATGAAACCTGAACTGCGCCGCAAAGCCCATTTCCTTTACACTATGGTGAATTTTATGAAATTCCCACAGCCACGGCTGCCGGTGCAACTGGCGGTGAACATTCCATTGAATAAAATCTGCAATTACAAACATAAGAAGCAATTGTGCCCATCCCGGGAAATTTTGGATATGAAAAGCCACAATGTTTTCCATTCCCAGTAGCCCCAGGAAATCATTGAACAACTCCACTCCCACATTAGAAATCGCGTTGTACCCAATTAATGAAAACAGGAAAAAATTAAAGAGGATATAAAAAGAATCCAGCCAGAAACCTTTCCTGAAAAGGTTTTGAGAACTACGCCAGGGAATGATGATTTCCAGCAACCAGACCAAAACAGAAAGGCCAATAAGCCAGTAAAAATAACTGTTCCAGGAAGGATTTGTAATTTCCTGCACCAGGTAATTAAAATATCCCGTAAAGGAATTCGCAATTATGTTTACATATTTCTCCAACTCGGCTAAATTTTCTGAAGCAAAAATATAGATTTCGATGAGTTAGGGCAGTAACTTTTGTTACAATGAGAAGAAAACCTGATAAAAATCAGCTTAATTTAAAGTTTTGAGCTGTAAATACTCATTGCGGCCAATGCTTACGAAATAAAGCAAATAGCCCAGGAAAAGAAACATGATTAATGACAGGATAAGGGAATAAAATCCCCTTTTTGCTGAAGTTAGTCCTCTTAAGCTGGTTCGGTAAGGCAATTGCTAATCGCCTTCCTCTTCCTCTTCATCCTGCTCATCTTCCATTAATTCATTTAAAAAATCTTCCAGGGAAATCCCACTTTCAGCTTTTTCTTCACCGGTTGTTTTTTCATAGTCGGTGATGCTTTGTTCAATATTATCCAATTGCTGCTGCACCTCTTCTTCTTCAAATCCCGCAAAAGTAATTTCATAAAGGCAGTACGCCAGTATTTCTAATTCTGTAAATTCCTTCAAACTTTCTTCACTAATATCCATATCAAGCCATTGCTTCCAGGGAGTGAATTCTATGGCCTGGGAAAACTCTTCTTCCTCATTTTTTGGATGGTTGTATTTGCCGGAAACATCAACATAGGCTGAACCATCAAAATGATCAAATACCGTCTTCACCACAATAGTCATATCTACTTCTTCCGGAGCCATCAACAGCAGTTTTTCAAATACATCTTCATACCCCTCCAGATTTTTCTCTTCATCGGGATATAATTCCAGCAGTACGGAAGATATACTTAACCAGGAATTTCTCTGTAAAAGCTGTTTTAAGGTCATATTAATTAATCGTTTTGAGAAAGCAATTTCAATTGCTACATTTTTATTCTCCAACTGGTTATATAAGCCCTTCTGCCTCGAGCGAGGTTCTCAACCTGTCATGTTTTGCCCAAAACCGGTCTTTAATCCTTTGCATGATCCGGTTAAATTCAGGATCGCTTTTTAAGGGTTTGAACATGGGTTCCTTCTCAATCAATAAATACCAATAAGGGTAATTATCTGCATTCGAAAATATTTTTAGCTGCTCCATAGCCTGCTCTGTTTTTTTCTCATGCATATATTTCACTGCCAGGTTTACACTTTTGTAGATCGACTGATCTTTTTCGCAATATTCTGAAAAGGATTTATAAAATTTTTCTGCTTCTTCCTGCCGTCCCACCTTTTCATATACCATCCCGATTTTTGCATTTTCCGATATGTAAAGGTTCAACCCTCTTTTCTTCCTTTCTTCAGCAAATTTTTTAAAATAATAATAGGCACGGTCATAATTCTCTTCCACATAGTAAAATTTAGCAATATCCTGTAAAATATCGAGCCTGGTTGTATCTTTTTGCCATTCCTTAATCAGTAAATTCCGGGTTCTCTTCACATTCCCGTCTTTTGCAAAAAGGATCAATGCCTTTAAATGCGGGGCATAATAATTTTCGGCACTGTAATTAAGGGATAAATCAATATATTTCTCTGCTTCATCAAAGAAGCCTGCGGAAACCAAAGCGTTGCTCAGCTGCAAATAAATATAGCTACGGGTAATGGAGTCATTGGCGGCCACATTAAGCTGAACACCTTTTAAGGCATATTCCAGATATTTCCCGGTATCGGGAGTTAAACGCGAATAGAAGTCGGCCAGCATTTGAATTGCCAGGGAAGAATTGGGATTGTATTCCAATGCTTTTTCAAGATAGGGCAACGCTAATTTATATTCTTCCGTCTGAATGTAATAAAAAGCCTTGGCGGTAAGACTTTCAGCCGATTTGGAATCATAAAGCAGCGCTTTGTCTGAATAACTGTTAATTTTTTCGGTATACTGTTTTTCAGCCTGGAACATTTCAAGCAAATAATAAGCGATGGCGATGTTGGCATAGGCCAGGCTAAACTCCTGGTCCTCTTCAATAGCCTTTTCAAATAACTCAATTGCCTGCTGAAGCCCTTCATTAGTCCTTGATAAAAATGGATCTAATGCCTGAAGATAATAGTCATACGCCACCAGGTTGTTCGTTGGTTTTTTCCTGATCTGCTCAAGTTCCGCAGGAGTGACTATGGCCTGGACCGCGCTGGCAATTTTAGCAGAAACCTCATTCTGAAGCGCGAAAATATCCCCGACTTCCCGGTTATACTGCTCTGCCCAAAGATGCCGGTCCCCTGAAGCTTCAATCAACTGGATATTCAGCAAAACCTGATCGCCAACCTTCTGGCCGCTGCCTTCTACGAAGTAGCTTACGTTAAGTTCTTCGGCTATTTCGGGAATGCTTTTGTTGGAGTTTCTGTATTTTTCTACTGAAGACCGACTGATGACCCGCAGATCTTTTATCTTCTGAAGATTATTTAATGTTGATTCCATCAATCCATTTACAAAATACAGGTTGGTGGAATCATTACTCTCGTTCTTGAATGGTAAAACGGCTATAGATTTTTCCGGTTGGCCATTTTTAAGTTCTTCTAAGGGCCGTTTATAAAAAATGAGGAAAGAAGTTATTGAAACCAGTAATATCGTTAGAGCCACAAGCAAAACCGTCCTGGGAAAGTTTCGGGTTCGCTTTTCTTCGGAAACCTCCTGAATTCCGGGTTGCGATAATTCCGGCTCTCCATTTTCATTTTCAAATTCTATTTTGCCAACCTCTCCTGGCGGATAACCATAGTGCTCGCGGAAACATTTAATAAAATAAGAGGAACTTCCAAATCCTACCATATACGAGATTTCTGAAACCGTAAGTGCGCTATCCTTCAGCATTTCCATGGCTATTTCCAGCCGTACCTGCCTTATAAACTGGCTTGCGGATAGACTGGTTGCCTTCTTTATCTTTCTCAGCAAATTCGAACGGCTCATATTAAGGGCTTCCGCCAGTTGAGACACTCCAAACTGATCGTTGGAAGCGTTTTCCACGATCACCGCAGTTGCCTGGCTAAGAAAATCTCCTCTGTTTGTATGATCTTGCATCCCGTTGTTTATACTGGTGAATTTAACAAAATTTTATATTATCTCATACTGGTTTATAATCCTTAATTCCTGCAATAAAGCCGGCATTTGCGCCATAATTTATATTGTTGCGTCATAATCTATATCCCTCGTTCTAAAGTTTATTCTTTTGGCGGCATGCCTTTTATGCCTTCTATTCCTCTCTTTTTCATCTTTGTGAGAAACAAAATGCAATTAGTTGAATCCTTAAAAATTAAAATTATGAAAACACTAAAAATGACTTCGGTACGGGTATTATTGAACCTTTTGTTAATGGCAACTTTATTTTCAGCCTGCAGCCAGAACACCAAGAAGGCTGATGAACAATCCATGGTAGAAAAACCGAAAGTGGATATCCATTCAGCGGTAATTTCTAACAACCTGGAAGTGGTGAGACAACATATTGAAGCAGGCAGTGATATTGATGTAAAAGATAATTTTAGCGGTTCCACCCCTTTAAACACTGCTGCCGTTTTTGGTAACACCAAGGTTGCCAAAGAACTTATTGACGCCGGTGCAGATCTTTCCATTAAAAACAATGATGGTTCTACCCCGCTGCATACCGCTGCTTTCTTTGGGCGGGTGGAAATTGTACAAATGCTTTTAGATGCACATGCAGATAAGACGCTGCGAAATAATTTTGGGGCAACACCCAGGGAGACCGTGGCGGGCCCATTTTCAGAAATGAAACCCGTTTATGAGTTGATGCAACAACAGTTGGCACCACTTGGCTTACAACTGGACCTGGAACAGCTTCAAAAAAACCGTCCTGTAATCGCGATGATGCTTCAGTAAGATCACTAAAAACCCATTATTATGAAAACGCAAAGAAGATATGATATAGACTGGCTTAGGGTGATTGCGATAGGACTGCTTTTAATCTATCATATCGCCATCATCTTCCAGCCGTGGGCCATGTTCCTCGGTTTCATTAGAAGCGACGAGCTCATGGAAGGTTTATGGAAACCCATGAGTATGCTCAATGTATGGCGTATTCCGCTATTGTTCTATGTTTCGGGAATGGGTGTTTTTTTCGCCATTCAAAAGCGGAATTGGAAAGAACTGCTGCTGGAACGCAGCAAACGAATTCTCCTGCCTTTTATTTTCGGGATTATTGCTATTGTTCCCCTGCATTTTCTGATTTTCCAGGAATATTACCATCTTCCTTTAGGATACTATGCGCATCAGGGACATTTATGGTTCCTGGGAAACATTTTTGCATATGTAGTGGTATTGCTTCCGCTGTTTTTTTATCTGAAGAAAATAAAGGATAGCAGGTTTATGAAAGGATTGTCTTCCTTGATGAAAAATCCTGCTGGCCCAGTATCTATATCCCTCTTTTTTGCGCTGGAAACCCTATTGGTAAAACCACAGGTCTTCGAAATGTACGCGGAAACCTGGCACGGCTTTTTCCTTGGGCTGCTGGCTTTCTTTTTTGGATTTCTATTGGTGTCCCTGGGAAAACCATTCTGGCAAACGGTGCTGAAGTGGAGGTGGCTGTATCTTGGTGTAGCGTTGGCTTTTTATATCATTCGGCTAACGGTTTTTAATCTGGAATCCCCCGGATATTTGAAGGCCATCGAGTCCAATTGCTGGATCCTGGCAATCTTTGGATTTGGCTACAAATACCTTAACCGGCCGGGCAAAACCCTGCGCTATTTAAGCAGAGCCGCTTACCCGGTGTATATTGTTCACATGTTTGTTTTGTATGCGGGAGCAATGATCATCCTGCCTTTGGGAATTCCTGTTTTGCTGAAATTCATCATCATCGTGTTATTTACCGGGATTGGATGCTTTTTTATTTATGAATTTCTTATAAGAAGAATCAACTTTCTAAGGCCTTTATTCGGACTTAAGTGGAAATATCCTTCTGAAGAAAGGCTATCGGAACCTGTTCAACCCAATTAGTCTGAAAATACCTGATGGGTAAAATTATCTAGATATAATATTCAGAATAAATACAAATATAAAAATCAGCTATTTAACTTGTATGTTAAAGGGTGAATTTCAAAAACATATTAATGATTAACCTTTATTCCATTGAAAAATGAGTAGAATATTCAGAAAATTAAGACTCTCACAAATCGCTGAAAGTAAAGCTGGCAAGTACCTTCTTTATGCGGTAGGTGAAATAGTACTGGTGGTCATTGGGATCTTAATTGCTTTACAAATCAACAATTGGAACCAGGCCAGAAATGATGATAAAGCCCTGAAGGAATATTTAGGGAAAATTAAATCCCATACCTTAAAGGATATGCATTGGCTGGATACCTTAACTGTTTATAGAACCAGTGTAGGAAGGCAATGCAAAAAGGCAAGGGAAAGTGTCCTGGACAAAACCGAGGAGCAGAACCTATTTTTGCTTATGTCCTGCGGAAGTGCTTTTATGGATTATTATTTTAAGCCCAATACAAGTGGATATGAAGCACTAAAAAATTCCAAATACTATGGTAAGATTAATAATACCATCCTTGATTCGCTGCTTACCAGTTATTACAGGTTAATAGATGATATTGCGCAAAATGAAAGCAGTTATAATGATTATGTAAATAGCCAGGAGAATTATTTATCCACCCGGTTCGACAGGTCCTTAATCCTGGCTTCTGCCTTTCTGCCCCCGGATTCCCTGAATATCCGGGCCACCCCGCAATCTGAATATTATGAAGACTTTGCTGAATACACCTCCTCTGCTCCCTATAGAAATGTGATTGGTTTGGCAGCTTTTCAATTTGACGCTATGGTTTCTCAGTACAAAAAAATAAAGGATGTGGGCAATGGGATCATCAAAGAAATTGATGTACTAATTGATAATTAATTTCTTTTTTTATATCGCTATTTTTCTCTTCTGAAAATTGACAATTCTATTACAATAGGAAATCATGAACAAAAAGCAAGTAAAACGAATCCTGAGAATAGTATTTACCATGGCAAGCATAGGCTCTCTATGGTTTGTGCCATGGATTTTGGTAAAGGCCTGGATATTACCACTACCCAATACGGTTCAGGAACAGCTAAATGAAGCTGTAGATCATGGATTTGACGGAATTATTGTTTACGTAGACCAGGCTGGCAAAGAACCTGAATTTTATGCCAGCGGGTGGAAAAACAGGGAAAAGAAAATACCTGCAGATCCACATTCCTTATTCAAAATTGCCAGTATTGGTAAATTATATAATGCCGTAGCCATTACTAAACTGGTAAGTGAGCATCGTTTGTCTTTAGATAAAACCCTGGCAGATTACTTCCCGGAACTTAAGGGAAGGATTGAAAATGCAGATAAAATAACTTTACGAATGATGGTGCAGCACCGCAGTGGTATTCCCAATTATACCAATACCCCAGATTTCTGGGTGGACCCGCCGGAAAGTGACCGGGAAAAACTTAATTTGATTCTGGATTTGCCCGCCAGCTTTGAACCAGGTGAAGATTATGAATATTCCAACACCAATTACCTGCTTATTTCCCAGCTCATTGAAAAAGTGACAGGAGCTAACCAGTTTCAATACCTTAAAGAGAAAATTTTAAAGCCTCTGGGTTTAAAAAATACTTTTGGTTCTATCCATGAGGTGGATATGGACGAGCTTATGAGTGGCTATTATGTGGGTGTAAAGGAAGATATTAAAACAGCCGATTATGGTTCTATAGTAGCCAAAGCAGAAGATGTGGGCATCTTCCTCCGCGCTTTAAATGATGGCTCATTGTTGACTAAAAAGGAGCAGGAAATTTATTCTTCCCTCTATAAATATGAACATACCGGCCTGATCCCTGGTTACCAGAGCATCGCAAAATACCATAAAGATATCGATACGGTGGTCATTCAGTTTGTGAACACCACCAACTTTGATGGCTATGAATGGAATTTAGGGGAAATTGTTTATAACCGAATTGTAAAAATAATAAGGAAAAATACACCTGTAAACCCCGGAGTATAAAATTGAACATAAAATAATACTTCCGGGATGTCAAATGCTTTTCTTCATTAACTTTAAAATCGGCTTTCTTCTTCCAGCAGAAAGTAGCAGTACCCCCCGCCGTAGTGTACGTATGGTTCCTGGTAGGCTATCCATGAATTAACGAGGCCATCAGCAATAAAATATGTTAAATACTACTTACCAGCAACTTACTATGACTATATCACTTAATTATTCAGCAGAAAAAATAGTTTTATTCATTTCTGAAGGAGTAAAATTGAAATTTTATCTATAATTTTAAGGGGGTTCTTTCTATAATCTTTATGAGTAATAAATATAAAATCCTGGCACTGGAAGATGATCCTATTCACAGGGAAAGGCTCATAATGATCCTTGATAAGCTACAATTTAAATCTTTTAAAGTGGCAGACTCTCCAAAAGGTTTTATAAACATTGTTGAAGCCTGCAAGCCGCAGGTTATTTTAATGGACATAGACCTTGGAGGGGAAATTAATGGTATAGAACTCACCCAAAAGATCAACACCAAATTTGATATTCCAACCATTTTCCTGACTTCTTTTGCGGATAGGCAGACCTTTAAGGAAGCCAAAAAAGCTTTTCCTTGCTATTTTCTGGTAAAACCTTACAAGGAAACCGATCTGGAGCGGGCAATTGAATTGTCGGTTCTCCAGAAAACAGGTAAACAGGCCCGGCAGGTTGAAAGAAACGCTACATGTACAAACCTTTTATTTTTCAGAGCTCAGAACAAGCTTATAAAAATTGATTATAAAGAAATTAAATTAATCTCGGCAGTAGATAAATATTGCCATATCTTTCTGAAGGACCGTAAAATAATCATAAAAGAAAGGCTCAAAAATTTACTTTCCCGTTTACCTGAAGACCAATTCATCCAGGTGCACCGTTCTCATGTTATAAACATAGAAGCCATTGACTCCTTAAATAATAATGCTACCGAAGTAAGCATTACCAACCAAACCCTGAAACTCGGCAGAACCTACAAAGCAGAATTATTATCAAGAATTAGTATGATTGGATAACTATGATACCTGACCGAATTGTTGAAATTGCTGAAGCATCCGGCTTTCCGCTATGGCTTGCAGTGCCAGATTCCTGTAATATTTGCGAAGTTGTTCGTGCCACAGGATTTTCGATGGAACCAGATAAAAAACGCCTTAGTATTTACCTGCCGGAATCAATGTTAAAATTGATTGAACCTCATCTTAAAATGAAAGTTCCTACAAGTTTTTTAATGGCTTCCCTGGCAGATTTTGAATCTTATCAGGTAAAAAAGGAGCTCTCTGAAATAGCAGAGGTTAGCAATTCCCTTAGTAAGAAGATAAATTCTATCCTTGATCCTACTATTGAGACAACCAATAGTTTAGGATTAGATGGAAGTAAAACGTTTGATTATTTAAAAGATCCTCCCACAGCCTCTATACATATTTTTGCACCCATATTTTTGAACAAACTCCCAAACCCGGAACGGGTAAACGTATACAATAGATGAAAAATAAAATTACAAAGGAGATGTTACCGGCATTTCAGGGGGTAATACCGGCAACGCTCACAACTGTATCTAAGGATGGTGTTCCCAATGTAACCTATGTTTCCCAGATTTTTCGGATAGATAAAAATCATGTGGCCATTTCTAACCAGTTCTTTAATAAAACCTGGCAAAAAATTGAAGTGGAATTCCTTTCAGAAGAAAAAAAGGGAGAAATTTTTGAAGAAATGGAAGTGGTTATGTCGGGGATATCCAGCATGTTTGATGATAAAATCGCCTTCAAGCTGAAATCGGCTGTTATCTGTAAAATTTTAAATATCAAAACTATATATAAACCTTGAGTGACGTGGTAAAGCAATTACAGGATGAGCTTCAGCAGGAAAAGCGTAAAAACGATTTACTGCAAAAAGTTTCCTTTGAGCTTACCAAATTTGCCCCACTCCCCAAACGCCTGAATAATATACTTAAATTTTTAGACCGCAGCTTCAATTTAAATCATACCATATTACTTATTCCAAATAAGAAGGCATCTACCTTAGAAGTATTGGCGAGCCGGGGTTTTAAACAAAAAGGCATTGGTGCTCAAATTCCTTATAATTACGGTTTGCTGGGTATGGTCGCATCACATAAAAAAAAGATAAGGATCTCCAGGCTCTCCCAGTACAAGCACTATATTGCGGCTTCCGGAGGTGAAAAAGCCGGGGGAAAAATTCCTCAAAATTTTCCCAGGCTTGAAAATGCTGAAAGTTTAGTTGCCTTTCCCCTGGTGGTAAACAATGATCTGGTAGCAGTATTATCCTGCGAAAGTGAAGATATTCTCTTCTTTTCGTACGCCGATGAAGAATTGCTGCTCAGCTTGTCGCAGCAAATCGCACTATCCATTCAAAACGCCATGATTTATGAAGAACTGGAAGAAAGGGTAAAAAAACGTACTGCAGCATTGCAACAAATTAATGAAACCAAAGACCACCTGTTCTCTATAATTGCACACGATTTAAGAAGCCCGCTTTCGGCTTTAGAAGCAATAGCTGAACTTTTTGAATTTTACAAGCAAAAGCGTGATTACCAAAAAATGCTTTATTTAGGCCACGAAATTTCAGCTACTTCCAGGAGAATTTCATTACTGCTGGACAATCTACTTAACTGGTCCCTTTCCCAGAACCAGCAAATTAGATGTAATCCTGTTCGTATTAATTTGAATTTGCTTTTAGCCGAAGTGATTGCGCTCTTTAATCATTTTCTGGAAAAAAAACATATTGCATGTGAAATTAAAGAAAAAAATGTAGCTGAAGTTTTTGCCGATTATACCATGTGCTTCAGTATTTTTAGAAATATAATCAGCAACGCGATTAAATACACTCCCCAAAACGGGTACATAGAAATTAGCTTTCAGAAATTGGAAAATTCCCTGGTAATTATTGTAAAAGATAATGGTATTGGTATGGATAAAACTATTCAGGCCAATCTTTTTTCCCTCAAACACAGAGTTAGTAAACCCGGTACAAATTCAGAAAAAGGTACCGGGCTGGGATTAATGCTTGTTAAAGAATTCACCGAGTTAAACAATGGTGCACTGGAAATTGAAAGCTCAGCAAAGGGCACTTCTGTTAAAATATTCTTACCACTCGAATAAGTTGGTTCCTGTCTAAGGCACCTTCATTCCCTATTTTTTACCACTTGTTCCTTTTATTTTGACCTCCAGCTTGGGATTTTGAAATTTGATTAACACAACCAAAAAAAATTAATCATGAAGCTTCCATATTACTTCCGGATTATTGCTTTGGCTCTTCTTGCATTTTTGGAAAGTTGCTCTCCCAATGACGAACAGTTAGCTGAAGGTTATCTTAACGCAACCGCCAATGAAGAAGAATACATCAGTTCTGCCCAGTCCGGCGGTTTAATGATGGATAGGTATAGTACAGACCTGGGGACAATCAGTTTCCAATTATCCAGCACTTCAGATGATAATAAAAATATAGCTTTTGTAATTCCGAACTTTAACGGGATTGGAATTTACAATATAAAACAACTCAATGGTTCGTGGATGGAATTTAGTTCAGGAACAGATAGATGGCATTTTGACCGTCACCAGGCGTATAGTAATGAATCAGATTATATTGAGATTATCAATATTTCAAAAAATAATATTGAAGGTAAATTTCTCTGTCACAACATGATTAACCAAAATACCGCCGAAAAACTGGTGCTACAAGGTGAATTTAAAGGAAAACTGCTGCACTGATATATATTTCAAGCACCAAATTTAAAATTTTTAAAATACACTTTTCATAAAGAAGTCGAGGTGGCAGAATGCTTTAAAAAGCTCTGGGAAACCCAGTAATTGTAGCTTTCATGGAAACCTAAGTTTTAAAACACCCGATTAACTCACAATATCATTAGAACGCATTGAAGTAATTTGATACTAACTAATGGGGTGACCATAACATCGCTCTGCGTATTACCCTCTTGCTTTTCCCCTTAGTTCTACAAACACGCTTTATATAAAAAGTAAGACGTTTATACTTTCCCAAAAAGCTAATATATGCATAGAGCATAAAGGTTTAGAGCAAAATCAGTTGTGACTCCATAAAAATATTTTGCACAAGTTTACTATCTTTCGTTTATAATAAAATTTATTAAGAGTTTGATAACCTGCAAATAAACATGCGATCTGTTTTTAGATATGTAGTTGAACTATTCATAATTGCTTTTGAAGTTTAATTAGTGATCCATGTAATTGATTACAAAGAGGATAAAATTATAACGAAAGATGTTTCAACTTCTTTTCATTTTTATTATTCATGAACTGAGCTCTGAAACCAAACGGGTAGCTGTAATCGATATTTTGAGATTTATAGCCAAGGATCTGGTATCTATTGAAAACATTAAATCTGAACTGGAGAACACCCTGCAAGTCTTAAAGTCTAATAAAAACTATTGTAATGAAATCACATTATAGAAAGTATATAGTCGATGGTGTTTTAATTATTTTCAGTGTTCTATTCGCTCTATTTATAAATAAATTGTTTGATGATTATCAAACCCGCAAAAGGAAAGAAGTTGCCATAAAAAGTATTGAAAAAGAACTCTACAGGAATCAAGAGATCTTAAATAATTGGGGACTATCTCAAAAACTGTGTAAGTAGAAAATATCGGGGTTTGCAAACCCCGATATTTTTTTAATCTTGCCTGTAA
>NZ_JBGFSM010000016.1:0-99580 GCF_041679265.1 Autumnicola aciditolerans
GGTTGGACGTTCAAGTTGGTAATAAGTGGTATACTTTTAAATTGAAATGTGGGGTAGTTCTATATTAATATATACACGTAGGTAGGCCTTATAAAATAGCTGAAGCGCATTTCATTTTCATTTTCAGATTTATCTTCAGATTCATCTTTAGAAATCAACTGCTGGCTGTGGTGCAGTGGGAGGGAAGCTACATATTTGCCTTCCCGTGCAGTAAAGGCCAGCACAACTTTTACCGGCTCTTCATCTGTGCCGTTAATAATGCCAAAGCTATCCTTAAATTCTTCGTGGATATTATAATCGATCCTTTTGAATTTTTCTGAAGTGATGCCGAGCTCACTAATCCTGTCCAGGGAGAAATTTTTGATCTGCCCATCTTTGGTGTCCATACCAATAAGGTACCAGCGATTGCGGGCTTCCTTGAGTGAAATGGGTTTAACCTTTCTGATGCTATGCGAATCCTCGCGAAATTTATAATACTGAAACTCTACGATATTGAGGTTCTGAATGGCATGAAGCAGCCCGGCCATATGCTCGGTGCCCAGGGATTTCCTTTTTTCAAAAATCAGGCTGCTGCCCAGGCTGCGGGAAAGCCTGATGGCATTCAGCATTTCAAAATTTTCCCTCAACCTTTGGGAATGGTTCATCTCCAGATCGTCTACGATATAATATTTGTTATTGCTACGGTCTGATGTAATTTCGATTCCGTAGATGGAGGCAATATCCCGGATGTCGCGCTGCAGGGTTCTTTGGGATTTCAGCAGGTTTTCTTCCAGCGAATCGGGATCTGCCAGCATCTCGTCGCTGATCTCTTCAAAACTCATCGGCCGCTTTTTAAGCAGTGAAATGATCTTGTAATGGCGTTTTATGGTTTGGCGTACAGACATATTGGTTGATTTAATAACAAAGTTTGGAAAAAAATGTTTTTACCTGTTCCTGAAATATTTCTATCGGAATGCGATGCCCCAGCCGCGGATCTATGTAAATCTCTAATTCAGATTCCTCTAAATGCCTGCTGAGAAATTGCAAGGTTTTTGAAGGATCTACCACCTTGTCACTTCCTCCCAGGATGATCTTTTTTGAAGCCAGTCCTTTTGCAAACCGGGAACTGAAATTCACCTCCCGGTACTTGATAAGTGGCGGATTGAACAATAATGCAGGCCTGCCGATATTTTCTGAAATAATATAGCCGTTAAGCGCGCCCATACTACTACCGATGATCACGTTGAATTCCACCTGCGGAAATTCATTCAGGATGATCTTCGGCTGAATATGCCGATCTTTCGCTGAGTTTGCTTTTTAATCCATGTAGATATAAAATGTTCATTCTGTAAAATTAGAAGTTCCAGGCAAATAAACACAGAGACGGCGACAAAAAATGTCGTTTATGAATGATTTCAATTCAGAACTTGGAAAAGCTTTATTTTAAACTTCCAGTTCTTTGTTCATTTTGATACCAGGAATTTTGACAAATCCGATGTGAAATTTTTTATTTTACAAAACTATATTTTAAAAGCAATGACTTTAAAAACGCTAATACAAAACAATTACTGGCTCAGTGTAGCTCCCGGATTGATAGAGCTGTTTCCTGAGGAGGAGGAAAATATAGAAAATTACAAAAGGGTTTTCAATAAATTGCTCATAATGAATCCTGAAGAATCCGGAATGGCAATTGTGATAAAGTCCGTTGCCGATGATTTTGATGCAGAGGAGTATGTAGATGTTTCCGGGAAATGCAAACATCCTCAAAATGAAGAAGAAGCATTCTTACAGGCCATCGAATTTACTCCCTGGAACAAGTGGCTGGGCATGGAAATAGGTTCAGAAGGTTTAGAGAAATTTTCTGAAGTTGAAATCCTGGCCCATTGCCTTTATGAAATGACCTTTGCGGGTTTTGAAGAGGAAGTGGTACAGGAGCAACTGGAAAGTCTCAAAAATACAGGAGAGGACTATGAAATGATGAGCGAAGAGGAAAAAAGGAACAATACCATTTCCTTAGATGAATTTTTAGATAAATTAGAGGTAGATGATCAGGAAAATGATCATTCTTAAAAACAAAAAGGCAGCTATATATGATTAATCTTGATGGACTGGAAGGTTTTGATAACCTGGAAGATCTTAACAGGGAATTACAAAAAAGGGTTAATGCACATAATAAGTCTTCTATAGAAGATTTTGAAAATCTGGCCCCAGGGCAGATGAGGGCACTTCAAAATTTTCCCACAGAGGAAGGCCCTTTATTGATGAACAAACTTTCGGAAACTCATCTTGAAAATTGCCCTTTGCTCGTACAGGTGCGGCTGCTAATAGATAAAATGAAAGGTGGTAAGGAAATAAAGCTCACCAAAACCGGAGCTTTGCCCGTTAAACTGGTGAAGGAGATCTATGCACTGGGATGCCTGAAAAATGAGTGGGTAGAAAAGGGGATTAGTAAGTTATACAGAGAAAGTGACGCTGAAGAAGTAAGTATTACCCGCATTATACTGGAAATTTCTGTTTTGGCTAAAAAAAGGAACGGGAAGCTTAGCCTTACCAAAACGGGTGAAAAATATGCAGATGATGCTAATTTCATCCTGCAGGAAATCCTGAATGTACTATGGTATAAATTCAACTGGGCCTATTACGACAGGTATGAGTCTGAAGCTATAGGTCGTGTAAATCCAGCCTTTAGTTTGTTACTGCTAAAAAAATATGGAGATAAGGAAAGGGATTCTCACTTTTATGCGAAAAAATATTTTAGAGCCTTTCCGCAGCTTTTGGAACAAAGGGAGTCGTCATTTAGTTGTTACGCGCTGCGTACCTTTGACCGGTATTTCAGATTTATGGGTTTTGTGAACGTGGAGAAAACAGGTATTTTAGAGCCTTCGATTCTTAAAAAAACAGAATTTTTTGATCAGCTTTTTTCACTGGAGAAATAAATTTCGCCGTGATCTCTTTTAAAAAGCGTGGATTTCATGTTTAACCTGAATCAGTGTTATAACTTTGTTGTAACTATAATTAGAGGTATGGAAGCTAATATATTTCGGGTAGGAAATTCTAAAGGAGTTATCTTGCCTGCAAAGCTAATGAAATTGATAGGCCTGAAGGAAAAGGTGTCTATTGATGTGAAGGACAATAAGATCATTATAAGTCCGGCTGAAAAGAAGGTTCGTGAAGGATGGGAGGAAATAATAAAAGAAGAAATTGAAGATAATGGCCAGCCCACAAAATTAATTCCAGATGTATTTTCAGATGAAGATTTAGAGGAATGGCAATGGTAAAACAATATCACTCTCAGAAGATTTATTACTCCTGCTTTTTCGAAGGTAAAAACTAAGTTGATAAGAAGTGCTCATTTTTTTGGTCTTAAAATTTGCATTTAAAGTACTAAAAAAGGACATGCGATTTAGAACTTTAATATTTTGTAAAGACTTGGTATGTAGATGTTTTAGGTGTTTCCAGTGTGCAATTTTTGAAGAAAAAATTGGTCGCCGAATTGCACACTGAGAATGTGCAATTATTTGCCATCAAATGACTTCATTAAAAATGAAAAACCCCGTAATCAGTGAGATTACGGGGTTTTTGTTATTAGCTGGTAGCCAAAAAGTGGAGTCGGAGGGAACGACCGTTTGTTTAAGTTTCCAGTGTTTCCAAGTCCTTTCAGAGGCTTAAAAAAACTGGTCACCGGATTGGTCTCGCTTTAACAATTTTTAACTTTCGTATTTGAAATTTATAATCGTTTATATTGTCAGTATGCCTAAAAGCGTATAATAGGAAGGTAATAATTAAATATACCTGTTGGGTATAAAACTAACAAGGGAAGCCAAATTTAATGACGATAAAATCAATCAGATACTCCAGTTCTTTGGGGCAGAACTTCAACCACAACCCATGCAAGCGCAAATTCTGATTAAAGACTAATTAGCCGGCATCCTTACCGAGTTTAAAGGAAGCTGATAATAAAGTATCATTTCCTGGGTACTGTTTTTTTTCTTAAAGAACCTCATTTATCCAAACAGTGGATAGCTTCCTACCACACAATAGTAAATTTTCTAATATTTATTTTTTCTACGTCATATTTTGGCGTTGCTTCCCTTCATTTTTGAAAAATACATTGGGATGATAATTTCTTCACCTTGTAAAGAATAAATCCGCTTCAGTCTGGGAATTTTCCTATGGGTAGGGCTTAGGAGAACTAAAAGTCGAAGCGGAATTTTATTCTAACTAAAATTTGGAAATCAAATTATTATGAAATATAAAAATAATAAGGAGCCTGAATTTCTACCCGGTTTTAATCTGAATTGGATAATAGAAAAATTAAATTTTTGAAGCCCAGGATTGATCTGGCTAAAATGTATAATGAAGATTTTGAATCATTTCATAAGCAAATTACACAAATCCTTTCAGAGGAAAATAAAAGCAGATTACACCTGCTATATGGCAAGCCTGGCACAGGGAAAAGCACTTATATACGCCATTTATGGACCTGGTAGAGAAGGAAGTTATTTTTCTGCCGGGGCAAATGGCTCAGAATTTAGATAATGTTGCAATGATTAAATATCTAATGGGAAATCCTAATTCGGTATTAGTAATTGAAGATGCCGAAGAACTTATCATGTCCCGAAAAGCGCAGCGAAACTCTAATCTTTCCATGATTTTGAATATTACCGATGGCATATTAGGAGAATCCCTGGGCATCCAGATTATCGCAACTTTTAAAACAGATGTTAAAAAATATAGATCCGGCGCTTAAGCGTAAAGGCAGGCTTAAACTTGCCTATGAATTTAAGCCTTTACCTAAAGAGAAAGCTAATATTTTAGTAAGGGAAGAAGGACTGGAATTTAATGCCACGGAAGCAATGACCTTGGCCGAAATTTTCAATATAACCGAAGAGCATAATCATAAAGAACCAGGCCCTAAGGCTGTGGGATTTAGATAAAATATGGATGAAAAATATTTTTTTAGATGATATAAGGGATCCTGAAATGGTCTATACTCCTTCTGAAGCAGAAGCTTTTGTAGTGGTGCGCAGCTTCAGGCAATTTGTAGAGTATATTGAAGAAAATGGCCTGCCGGATTTTCTCAGTTTTGACAATGATTTAGGCCTGGATGAAAAAGGAGATGTAGCACCCGATGGTTATGCTGCGGCCAAATGGTTGGTGTACGAATCGGGTTTGGATCTCCGAAACTTGAAATTTAAAGTACATTCTGCAAATCCTGTGGCGGCAGAACAGATTAGAGGTTTGTTAGGGAATTATATCAAATTTATAAAGGAATAGCGTTAATAAAATTTTGCTTTAAATTAAAACAAGCTTTTGAAATCTTGCAGTACAGCTCCTCTAGTGCACTTTATACAACGTGGTGACCAAGACTCCTTTAAACCCTGGAGATGGAACAGACAACAACTGTTTTTCATCTTTGGCCTTAAAATTAAACGGTGATGCGGTAAGGCTTACGCCACTATGTTTTTTCAGCCTGATACCCTGACCGGAGATAATATCTTTATTGGGTTCAAAATCTACTTCCGGTAGGTGTTCGGTTAAGATAACATATTTAAAATGGTACAGTTTATCTACTACACTTTTTATTTCTGCATTCGATAAATGTTGCAACACCTGCCTTAGGATCGCGCAATTTCCCGGAGGCAATTTATCCTTTGCAATATCCACACACGAAAATTCCAGATTATCTGCTTTAAAATCATTTCTATTATGCGCTATAAGCTCCGGAACTATGTCTATAGCAATGTAGTTTTTACAGTGCTTTACCAGTTCTTTTCCAACATTAAAATCCCCGCAGCCCAGGTCGCAGACTATCGGCGGAGCTTTAAGATCTTTAAAAAAAGCGGACACTACAGCGATGTATGGATCTACGGTCTCAGGATGATGGGAACCTAAACCGGAGTAAAATTCAGATGTTTCACCACCCCACAGGTTCTTTTCATAGATCTGCGCCATGGCAGCTTTGGTTGGCCAGGGCTTTTTTACTTTATCATTTGTTGTCATGGAATGATAGTCAAAAATCACATTCTTGGAGGTTGTCTGAATTAGGTTTAAGTCTGAAAAACTTCTCCGCGCTAGCGACGGAAAATGGACTTTCCTTTTTTCTTGTTATTTAGTATGTTAGGGACAAGTGTACGTTGTATTATTTTCAACTTCTTTGAGTAAAGTTGCTTTTTCGCACTCTCTTCCTGCTATACTTATCTTCACTTGTCTTGAATTTTTCTTCCCAAAAATTATTGTGGTTTTTCACGTAGTTTTCCAATGTCTCTATCGGATAAAATGAATATTTAAATTCATAACTCTTGTTTTGTTCAAAATTTGTGAACAGATGATAGATATACTGATATTTAAATTGTTCACTTGAAACAAGACCTTCTTTTAAGACTTCTACAAATTGGTCAGAACCTGAAGATTGTAAAAATTTAGCATAGTAATAAAGTGCTTCTAAATAATAATACTTAATATGCGATAAATTTCGAAGAGCTTTCTCAAAATGCTTTTGTTTTTTTTCATCATCTTCACAATTAAAAGCAAACATTAGTTCCTTTAGTCCTCTTGTGTAGGGATTGGTCACCACTAATTTTTGAATTGTGCTATGCTTCAGAGGTTTTACTTTAGATAAGGTGTATGTACATTGCATAATTTCAAGATGTTCCTCCATGTACAGAGAATTTATATGGTCTTCTAGCTGACGGATTTCTAACCTTTTGAACATTAAATCATACTCGAAATAATAGAATCCTGGTTCTTTCCTAGAGATATTGTCCGCAATTCCCAGATAGAAGAAATGAGAATCGAGGTAATATTTTGTCTCATTATTTTCAATAAAGGGCATCAAGTATTGGAAAGTATATCCCTCCATACTATGTACATTGGAAACAATATTTTTAAATCTTTTTTCGAGATAATCTTCTTCTTTAAAGTTGCGTTGTTTCATCTCTTGGGTAGAAAGAAAAGAAGATAATTTCTGATATGAATGGTCAAACTCTCTATGAAAATACTCCTTGTTATATCTTAATACCTTTAAGAAGGTAGTTGCATTTGGTAAGTCAGCGAAATATTCCTCTAGCTCGTGTAACTTGCTCAGGAATTCGTTTACCTGCTTTTTACTTAAAACAAAATCTTCTACATCATAAATAAAATTAAGTAGATACTTTTTTTCTGGAACAGAACCGTTTTCCTTGATTTCTATTTCAGGGATATAGGTCAAAACATTCAAAAGATTATTTTTGAAATGATTAAATAATTCTAATGCTCTGGAAAGGGATTCTTTTTTTTCTATAAATTGAATAATATCTAAAATGAAACTATTAAATGAATAGGCATCTAAGCAATATTTCTTAATTTCTATGAGTGGTTGTCGTTTAAACTGAAACTCTGCAAATCTTCTAATTATTGGCTGAAGCTGTAGAGTGCCATTATAATCTTCAACTAGAGATTTGTCTTTTAAAACCCTTAACTCTTTATCACTTATATTATTTGTAGATGCGCTGTTTTTGAAACACTTCTTGAAATTGGAAAGACTTATTCCATCAGGAAAAAGATTAAGTAATTCGAAAGCAATTTTCTGTCTCGAGCTTAAGGTGGAGTACGAATAATTTATTGATTGATAAATTGACTTGGTCCTTTCAATATTGAGATCTGCGTTTTCAGTAAAAACCTTGGTGAAATCTTCATTTGTAGATTCGAAGAAATTCTCCTTCAGTTGTTTTTTTAATTCGGAGATATGTCGAAATCTTGTGCGAGAGTTAGTAACCAGCTTAATTGCCAGAGGATTATTATTCAATAGGTCTTCTAGAATTTCATTCCGTAAAATTTTTATTTCATCTATGGCTCTTACCTTACCATAATTTTCTTCGAATAGAACTAGTGCATCATCAGTAATAAGCGGAGTGAGGGAATAAACATCTTCAAAATCGGCTACAGAACTCAATCTTTCTCTCGAAGTTATAACTATACTTGCATAATCTGTTGCAAACATCAGCAACTCTTTAGCTTTAATTAGGGAGACCTCGTCTAATTCATTAGCAACAGTTTCAAAATTATCCAAGATTACCAAAAGGTCTAATTTTTTATGGCTGAAATTCTCAATTAAATATTCCTTGAAATTAATAATATTGGTAAGATTAAATCCTTCAATTAAAAGTTCTTCAAAGCCTTCAAAAGTTTTAACGTTTTCACAGGATTTAAATGAAACACCTTCATGGTAATATCCTCTATTGTAGAGCTCATATGCTACTTTTTTTATTAAGGTTGTTTTTCCTGTGCCTCCTGAAGCTTTTATTGTTAAGAGTTTATTCGACTTTTTAATATTAAACAATTTAGATGCAATAGTGGACTGTTCTTCTATACGGCCAATGACGTTAGTCAAGGATTTTTTCCCGATCTCCAGATCTCTGTTATTGCCATAAATTGATTCAAAGTTGGAAATTCCTTTTTCATTAATAAAAGGAAAAGTCATCAGGAAATTTACTTGTATTTCTTTCTCGAAAAAATTAAGTTCTGCATTTCGCAGAGTCTTATGGATGAACTTTTTTACTATGGAATTTTTAAAAGTTGAAATATAGATTGCCGGTCGATCTTCTACTAGTGGTATTTCTTCATTTGTAATTAGAACTACAGGCGTTTTTCATTTGGAATATTTCGAAAAATCTCAATGGGTTCCATTAGATTACTCTGTAGATTTTGTTCTTCAACATAAACCTTACCCTTAAAAGTCGTACTAACAATTATAATAAGATCGTAATCGTCTAGACATAGTAAGGTATTAATATTAAGTGTGCCTAAAAGAAAAGTTAGACTTAGAGAATCAAAGTTGCTGATAACGTTGAGAATATCTTCCCTCAATTCAAGATCTATAGGATTAGGTGAAATTAGGGCTACTCTTTTTTGTTTAGTTAGAATTTCTTTAGAAGGCTCTTCTATTTCTTTTAAACCACTTTTCTTAAATTCTAAACATGAGTTGACAAATACTTCTATTTCACGGTAATCTTCTATTTCTATAGTTTTCAAAAAATTAAAGTTGTCGAATTCCTTCGGATTGGGGGTTATTATGAAATGTTGAATATTATTTTCATATATATTATCGAGAGTGTTGAAAAGGAAAGAAATATCAGGATCTTTAAAGCTAAAGCCTAAAAATAAGATAACTTTTTCGGCAAAAACCGACTTTAGTTTTTCTTTAGCGGCGCTTTTAGAATAGAGAGATTTATATTGATCCTGAAAAACTATACAACTGTCAGGTTCATTATAACTTCCATGAATTTTGAAAATATATTCTTGTTCATTTTTATTTATTTCGCTAACGTTAAAAGTTGAAGTGTGAACGGTAGGGTTAATTTTGTTATTTGAGGCTAATTCAAAGGCATTATCATAATTTGTAGTAATTATTTGACCAGTTAGCTCCAGTAACTTTTGATGAAGCTCTAAATCATCTGTTGTTGATACTTTAAAATTTTTTAAAATGTATTTTTTTATTTGATTATGTTCTGGTTTTAATTTTTCAAGAACTTCAGACGGTTCCATCAAGCCATTTTCCATTAGACTTATAAAAGGAGTGTATATAGAATTATCTACATCTTGAACTACCTGTTTTACCAAAGTATCCCACGTCGGTAAACCAAATTTTGTTGATAATCCTGAACCAGTAAAGATGACCAATCTATTGTTTCTTATAGCTTCTTGAATCTTGGAATTAATCTTCATCTTTAAAATTTTTATGTATTGGTTTTATGGAATTAATCTTTAGCAAAGGATGATGAATCAGATTCTTCTATTATGCCCCAACCCCTCTCACAAACACCTCCACAAACTCCTTCATCTTATTGATGATCCTATCCCCAATTTCCCGTGCTTTTAAAATACTGGGGCGATTATCCAGGCACTTAAAAACTTCATCCCGCAGGGGCTCGTGTTCGTTGTAGATGTAGGCGTCTATTAATGATTTAAACTGTTCCTTGTCCAGGTGTTCTTCTTCACAGAGATTGCCTAAGGCTAATACCCGCTGATCGCTCCAGTACTTATCAAATTCATTGGGAATAGAATCTATATCTTTTATTTTTGGAAGATTTTCTTCTATGAATTTTTCAATCAATTCACGCTTGCTGCGGAGCTCGACGTCTCCGGCAAGCAGATCTAAAATTTGCTTTTTCTGCTGAGCGGCAGACTGACCTTTGGCTTGTTTTAGTCCGGCGAGTAATTTCAGGATGTAAGCCACATTGATTTCATCCCTGTGGATCAATTCCAGTTCAAAATCTACATCATCCAGGATGGAAGCTTTTTGTTTCTGATGATCGCCTTTTGCTTTTTCATATAGATCGAGATACTTGCTCTTGTAATCTTCAAAGGTCTGCTCGTCCATCGGCACGTCCTCCCAGCTAAAATCGGCAAAAGAGGTAAGCACATTTTTCGCACGAATTAACGCCCGGAAAGCCTGCACAAATTGCAGCTCCTCTTCTTCAGAAGGTAAATTGTCCACGCTCTTTACTGTCGGGGCAATTTTAAGGAGCTCAATAAAAGCTTCAGAGAATTTCTCTGTGACCTGCTCGTAATCGGGGAGGAGGATCTCTTCTTTTGCTTCTTTATTGGAGAAAAGCGCAATGGCTTCGTCGGTAGCTTTTTTAAGATTGCGGAAGGCGAGGATCTCTCCCTGGGATTTCTTTTCGTCCAGGATCCTGTTGGTTCTGGAAAAGGCCTGGATGAGTCCGTGGTGCCGCAGGTTCTTATCCACGTACAGGGTGTTCAGCTTTTTGGCGTCAAAACCGGTAAGGAACATGTTCACCACCAGGATGATATCCAACCGGTCTTCATCCTTAAACCCGACCTTTTCCCGGTTCTTGTAACGCTTACTGATGTCCTTAAAGTAGTTCTCGAAATCTTTGCTGTCCCGGGTAGAGAAGGCGGTATTGTACATTGCATTATAATCTTCTATAAATTCATCCAGCTTCTCCCGGGTATGACTGGTTTTATATAAGACCTTAGGTTCCGCGGCCATTACTTTAGTGTCCGGCAACAATCCCTGTGCTTCTTCATCTTCTTCATTGGCACCGTAAGTGAAGATGGTAGCAATTCTTAGGTCGTGTTCCCCGGCTTCTTTTTTCTTTTTGAAGATCTCGTAATACCTGATCAGATTCGGAATGCTGCTAACGGCAAAGATGGAGGAGTAGTCTCGATTTTTGGTTTTGGTGTCGTGGTATTTGATGATGTAGTCCACGATCTTTTCCATTCGCTGTTCGCTTTCCAGCACCTCTTTGGTGTCGATATCTTCTACCTCAATATCTACAAAGGTGTTGCTCTTACGCTTATAGCGGCCAATATATTCTATGCTGAACTTGAGTACATTCTGATCCCGAATGGCATCTGTGATCACGTACTTGTGCAGACACTCTCCGAAAAGGTCTTTTGTGGTCCTCTTTCCCAAATCGTTTTTAGATGCATTATCTGCAAAGATCGGGGTGCCGGTAAAGCCGAAGAGCTGACTGTTCTTAAAGAAGACTGTAATTCGCTTGTGAGTTTCCCCGAACTGGCTGCGGTGGCATTCGTCAAAAATGAATACCATCCGCTTGTCCTGCAGGTGTTCCATGCGGGATTGATAACGGCCCGGAGAAATAGCATTGTTCAGTTTCTGAATGGTGGTGAGGATGAGTTTCGTATTATCGGTAAACTGGGTGACCAATGAATTCGTGTTACCCGTAACATCAACAGAGTCTTTTTTGAAGCTGTTGAACTCCTTCATGGTCTGGTAATCCAGGTCTTTCCTGTCTACCACAAAGACCACTTTATGCACCTGCGGCAGGTCCATGAGGATCTGACTGGCTTTAAAAGATGTCAACGTTTTGCCTGATCCCGTTGTGTGCCAAATGTAGCCATTGTCTTTGCTTGTTTTCACCTGCTCAATAATGGCTTCGGAAGCATAGAACTGATAGGGGCGAAGCACCATCAGGATCTTGTGGGTTTCGTTATGAACGATATACCTTGAAAGCATTTTCCCCAGGTGTGCAGTGTCTAAAAAGGCTTTTGTAAAAGCCGTTAATTCCTTGATATTTCTGTTCTGCTTATCGGCCCAGAAAAAGGTTTGTTTGAAGGTGAGGGTTTGTAGCGGATTATTGGAAAAATACTTTGTGTCCACACCATTACTAATCACAAACAGCTGCACGAAATTGAATAGCCCGTAGTTGTTCCAGTAGGAGTGGCGTTTATAACGGTTGATTTGCTTAAAAGCCTCTTTAAGTTCAAGTCCGCGCCTTTTTAATTCGATTTGCACCAGTGGCAAACCATTCACCAGCAGCGTAACATCGTAGCGGTTTTTGTACGTTCCTTCCTGGGTGATCTGATTGGTAACCTGGAACAGGTTCTTTGTCCAGTCTTCCGAATTATAGAAGCGTACCCAAAAAGACTCTTCGTTGTCCCTGGTGAGCTGATATCTCCCGCGCAGGCTCTTTGCTTTTTCAAAGACATTGCCTTTCGCCAGGTGGTTAATGATGCTGCCGAATTCCTTTTCTGAAAAGCTGGTGTCATTAAAAGCCTCCAGCTGATTCTTAAGATTGGCCAATACAGAAGCCTCAGAATTTACAATAACCCTGTCATAGTCCTGGCTTTGCAGTTGCTTGACCAGGTTGTTTTCTAATTCGGCTTCAGATTGGTAGCTCAATTCCTTTTAATTTAAAGAAGCAGGTGTTTCTTTTACTTGATCTGTATTCTGTACCTTCTTCAAAGGTTCCTCACAAGCTTTTGCCAATTCAAGAAATTTTTCAGAAAGGTCTAAAGCAAGTTCTTTTCTTTTTTGCTCATCGAATAAAATGGCGCGGGATTCGTCATTACTAAAGTGAAGAATAGTTTTATAGAAAGGCCAAACGTTATTTGATCTAAAACCTTCTTGAAGCAATTCTACACCAGCCAGTTCTTTATTTAATTTATCACGGTCACAATTGTTTTTGTTCCCAATTATCCCATAGATACTATCACTCCACGGAACTTTGGATTGTCCTTCAAGTTTGACATAAACTTTTTTAGGCCATTCCTCGTGATTAATATATAATCCTGTCCAGGCTTCTTCCAAATCATTATAGGCCTCCACTGTCCATCCTTCTTTGAGTTCTTTTTCGAGCTGACCCTTTATTTCATTTAAAAGAAGATTTGTGTATTTTAATTCCACTACTTTTAAATTTGAGACGAGGGTTCTGGTAGTATTATAATTTTCAGCAATAAGTTTTTGGATCTCGTTCTGCATTTTATGGTCAGTAAGTTGATTAGTGAGTTTCTTGATTAATATGATGTACTGCTGAATAGTCTCCCTGATGATGGGAAAATGAACAGCTTCTTTAGCACAGGCTCTAAGCCAATTCACAATATCTGTGGAATAGCTTAAAAGGTGGAAATGCTCTCCTGATTTTAATTTTCCTTTACTTCCTTTACCTGGTTCTTCTCCCTCAAGAGTAAGATAGAACACTAAATTATTATTTCTATTATAGTTGCAATAGCGCTGGATTTGCACGTTTTGGTCCGGAGCGTAAATTTTATTTTCTACACAAATTGAATTCAGATCTTTATCATAAATGAATATATCCACTCTGCCACCGGTTTTTTCACCGTCATTCCTTTCCCCTACATAATATTCTAATTTTACTCTCGCGGAATCTATGTCCATACTTTTTACTTGAAGAGTGTCAAGAAAAAGTTTTAAAAATGTACTTCCAAGATCATGAGAACCTTCAGGATTTAGTAATTCTCCTAAAAAAGCAGAATGGGTGGCGTTTTCTTTGGTTTCCATCTTCAGGATAGAAAAGATGTTAAAATTCTCTCCTTTTAAAGTAGAAATTTCCTTTTGGTGTTCGAGAATACGAGAGGCCTCCTGAATCAGTTTACAATGGCTTTTAGTTTCTTCCATATATTTATCTTCTTGTGAAAATTTCCAGTTCCATCTCTGCTAAAGTTTTACCGGAAAATTTTTTATCTCGCACTTCTTTAGCGAATTCTATAACATCATTGTAGTCTTCCTTGTCTTCAAACTGTGTCCAGGGTTTTAGTTTGAACAATTTTAATCCGTTCTTATGTGCTTCTTTATTTAATTTGATTTGAATTAGACGGTCTACCGGAAAATGCACAGGCACTGCATTTATTCTCCCGCTACACCAGGAGTATTTTAAATAAAGGTTAAGAAGTTTTTGAGCTACACCAAAATTTATGGGAATATATACGTCTCCAAATTGTGTGGTCTTTGAATAATCCTCAATTGATCGAATATTCGCTATGTGGGTCTTCTCTGAAACAGTTTGATGATATTGCTCCTCAACCAGTTTTTCAATGTGCATTCTAAGGCCATTTCGAAACTCTTTTCGGACATCTTTAGAAACCTCTAAGTTTTTATAAACATTGGCCCGCTGAAAACCACCCCCAAAGGTGAGGACCCAAATCTCGTTATTTAAAAATTCGTCTTTCATAGTTAAACAAACATCTGCTGTAAAAGCCCTTTTTTGAAGGTCTGATTTTTTTCGATTTGCTGGGTAACTGCTTCTATTTTATAGTCAATGGCAGATAAAAAATCTGCTATTTTTCGTTGTTCTTCTACGGCAGGGAATGGAATCGGCATAAGATAAAAATCATTTAAGGAAATATTCATTCGATCATGCCGTGCCCCAAAATTGGCCACGCTATTTAAATATTTGTGCCACAATACCGTCTCAAAAAAATATTCAAAAAAGACCAAATTTTTATCATCCTTAAAACGAAAAACTGAATACAGTGGTGACATAACGCCTTCTCTTAACTTATTTCTTTTAATAGGCCCAACAGGAGCATGGACAGAAATTCTGGGGTTGTAAACAAAATCATCCTTAGAGACTACATAATAGCCTTGTAAATTATTTTGATTTGCAATATCTCTATCGAAATAATCATTTTGGCTAATGATTCCTTGAGTAGCAGAATTTGTAAGTACAAAATTTATCTTGTCATTTGTATTTTTCTGAGTAATTCTATCAGCTAAATCTCCCAATTTCTTCTTCTTCCACTCCGGAAATTCCTTTCCATTCTGATCTTTAAACCTAATTTCCTGCGAAAACAGCTTTTGCATCACCCCTTTTTTATAGGTCTCTAAAAGAGCTTTTTTGCGGGTGAGCTGTTGGATCTTTTTATCGACTGCCGATAGGAAGGAGGCGATTTTTTGTTGTTCTGGTAATGAAGGAAGTTTTATTGCCGTTCTATGAAGTTCCCGTCCTGAAATTCCTAAAACAGTGGTTCCAATTGCTTTTTTAATTATTAATTTTTGATAATTAGGACTTAACATGTAAAAAAGAAGGTATGAATTCCATAATTGTTCCTTGACCCTCAATTTAATTACTCTTTGAGCTAAAGCAATGTTAGGACTATCTACCATTGCAATATTTCCCAAAGGTGCTTCAGTGGTAAATAAAATATCTCCCACTTCTGGCTCTCCTTTACTCATAACTGAAGAGTAATTCTTTAATGGTATATATTCCTTCGAAATTTCATAATTAATAAACCCTTGTTTTATATTTTTTGCTGTAACAAGAAATACTCCTTCAGTAGATTTCTCTGGTCCTTTTCCCCTGTAATCTACATAGGTGGTAATAGATCCTAATTTATTTATTTTCCATTCTCCCTCAAACTCTTTAAACCTCAGCTTCGGAATCAGTTGTTGCCTCTTTTCTTGCAAAATTTCCGTCTCCATCTAAAAAGGTTGTTCAATTCCTAACTGGTTACAGAAGTCGGCTATTTCAGAATCAGTTGCTTTTATGTCATTTTCAAGACCTTTTAATTCCGCAGCAACAGCATTGATATCTACCTGCTCTTCTTCTTCAAAAGTATCCACATAGCGAGGGATGTTGAGGTTGTAATCGTTTTCCTTAACTTCAGAAAGTGGCGCTACATAGCTGTATTTATCAATAGTAATTCGTTCCCTATAAGTGTCAATGATCTTCTCTACATCCTCTTCCCGCAGGTAATTCTGGGTTTTAATCTTCTCATAGTGTTCACTGCTGTCAATAAACAGAATGTCTTTGCTGTGCTCCCTGTTTTTCTTTAGGACCAAAATACTGGTGGGGATTCCCGTTCCATAGAAAATATTGGCAGGTAAACCAATCACCGCGTCCAGGTAATTCTTGTCTTTGATCAGGTATTTACGAATGTGGCCTTCCGCAGCACCTCTAAAAAGTACGCCGTGCGGCAAGACACACGCCATGGTTCCGGTATCAGAAAGTTGATGCACCATATGTTGTACAAAAGCAAAGTCGGCTTTAGTTTTTGGAGCCAGTTTTCCGTAGGCCGCAAAACGATCGTCACTCATAAATAATGGACTCGCACTCCATTTCGCAGAGAACGGCGGATTGGCCACGATGGCTTCGAAACGCTCGTCAAAATGCTCGAGAGACGGATTCTCCAGTGTATCTTCATTATAAATATCGAAGCGCTTGTAATGCACATCGTGCATGATCATGTTCATCCTGCAAAGGTTGTAGGTGGTGGGATTGCTCTCCTGCCCGTAAAAAGCACCTACTTCGGCTTCCTTTGAGACCCGCAGCAACAAAGACCCGGAACCGCAGGTAGGATCATAGACATTTTTCACCTGGTCTTTTCCTAGGGTCACCAGCTTCGCCAGCACTTTACTTACCTGTTGGGGGGTGTAAAATTCCCCGGCTTTCTTCCCGGCACCCGAAGCGAATTTTCCGATCAGGTATTCATAGGCATCACCTAAAACATCATTTTCGGTATTCTCCAGGTCAAAATCCACCTGGTCTAGATGCGTAAGCACCTTTACAATGAGTTCGTTTTTTGCTTCTTCGGTTTTACCCAATTTGCTGCTGGTAAGGTCCAGGTCTTCAAAAAGATTTCCGAAATCTTCCTCGCTTTCGCTGCCCATGGTGCTCTGCTCGATATTCCGCAGCACCTTATCCAGGTCGGCCAGGATGAATTTGCTTTTCCCGTTGCCATTCCCACGGCGGGCGAGTTCACTGAAGAGTTCAGAAGGTTTAAGGAAATAGCCAAGATGCATCAAAGCATCCTCTTTTACAGCTTCAAGATATAAATCTTCCTGAGGATGCCCTTCCAGTTGCCTGAAGATAAGATTATCCGGCTTCAGGATCTTATCGGCGTGCAGCTCCATTTTTCGGCTCAGGTACTTGTAAAAGATAAATCCTAAAATATAATCCCGGAATTCATCGGCTCCCATTTTTCCCCGAAGAGTGTTGGCAATGTTCCAGAGCTGATTTTCCAGTTGTTGTTTTGATTGAGTCATTCAGTAAGTAAGGTATACAGGTTTGGGTGCTGTAAATTATCATTCAATTTCCAGAGAGTAGGGTGGCGGAAATCAGGTGCCAGCGTTGTAAATCTAAATATTTTCTTAAAGGTTTGGAAATGTTTTTCCATAATTGTCTTTATTTTAATTATAACACGAAGAGAAACAGTTGCTTAAATTTTAATTTTAAGAAGCACTTTAATTATATCTCACTTAATAACCGCAGAAATAAACTGTTTTTCTTAATTCCGTTTTGCTCTGCCTGCTGAATAATATCCTGCAGCTTTACACAGAACTGATGTTCTAACATGGGAATATTTCCGAAATTTTCCAGTTGCACCAGGATTGTTTTCCGGTTAAATATAAATTTGCAGGAATTAGAGACTCTGGCTGCAATTTGAGGGGTAACTACAGGAAGCAGAAAAACGTAGTAGTATTCATTGGAAAGGGAAAGAAAATAATCCTGATGATTTATTACCAGCAGGGGCGAATAATTACTCTTTTCTTCAATCAGATCGAAAAGTGCCTGCTGAATAAACTCTACTTCTAAAAGCCTATAAAGATTAGGGAAATGATATTTGGTCATACTTAATTTTAGTCTATTTATATGTCTTCTCCCAGATAAGTCTTCCAGATTTCCTGCCATTCATTGCGGTAGGCTTCCGTGGTTTCATAGTCGGCATAATGATGCTCTGTAAAATCATTTATCAGTACCTTTTCATATTCCTGTTTTCCGGGATTAAAAATGTACTCGTACCGCGAATGGAATTCTATCCGCAGAATATGGCTCCTTCCGCGGGGGATCCAGGTATCGATGTGAAATGCTTTGACTTTGGCAAGATCTAAGCTGATCCCGCCGTGGGTGACCAGGTAATTTTTCTTCATATCATTAAAAATAACCGCTGAGTATTCCGGGAGAGTTTCATTACCCCAAATTGAAAACCAGGCCTAAAATAGCTCAGCGGATATATCAACAAAACTACAGGGGAAGCCTGACAAACTATGTCGGCTAACCTGGAAAATGAAGATGTGGGATTGCGGAAAAGTTAAAGCAGCGATCCGGTAAAAGCCACCGGGGAATTAGGCTTTATTAGCCTTATAGAAAACTTTCCCAACCTGATCAATATGCTCTTTAAGGGCAGGAGTGTCTATTTTATTGTAGTAGAGGCAATCTATTTCGTAGAGTAAATTGAGATCTTCAATCCCGTCTAAAAGATCCAGCCAATCAAGGTGGCTAAGATCGTCAGAAAAAATGGCGAGGTCAATATCAGAACCGGGGCGATAAGTACCCATGGCCCTGGAGCCAAAAATTTTCACTTCCTGTATTTGGGGGAATTTGCTTAAAGCAGACTCCAAAAGGTGAATGGTCTCTTCTGAAAGCCCAAATTTATTGCTGGTATTTTTCTTCAAGCCTTGCATATAATTGCTGCATTAATGGGAAAAACGTGTTTATGATATTAACAGTGATCTCATCGGCAGTTTTTTCGTCATAGGTATGTGAGGTTAGATTTCTGGAATTCAACATTTTCCTCCAGCCGTCATGGTCCTGGATAAGATTGTTTTTCAAAGCACTTTTTAATACAGCACGCTTTCCGAACAATTCCTCTGCATTTTCGCCGGAAAACTTCAAAATATCCTGCAATGTCAGGATGAATAATTCAAATGTATATTCAAAACGCTGGATTATTCCTTCCCTGCTTAATTCCAGTTTTTCCATTTCAGCCATCAAAACCACATCGTGCCCAGGATCTGCACTACGACTAATCTGCTCCTGTTTTTCCTTATATTCCTCCAGATCGAACAGCTCCAGTCCGCGTTCCAGTTTTATGAATGCCTTTTGCAGGTTTGAAAATCTTTGTTTCCAGCGGATTTGCTCCATTACGTATTTTCTTTATTAATAGCTGAACATTGCCTCGGAGTCAGTTCTTAAGTTGTAAAAGCAATATACAACTGCTAAAGTAATCAGAATTTAGGTGGAAAATAAATTTGTGCTGCTCTGTCAACTATTTAACCTTTGAAATTATAACTTTTTAGAACATTTTTCAGCTGAATGGCGATATGGTCCTGCAGTTTTTTTGGCTCGATAACCTTTACCTGGTCACCATAAGACAAAATTTCCATCCTGAAGTCGTAGGTAGGCCTTATAAAATAGCTGAAGCGCATTTCATCTTCAGATTTATCTTCAGAAATTAACTGCTGGCTGTGGTGCAGTGGGAGGGAAGCTACATATTTTCCTTCCCTGGCGGTAAAAGCCAGCACAATTTTTACCGGCTCCTCATTGGTGCCGTTAATAATGCCGAAGCTGTCTTTAAATTCTTCGTGGATATTATACTCGATCCTTTTGAATTTTTCTGAAGTGATGCTAAGTTCCCTGATTCTGTCCAGCGAAAAATTTTTGATCTGCTCATCTTTGGTATCCATGCCTATAAGGTACCAGCGGTTGCGGGCTTCCTTCAGCGAAATGGGTTTAACCTTCCTACTGCTTTGGGAATCTTCAAGGAATTTATGATACTGGAACTTCACAAGATTAAGATTCTGAATGGCATGAAGCAGGCCTGCCATATGTTCGGTACCCAGTGGTTTCCTTTCTTCAAAGATCAGGCTGTTTCCCAGGCTGCGTGAAAGCCTGATGGCATTCAAAATTTCGAAATTTTCCCTCAGCCTTTGGGAGTGGTTCATCTCGAGATCATCTATGATATAGTATTTATTATGTGCGCGGTCTGAAGCGATCTCAATTCCGTAGATAGAAGCAATATCACGGATGTCGCGCTGCAGGGTTCTTTGAGATTTCAACAGGTTTTCTTCTACCGAATCTGGATCGGCCAGCATTTCATTGGAGATCTCTTCAAAGCTCATCGGCCGCTTTTTAAGCAGCGAAATGATCTTGTAATGGCGTTTAATGGTTTGGCGTACAGACATGTTTATAATTTTATTGGCAGATTTTATCGAAGAAATCTTTTACTTCAGCTTTAAATACATCAACAGGAATTCGGTGGCCAAGTTGAGGATCGATTTTGATTACCAGTTCATGATTATATAAATGATTCCCGATATAACTGAGAGTCTCCTGCGGATTTACCACTTCATCTCTTGCTCCTAATAAAAGTTGCTTTGAAGCGTCTCCCCGGCTAAATTTTTCCTTCGGAAACATTGTACTCCATGGATGTTTTGATAATGGAGGATTGAACAGGAGCGCAGGGCGGCCAATCCAGTTAGAGATGATATATGCATTTAAGGCTCCCATACTGCTGCCGATGATCACATTAAATTCTGTTTTCGGAAACTGCTGAAGAACTTCTCCATATTGAATATGATCTCTGGAATAGTCAATATCCGGCGCGTAAACGTTTCCGTATTGTTCGAGTACTTTTCTTTTGGCAGAACTTAATTTGCTTTTAAGTCCGTGCAGGTATAAAATGTTCATCCTGTAAATTTAAAAGTTCAGGACAAATAAAAACCAAGAATGCGACAAAAAGTGTCGTTTTAATCCATGTCTATTTTTTAATATTATAATATTTCCAATTTTAGTATAAGTAGTAATTAATCTAATTACTTCCACGATAATGGTATATTAAGATCTAATAATAAGTATATCTTCTAACCTTGGCAATATGCTTTGCCAATCTTATTACCTGGTGGCTGTATCCATACTCATTGTCGTACCATATGTACAGGATAATATTTTTTCCCTCAGCAGAAACAATGGTTGCCTTACTGTCATAAATTGCCGGGGCTGTGGATCCCACTATATCGGATGATACGAGTTCATTGTCCAGAGAAAATTTAATTTGCTCTACCAAATCCCCCTCAAGGGCATACTTTTTTAAGATAGCCTCTACTTCTTCCACTGTAGTTTTTGCTTTTACTTCCAGGTTAAGAATGGCCAGGGAACCGTTAGGTACAGGCACCCGGATGGCATTTGAAGTTAATTTCCCTTCCAGTGACGGGAGTGCTTTTGCAACAGCTTTCCCTGCCCCGGTTTCGGTAATTACCATATTTAATGCGGCAGCCCTTCCTCTGCGGTATTTACTATGCATGTTATCTACGAGATTTTGATCATTAGTATAGGCATGTATAGTTTCCAGGTGTCCATGTTCCACACCAAGGGATTCTTCTATAGCTTTGAGAACTGGTGTAATGGCATTTGTAGTACAGGAAGCTGCGGAAAATATCGATAGGTCATCAGGGAGATATTCTTTATGGTTTACCCCATGAACAATATTAGGAATGCCCTTTGCAGGGGCTGTAAGCAATACTTTAGCCGCCCCCTTGGACTGCAAGATGCCTGTTTAACTCTTCCCCGTTTTTAAAACGCCTCTTGTCAATAAATAATGCTTCATTTTTAGCAAAGAAAATTGTCATCCTCGTCTTCAAATTCTTCAATTAAACTTTAACTTCAACGATTACTGGCTTTTTGCACTTTTATAATTGGAAGTAAACAGTAGAATAAATTTTTAACGTAAACTTTTGCTATTCTTAAAACTAGGATTTTTTAAATCCAAGTTCAACTCACTCATATCTTAAATATGACAAAAAATTTATTCTAAATTCCGGAACTTCATGATGCTGTTGAAATTTATGCTTCTCAAATTTTCTTCAGTTAATTGATAAGAAAACATTTCCCATTACTATGGCTTATGCTATCTGAGGATTCATTATTAATATAAATCATAGCCTTTTATTATATTATTCATTTTTAACGAGACAAGAATTTTTGTTTTTTTTTAAAAAATTGTTATACTTTTAACTTTATGGAGCTTAAATAAAAATTTTTTAATAGAATTTTAATCTTTTGGGTATGAAGAATCATGAAACATATTTTTTGGTAAAAGCCTTAAGGAACAATGATATAACTGCATTGGAGAAACTTTATAAAATTTACTACTCCAAATTACATGGATTTGCAAAAAAATTCTATTCTTCTACTCTACAGGCCGATGATTTTGTTCAACAAACATTTTTAAAAGTTTGGAATGAAAGAGAGAACTTGAAAGAAGACGTTGTATTTGATAAACAGCTTTATGTAATATGTAAAAATATAATCCTAAACCATCTTCGAAGAGAAAAGAAAATGGTTTCAAACCAGGATTATTATTTACAATCTTATGAAGTAACAGAAGAATCTCCCAATGACTACCTTGAGGAGGATTTAATTAAACTCAATACCGGAATAAAAAAATTGCCAAAAAAAAGAAGAGAGATATTTCTACTTCATAAAAAGGAGAACTTAACCTACGATGAAATAGCTAAATATCTTTCCATTTCCACGAAAACGATTGCGAATCACATCTATCTTGCCAGTAACTTTTTAAAAGAAGAATTGAAAAAAATTTAAAAAATTTTACATCCGGAGTAGGAACTATTGATTTTTCAATTGTCATAGTTATATAAGCTGAAAAATTGTTGCATTGAAAAATCATGATTTTAACGAAGAAGAATTTGAAGAGGCATGGAATGCTCCCTACTCAACTGTATCAGAAAACGATATAGCAGATTCGTGGAAAAGCTTTCGATCTAAGATTTCGACGGGCAGAAAAGCCGATCGGAAAAACTATGCTAAAGCCGCCGCCGCTGCGCTTATAATTTTACTTTTCATATCCTATTTCTTTCTGGAAATTCACAATCCAATAATTACTATTGAAAACTTTGCTGCAGCTGACAAAGAGGTTGTATTACCTGATGGCAGCCTGGTTCTACTAAAGAAGGATTCCGAAATAAGCTTTAAGAAAAATTTCACTAATTCTAGAGAAGTAGAATTAAAAGGCGAAGCCTTTTTTAACGTAATAACGGACAGTGTAAAGGAGTTTAAGGTAAATACCAAATTTACTACAACGATTGCACTTGGAACCTCTTTCTTAGTAAATGAAAAGCCTGGGCTAAAAAACATAGAAGTTACTTTGTTCTCAGGGCGAATTTTAGTTTCAGTTGATGGGTTGGAAAAGTCGTGGGCTCTCATCAAGGGTGAAAAATTTATTTATGAAAATGAAAGAGCTTTAATAAGAAGATTTAATACTACTCTCCACTTTGATGATAATGTCTCTTATAAGGATTTAAATAATATAGAATTGGAGAAGCTTTTTGAATGGTTAGAGAAAAGATTTGGATATGAATTTCTCACCAATGATTACACGCAGGAGAAGAGAGTAACATTGAGGATAAATAAAGAGGACTCTCTTAAAGATATTTTAAATCTTTTATCAATAATAAATAATCTTAACTATGAAGTAAATAAAGAAACTAAAAAAATAGAAATATACAGTAAGTAGAAAAAAGGGTTTCCACGGTCAAATAGAAAACCCCCTTTTTCTTCAAAATAACAAACAAGCATAATCCGACTATTGTCGAAAAGCCATTTGCATTTTTAAAATTAAATAAATTAAATATGAACAAACTACTATTAACAGTATTTTTTTATTTTCCTCTGTTTATAAATCCTCAAGAAATTTCTTTTGATGTTTACAATCCAACTCTAAGTGCAATTATATTAGAAGTAGAATCTCAGGCGGATTTGAAGTTTGCTTATGGAGAAGGTATAGATCTCAAAACTAAACTATCAGGAAGATTTAAATTTCAGAAGGAAGATTTAGAGAAAGTGTTGAAGGAAATTACTAGAAGAACACCTTACACTCTTAGTGTAATGGGTAATAATATTGCGATTGCTTTAGATTCTTCTGAAGAAAAAACTAAGGTAAAGCTAACTGGTATCCAACAAAGTGTAAGTGGTACCATAACAGACTCAAACGGGGTTCCATTACCAAGTGTAACAATACAAGAGGAAGGTACTAGCAACGGGGTATTAAGTGATTTTGATGGAAATTATACCATTGATGTGACTTCAAATGATGCAGTTTTGGTTTTTAGTTACATAGGTATGAAAACTACGAGAAGGGCTGTTGCAGGAAATTCAACAATGGATGTTCAAATGGAATCTGATGAACAGGCATTAGATGAAGTTATGGTGGTGGGTTATGGAACGCAAACTGTTAGAGAGTTAACCGGGGCAGTCTCTCAAGTTAAAGCCGAATCATTGGAAAAGATAGGTTCTCCAGATTTTACTTCTGCACTACAGGGTCAAATGGCAGGAGTAAACATTACACAAAGCTCAGGAGCACCCGGTGCGGTTGCCAATGTTCAAATTCGTGGTTTAGGATCCCTTTCAGCAGATGGAACCGGGCCTCTTTATGTTGTTGATGGGGTTCCATATCAGCAACCTCCTAACATTAGTCCAGATGCAATAGCATCTATTGAAGTACTTAAGGATGCGGCTTCGGCTTCTATTTATGGTACAAGAGCATCGAATGGTGTTATTTTGATTACCACAAAAACTGGTACTCCAGGACAAATGCGGGTAAATCTTGATTCTTACTATGGCATTACAAAGATTAACCGAAATATCCCGCTGATAAATAATACAGCAGATTGGCTGTATGTAAATAGGATAAGATATCTTTCTGTTAATGCTCCAGGTGATTTCGGTTGGACAGCTCTCCAGCCGGGATGGCATGAAAGAGGATTATATTATAACACCAATTGGACAGATATGTTCCAGGTGGATAATGCAGCCATTCAAAATCATAGTTTAAGGCTATCAGGCGGAACAGAAACTCTAACCTATAGTATTGTTACAACCTATTTTAATCAGGAAGGGACCTGGTTAAACAGCGAATACGAGCGCCTTTCTACTCGTGCTAACACTCATTTTGAAAAAGGTAAATTTAGCGCTAATGTAGGTATAGGTCTAGCATTTGATCAGAGAGATATAAGCAATACCGATCTTCCAATTGATGCAATTCGATTACGGCCTTTTGAAACTCCTCTTGAAGATTACAGAGACGAATCCTTTCCAGAACCGGAGTCTAACCCTGGCGCGATAGCAAATATTGCCAGAAGAATAAAACAAGTAAATGAACAACAAGGGAACAACCATTCTATAAATATGGATTTGAATTATGAGGTATTTGAAGGTCTTACCCTTAGAACAAATCTTGGTGGTTTTCAGTATAATACATATTCAAAATTATTTGAACCAAGATTTACTTTCTACGATGAATTTACCGGCGATCTGGCTCCTGGAGGCTTTCCAATAGCCAGCCTTGAAGTAGGGCAAAATTTCCGACAACACTGGATTGTTGAATTTATGGGTATGTATGAGAAGGCTTTTGGTGACCATAAAATATCTGCATTAGCCGCTTATACTAGGGAACAAACTACCAGAAGATCATTTAGTGCTGGCAGGCGTGATTTCTTAAGCAATGATATCCAGGTATTAAGTGGAGGCGCAATAGATCCTACAGCGAGTGGAACAGAATATATTTCTAGTTTAACAGGAGCAATTGGTAGACTTCAGTATAATTATGCAGATAAATACCTGTTAAGTGCCAGTGTGCGTAGGGATGGATCCTCAAGGTTTGGAGAAGATCATAAGTATGGAGTTTTTCCTTCTTTTTCTCTAGGGTGGAATATTGATGAGGAATCTTTTTATCAAAACTGGGGCATAAACACAGTTTTATCATCTGCAAAAATAAGGGCTAGTTATGGTACTACAGGAAATCAGTTTATACCAGATTATTTATATGCTCCTGTTGTTTCAGGAGGTGTAGATTATGTTTTAGGAGAACCAGATCAACATCTGGCACTTGGTGTTACTCAATTAGATTTTACGAATGTTGATGTAAAATGGGAAACAAGTATAGCAAAGAACCTGGGGCTTGATCTCAGGTTTTTGGATGGTGCTGTGACATTTACGGGAGATGCTTATGTGACAAATAAATCAGATATGCTTTTTCCAGTAGCGGTTCCTCCTTCTGCAGGTTCTGGTGGAGACGGAAGTGTTATAATGAACGTTGGGAATATGACAAATAAAGGTTATGAATTGGCCAGTAGCTTTAGAAAATATGGAGAAGAATTCGGTTTTACATTAACTGCAACTTTCTCACAAAATTCAAATGAAGTTACTCAAACCAATCTCTCCTCTAGTACCATTTGGGGAGGCCAGATAGGAGGTGCTACAGATCCTGTTTCCGTAATAAGGGAGGGTTATCCGGCAGGTTCTTTCTTTCTTATTCCTACTAATGGCTTAGTTACCACAGAAGAAGAAGTTCAGGAATATCAAAATCTGGTACCAGGAGCGCATCTTGGGGATTTACGATACGTAGATACTAATAATGATGGTGCCATAAATGATGATGATAGAATCTTTATGGGAAGTGGTAATCCAGATTGGGTTGCAGGTTTCGCGATTAATGCAAACTATAGAAATTTTGATTTCTACGCCCAGTTTTATGGAACATACGGCAATAAAATTTATAATGCAATAAAAAGCTATGCCTATGCACATAAGAGGCACCAAGATGTTCTTAATGCCTGGACACCTGCAAATCCTACCTCTACAATTCCTACTCCCAGAGGCTCAACATCTCATGCTAATATACGATCCAGGTCAGATTATTTTCTTGAAGACGGAGACTACCTAAGGTTAAGAAGTGTTCAACTCGGTTATAATTTGCCTGAATCACTACTCGATCAACTAACAATAAACAATTTGAGAATATATATTGGTGTGGAAAATGCATTAACCTTTACAAAATACACAGGAAACGATCCAGAAATAGGTAACGATGGTTTATTAAATAGAGGTATAGATGGAGGAAATATTCCGGTAACATCTCAATTTAGAGCAGGTTTACAACTGGAATTTTAATAAAAATTAAAAATTAAAGAATTATGAAACTAGGAAAGATAGTAGCGGTAACCATATTTACATGCTTTTCATTTGGTTCTTGCACAACATCTGATGAATTTCTTGACGAGACTAATCCCAATACCATCACAATTAATGATTTTTGGGAGACGGAGGAAGACTTTCAAAAAGGTTTAATGGCAACTTATAATACACTCCAATCAGATTATGTGATGGGTGGCGGTGCAGTTGGTTCTATGCATGCTATGTCAGATATAGCTAAGCCAAATCCCTGGGGCCAGGATAATATCGATTTACACGAATATAACGCTACAAATGTAAATGGGTTTACTACTAATATGTGGACAGAATTATACACTGGAATCTTCAGAGCAAACCAGGTATTACAGAATCTGGAAACCGCGGACCTCACAGAATCTTCCAAAATACCAATTGAGGCAGAAGCTCGTTTTCTAAGGGGTTTATTTTATTTCTGGCTGGCAACGACTTACAATGATGGAGAAATCATCATTCATACCACAGTTCCTGAAAATATGGATGAATTTTCTCAACCTCTTTCTCCAAGGAATGAAGTTTATGATCTCATTTTTTCCGACTTACAATTTGCCCAGCAAAATCTTCCGCAAACCCGTAGTTCAGTAAATCTTGGACGTGCTACCTGGGGAGCCGCCACTGCTATATTAGGTAAAGTATATTTGTATGAAGAAATGTTCGAGCAAGCAAGGACTGAATTTAAGAAAATAATTGATAGTGAATTGTATGGTCTTGCTCCAGATATCAGTTGGAACTTCGACATTGTACATGAATATAATAGTGAATCTATTTTTGAAGTCAACTTTTCAGATGTGGTAAAACCGGGTGAAACTCCAAATAACGCAACTACCAGAGCAGCAGACTATGCTCCGCAGGAAGCGGGAGGAGATAGAAATGTTGAACCTGCTTACAATTTGATTCAAAAATATAAACGAGATGAACTAGATCCGGAAGATCCCAGAAATGCTGGCCAGCAGTATTCTCAACGAGCTTTAGCGAGTATCGCCTTTAAGGGTGATGGACAAATTTTTTATCAAAGGTCCACACAAGAATTTGATTTTGGTGTAGAACAGGAAGCACATGTAAAAAAATTCCAAAATTGGTGGCTGGCAGAAGAACCAGTAGATGATCGTTCTGGCATAAATGAAAGAATAGTACGTTTAGCAGATGTTTATTTGATGTATGCAGAAACAGTTTTAAAAACAGCTGAGAATGTTTCTGAAGCAATACAGTATGTGAATATGGTAAGAGAGAGATCCGGTTTACTGCAACTAAATCCTGATGATTATAATTCAGAAGAGTTAATGCATCATCTAATGTACATTGAACGCCCCCTTGAATTATCTTTTGAAGGTCACATGATTCGTTGGCAGGATATTAGGCGGTGGGGCATTATAGAAGATATTCTTGCTGAGCTTTCACAAATATCATATAGATCATTTCCAAATGAACTTAGAGAAGCAACTGCTGAAGATTTAGCGGATCCGACTGCTGTTATAGTCACACAGTTTGTTCAGTCTTATCAAAATTATGATTCTGTAGAGGATGATTTTCTCCCTATTCCTTATCAGGAAACCATAACTAATGATGAAATTCAAGAATAACATCTAAGTGTATATCAACCATTATAAACTGAAAAACATGAAAAATCATAAAATTTTACTCCTCACCGTTATGGCAATCGCCAGTTTAGTTTCCTGCCAACCAGAAGATCCACCGTTAAACGAATTTTCTGATGTATTTATCGACTGGTCACCCAGGACTATTAATGTAAATGATTCTGTTTCAATTTTAGACGGGTCCCGGGGCGTTAAAGAAAGATTATGGACCTTACCCGGTGGAGGTGTCGTGGATGTCATAGGTTCAGATAATGATGCCACATCTACAGAGAGAATCCTACATACAAAATTTTTAGCGCCCGGGGTATTTGATATACGCCTTCAGGATCAATTTAATGATCCAAGTGTTACATTAGATTCATTAATAACAATAACAGTTTTAGAACATGTTATCGCTAGGTTTACTTCAGATGTTGAAGGTGAAAACGGAGAAATTACTATTGAAGCTGGAGATACAGTTAATTTCAATTCTAATTCTTCCACTGGCTCTCCAGAATTTTTTGAATGGACTTTTGAAGGCGGCGAACCAGCAACATCAACAGGCTCCAATCCTTCGGTACAATACAATCTACCAGGTTCTTGGGATGTTACTCTTATTGCTTATAGAAATTTTCCCAGGGGAGCAGATACTATAGTTGTTAGAGACTACCTTACAGTCTTAGAATAAGTAAAATACTTAGAAATTATTTAATATAATTTCTCTTGGATTGAAGCTATCTGAGTGTTTAATGATTATTCATTAATTGGATAGCCAAACCATTCTATAGCGCAAAGTAGAAAGAATTTCAGTTTTAGTTCCAGTCAATAGCCTTAGGATTGGGGATGAAAGCTTATAACGCAGATAAGTTAACCACTTACCTACTTCCTGGTTGCAGAAAGCACAGGAACATATTTTTAAATTTCAATTTCTAATGATTAAAGATCGTACACTTGCCAGAAAAAGATGGTATAGGATTACACCTATTGTTTTTATTTCATTTAGTCTCGCCTATGTAGACAGGGCTAATTTTGGATTTGCAGCTGCCGGCGGGATGGCTAGAGACCTCGATATATCCCCTTCAGCGTTATCCCTAATGGGGGCCCTTTTCTTTCTTGGTTACTTCTTTTTTCAAATTCCCGGTGCAATTTACGCTGCAGATAAGAGTATTAAAAAATTGATTTTTTGGTCTTGTATCCTTTGGGGATTGCTGGCATCTGCAACGGGTTTAATTGGCGATATAAAAATACTGTACGTAATACGATTTTTATTGGGGGCTGTTGAAGCTGCTGTATGGCCTGCTCTAATTATACTGCTTAGTAGGTGGTTTACGAGCCCGGAGCGATCTAAGGCTAATACATTTTTAATTTTAGGCAATCCTATCACTCTAATATGGATGTCGGTTTTGTCTGGTTATTTAATAGATTCTGTTGGCTGGCGAGGTATGTTTATAATTGAAGGAGCTCCGGCGGTAATATGGGCATTTTGTTGGTGGTTTTTGGTAGACGATAAGCCCAATAACGCAAAATGGATGTCAAAAAGTGAAAAGGTAAAGTTCGAAAATCAGCTTAACGAAGAGCAAAAGAATATAAAACCTGTAAAAAATTATGCAGCGGCATTTAAATCCAGAGCATGTATTTTATTATGCTTTCAATATTTTCTTTGGAGCCTGGGTGCTTATGGTTTTATTATGTGGTTGCCTACCATTATTAATTCAGCTCCGGATGGAAGTATTGTACGTACAGGCTGGCTTTCAACGATCCCGTACATTATTGCTATTATATCTATGTTTATAGCTTCATATTTCTCTGACAAGACGTTAAACCGAAAGGTATTTATATGGCCTTTTCTTCTTGTCGCATCCATTGCTTTCGGTGCTTCTTATTTTGCAGGCACATCTAATTTTAATATTTCTTTTGGTTTACTTGTAATTGCTGGGGCAGCAATTTATACTCCCTATGCTCCTTTTTTTACATCATTAACAGAAATATTTCCAAAAAATGTAAGTGCAGGAGCAGTAGCTATTATCAATAGTTTTGGAGCACTGGGATCCTTTGCAGGAGCATACCTGGTGGGGCATCTAAATGCTGTGACAGAAAGTTTTGACGCCTCCTATTTGTTAATGTCGTGTTCTCTTCTCCTAGCTGCAATCTTTACGTTTTTAGGATTGGAAAACCCTAAGGAAAATAAGTTGAAAAAGATGTTACCTCAATCTAATAAGGCTAAAAAAGTAAAATCAAAAGTACAGCTTTAAGTAATGCATGTAATTTTTAATGACCATGAACAAAGAAGAAATTGGTGTAATAGGATTAGGTAGGGTTGGTTTTCCAATTGCGAAGGCCTTCATTCAAAATGGATATTCTGTATATGGCAATGATCTACGGCCAGAAGCAATTCAAAAATTTCAGGAGTTAGGGGGGATCCATTATGCGAATCCCGTAGAAATTGGAAGAAGTTGTAAAACCATAATTGTAATTGTACTGAATGATGAGCAGATTCTGGAAGTTTTTTCTGGAGATTTTGGTATTCTTAATGGTGTAGGGCCTGGTTCGGTGATTATCTGCATGAGTACTATTAACCGTTCTGTCCTGGAATCTATTGCTGCACAATGTTCAGAAAGAAATGTTCATTTTGTTGATTGTCCATTCACTGGTGGGCCGGCTAGGGTACCAAAGGGGAATTTAACACTAATTGCTGCTGCCCCAGTAGAAGTAATTAATACGGTTACTCCGCTTTTGGAAATAATCGGAAATATTGTCCATGTAGGAAATACTCCAGGGATAGGACAATCTGTAAAATACTGCAATCAGTTGTTGGTAGGGACTACTCATGTTGCCACCATGGAAGTTATTACTCTGGCAAGGAAGTTAAATTTAGATCCTGCTGTTGTTTGTAAGATAGTAGGTAGTGGGATTGCAGGTAGTGAATACTTTCAACTTCTCTCGAAAAGCATTCTGGAGCATCAGCCATCACCAGGTGGATTGGGACAGATGTGCAAAGACATGTCCATAGTCTCAAATACTCTGGATAAAGTAAAATTTCCTGCATATGTGGCAAAGGCAGCTACAGAATATTTCAGATTAGCCGAAGATTTAAACATGCAGAACATGGAAGGAGCTGAACTGATTAAAGTTGTAGAAAATGTTTCAGATCAAAATAGTAAATAAAAAATACAGTTATGATTGAAAGAGTTGTTATTAAAGGTTCCTATTTATGGGAAGGTTATAGTTCTGAAATTATACCCAATGGAGCTCTGGTAATGGAAGGTGAAAAAATCCAGATTGTTGCACCTTTTGCCGAAATACCTCATTCAGCATATGATACTGTTCTTGATTTTACAGGATGCACCATAATGCCTGGTATGATTGATAGCCACACCCATCATTCAATGGATCCCTCTTTGGAAAACTATCTTGAAAGAATGAAGGATACTATTCCTGAATTGACAATTCGTGCAACAATAATGATGAAAAAAGATCTTCTTTCTGGTGTTACAACATGCCGCACACTTGGTGATAAGGACTATTTGGACATTGCATGTCGGGAAGCGGTAAAAAATAATTTAATTCCTGGGCCCCGTTCTATTGTAGCAGGAAAAGGGATGCGCGCAGCCACTGGGCATGGTTTTGTTGGCTATCCGTTTAAGGGGAAAGAAGAAATAATAGAAGCAATAAAGAAAAATCTTGGAGCAGGAGCTGATTTTACTAAAATCTACATTACAGGAACATTAAGAAGGAACGGGGATTTGCCAAGCTTTCTTTCATATGAAGAAATAGCAGCAGCAATCCAGACATCTCATGAGGCAGGAGTAAAAGTAGCTTCTCATTGTGTTGGGGGCATTGGATTAGATTGGGCTTTGGAGTTAGGGCTGGATACCTTAGAACATGCGTATCATATAAGTGATCATCAAATTGAAAATTTGGGGAAATCAAAAACACAACCTGTTTTAACTCCTAGCCCAATACTAAATGATAAGATCGTAAACCACTATCCCAAACATTTGATCCAGGGACATTATGATGAGCGCGAGGAAATCAGTAGTCGAATAAGGTCATTAATTGAAGCAAAAATTCCTTTTGCCTTAGGAACAGATGGTATGCATGGAGAACTATTCAAAGAGGCTGAGTATTCTGTTGAATTGGGAGCTTCGAATCTGCAGGCCCTGCAAGCATTGACTATAAATGGTGCAGCGGTATGTAATATGGAAAACAAAACTGGAAGTTTAATTCCCGGTAAAGATGCCGATATAATTGCTGTAGAAGGAAATCCCGTAGAAAATATTCAGAGCCTAAGAAAGGTGAAACTAGTGATTAAGGAAGGTCGGGTAATGTCAGATACATCCAGTTCTCATAAGCAAGAACGAGGACTTATGTTTTCATAAAATTTAATTTATATCACTAACCAATTATGAAACAGGAAAAAATTTATTTAACTCGTCATGATTATTCTGGAAGCTTTCGTTGGGCGCTGAATGAAATATTACTACCAAAGAGTTTTAATTTAAAAATGCTGCTGGAGCTTCCTTTAGATGGTATTAGAAGTTTTCTAAAAGTAATACCCACTGCCGAGGAGGCTAATGACAAATTATTAGCTCCCATTGAACCAGACCAGGAAGTATGGGCAAGCGGGGTAACTTATGCTCATAGTCGTGACGCGCGGGAAATAGAAACTGAAATAAAAAGTATTTATCAAAGAGTCTACGAAGCGCCGCGTCCTGAACTTTTTTTCAAGGCTGTGGGATGGCGTACTGTTGGCCCCAACAGCCCAGTGAGGATTCGTAAAGATACTAGCTGGAATGTTCCTGAACCAGAGCTTGTTCTTATTCTTAATTTCACTGGTGAAATAGTGGGATATACTCTGGGAAATGATGTTTCCTCCAGGGATATTGAAGGAGAAAATCCACTTTATCTTCCTCAGGCTAAAAATTATGATGGTTCCTGTGCCATAGGCCCTGGAATTGTTTTTATGGGCGCAGATGAGCTTCGCGAGCTTTTAATTGAAATGACAATTACCAGAAACAAGAAAAATGTTTTTCAGAAAAGCACTAATACAAATCAGATGAAACGCACTTTTGAAGACCTGGCGGGTTACCTTTTTAGAGAAATGACATTTCCATATGGTTCATTTTTAATGACAGGAACCGGCATTGTACCTCCAGATGATTTCACTTTACATCCTGGCGATTGCGTGAAGATAAAAGTTGGTTCGCTTACGCTTGAAAACGTAGTAGGGCACAAATAGAAATTTAATTTTTAAAATGCAAAAATGTCAAATCAAAAAATTTTAATTGCAGGAGAATGGAAAAATTCAAGAAATCCAGAAGGGTTTTTTAGTTCAAGGAATCCTGTAGAAAAAAGAGAGTTACCAGATAAATTTCCTATATCATCTAGAGAGGAAATACTTGAAATGATTCGTGCTGGCAAAAAAGCTGCAGATGAATTGTATTCAATTTCTCCTGAAAAGATGGGAGATTTTTTAGATAGATTTGCCAAAAATATAGAGGCTCGTACTGAGGAATTAGTAGAGATTGCTCATTTAGAAACAGCACTGCCAAAGGATACAAGATTGCGTGCTGTTGAACTACCACGTACAACTAACCAATTACGTCAGGCAGCCGTTGCGGCGCGGGAACGTTCCTGGGCAAGAGCTACAATAGATACCAAAAGTAACATACGTTCAAAGTTTGGAGCCTTAGGAGGCCCTGTTGTGGTTTTTGGACCTAATAATTTCCCGTATGCTTTTAACAGTGTAGCAGGAGGTGATTTCGCTTCTGCCATTGCCGCAGGTAATCCAGTTATTGCAAAAGCCAATCCTGGCCATGCTGGCACCACAAAGATTTTGGCGGAAGCCGCCTTTGACGCTGTTAATGATACTGGCCTACCTAAGGCAACGGTGCAACTCATCTATCATATGGAGCCCGAAGAGGGATTGATGCTAATTACACATCCTATGATAGGTGCAACAGGCTTCACAGGTAGTAGAACGAGTGGCTTGAAATTAAAAGAAGCTGCAGACAAGGCAGGCAAACCTATTTATCTTGAAATGTCCAGTGTTAATCCTGTTTTTGTTTTACAAGGTGCCTTAAGAGAAAGACCTGCTGAAATTGCAGAAGAACTATATACTTCCTGTTCCTTGGGCTCGGGACAATTTTGTACAAATCCAGGCATCGTTATCATTGAGAAAAATGAGGAGGGATTAGGATTTTTAAACTTAGTAGCTGAAAAATTTAAAGAAAATAAACCCGGAACCTTACTCTCCTCTTCTGGGCCAAAAAGCATAGCAGATGCTGTTGCTACTCTTATAAATGCAGGTGCAGAGCTGCTTGTAGGAGGAAAAGAGGCAGAAGGACCCGGATATGCTTATTTAAACACATTACTCAAAGTACCAGGGGATACATTTCTTAACAATGCAAAGGTACTTCAAACGGAAGCTTTTGGAACCGTGACTCTTTTTGTTCTTTCAGAAAGCGCTGATGAAATGAGAGCCATTGCATCTAAATTAGAAGGAAATTTAACAGGATCTATATACTCTGATAAAGTAGGTGAAGATGATCAGTTGTATAAACAAATTGAGCCCTTGCTAAGAACAAAAGTGGGTAGACTTTTAAACGACAAAATGCCTACAAGCGTTTCTGTTGTTCCTTCAATGAATCACGGGGGACCCTTTCCTGCAACAGGTCACCCTGGTTTTTCTTCCGTAGGAATACCTGGTTCAATGTTACGGTTTGCCTCGCTGCATTGCTATGATAATGTACGCGAGCATCGTCTCCCGAAGGAACTTAGAAATAAAAATCCAACAGGAAAAATGTGGAGACTGATTGATGGGGAATGGTCCCAGGCGAACGTTACCGCATATCAATAAAAGAAGAAATCTTCATAGGCTAAATATCAGTTTATCTCATGCGCTTCTTCATTAATTAAAAATACAATTTAAAAAATACAACTATGACTATAAACCATGAAAAATGCATCGCTTGCGGAAATTGTGTAGCAGTATGTCCTATGAATGCTATTTATGTAGATACTACAATAAACAGGGCAAGAATAGATGATGATGCTTGTGTAGAATGCGGCACCTGCTTCCGGGGAATGAGTACAGAAAACCTTAATCCCAAGATTGCGAGAACAATCCGAATGGCCGCAAAAGCTTTACGCTTTCGTATGGAACCGGAGCCGGATGTATGTCCTACATCGGCAATAGAAATGAATGAATTGGAAATGCCCCGGCTCATACGGCAAATTTTCTCTGATCCTGTGGTGGAGCATACCTCCACCGGCATAAAAGGACGGGGAACTGAAGAAGTTAAAACTAATGATGTGAGGTTACGTGTTGATACCGATGAAGTTGGCTATACCATAGAATTTGGCAGACCGGGAGTGGGTGTAATGTTTTCAGACATTCAGATTATGACAAGGGAACTTGCATTTCTAGGTGTAAAATTTGAAAAGAATAATCCAATAACTCATTTACTAGCGGATGAATCAATGGGAAATTTGCGCCCGGATATTCTAAATGAGAAAATTTTATCAGCTATCGTAGAAATTAAGACAGACATTAATATGGTAGAGAAAGTACTATCTACTGTTAAAATGGTGAATTTGGAAATCGATACAGTTACAGCTATAGGGATTTCTACCCGATGTACTGATGAAGGTGATGATGTAAACTTGCGTCCACTACTTGAAAAACTAGGGTATTCAAATCATAGAGCAAAGACAAATATGGGTCTTGGACGCAGGACCAACAAAATTATACTAACACAAACTGAAAAAAAATAAGATGACCAATACTCTACACAGATACGGTACTGCCGAAAGTTTTCGGGATGATTATATAATATTTGCCATTCCGTCAAAGGGGATAAATGATGAAGATTGTATCCCAAAACTTAAAGAATTTTTGAGAATTTGTGCCAGTCATAGCCCTGTTAATATGGGTAATGGAAACCGTGGTAGCCTGGCACCTGAAAAAGGTTTAGATCCCACGGTGCACTGGAATCGCATTGCTATTAAAGATTGGGAATCAGTTATTGAGGGAGTCATCAAACCGGGAACCGTCTCAGCTGTCTTTTCCACTAAAGAAGATGCCGAAGCTTGTATGAAAGAAATTGTTACGGCAGATTTTGGATTCTCTGTTAATATGAGTACATCGGTAGAAAATGCCATCCAGGCAGCTGAAGCAAGCGGGATAAAACGGCATAGCGTTGAATATTCTCTGGGCTTTTATGATCCACATGATAATCTGCCGGATTCCCAGGTTTTAGCCCTCTCCACTATGTGTGGTCATGGCATGGTTTCTTTTAACATGGCTAAGAAAATGATAGAAATGGTTCAGGAAGGAAGAAGATCTTCAGAAGATGCAGCAAATACTCTTCTTCGCTTCTGTCCATGTGGTATTTATAATTCCGATCGTGCTAAACGTATTCTAGAACAGAGAAGGGGAAAAACCGAATAAAAAACATTATAGAAGAAATCATCTGGTACTTTATAGGAACTTTTAATTTTTCACTTGTTATAGTGGTAAGTAATAATGCGAACAATTTTAGCTTTTAAAGTTCAGCTTAGAAGATTTAGTGTGAAGTTCTTTCGAACAATTTAATTTAAAATTTTTTATAATCAATTTAATTTAAAACATGAAGAAAATGAAAAGTTATGCTCTATTAATTATTGCAATTTTAGGATTTAATATGCCAACTACAATGGCTCAGGAAAATTCAAATAAGTCATTAAAGGTCCCCGATGTCTCAGATGAAGTTCTTTTAGAACTATATCGAGGTGCAAGAGTAAATGATGTCGTGGATGGATTGGTCACAGTAGGTTATATGGATGTTGGGCTTATGGATCAAAAAATTGCCCCTCTTTGGAGAGATGTTCAAACTATGGAGCATCGAATCTCAGGAATTGCAGTTACTGCAAGGTATGCTCCTACAAATCGACCTCGAAATGCAGGATCTGATTTAACGCAACCTGAAAATTATCAGGATTATAGAAAATGGAGGGGAATGTGGTATTCTACATTAGCTGGCGAATCCTTCAACGAGCACATAAAAGAAGGAACTGTTGTGGTTATTGATAACCAGGACGACAATGACGCAGGTTCCACAGGATCCAAAAATATTTTAGATTGGCAAGAAAGAGGTATGGTAGGTTTAGTTTCAGTTGGAGGGGTGCGGGACCTTGATGAAATCATTCTCCAAAGAAATCCTGTATACATGGACTATGACAGGAGAGGGAGAGGCGAAAGAATAGGTAGAAATGAGCTTATGGATGTGCAAACTCCTGTTGTTGTTGGGGGAGTACTGGTGTATCCTGGTGATGTGGTAGTGGCTGATACAGATGGTGTGGTGGTTGTACCGAGAAGAGTTGCTGTAAGAGTTGGTCAAATCGCTTATCAAGAATTAATTGCAGATATTGAAGGAAGAAGAGAGCTTTATGAAAAGTTAGGGAGGGAAATTGATGAGACTGTAGCTAACCGACCTGCGCCAGAAGAATTTTTCAAAAGCCTTGGGCTTCCAGAAAATCCAAATAAAGAAAGCAAGTAAGAAAAATTTAGTTTTTTGTTAGTTAGTAATGGAAGCTGGTTCTTGTGGGCCAGCTTCCTTTTTAATATTGTTAATAAAAAAGCCTGTCCTGTCCTTGACAAATAAATACATGATTAATCATTTCTGAAAATTCGAGAATTTCAGAAGTAAAAGTGTACCTGAAATTATGAGCATAGGATGATGACAATATCTTCCTGTTAGGCGACGGGCCTGGCCGATAAATTTCTACTCAGGAGTGATGAAAACTTTAAAAACCTGCTAAAGAACTAAATTTTTCATTGTTAATGGTTTACCGCTACATGACCAAACATCAGAGCTGGGAATCGTTCTTCCACAGCATCTGGTCCATGTCTCTTTTAATGCTTATGTTGGGCTTAGTACCAAAGCCGTCAAAAATTCCCCCATCTTTTTGAAAAGAAACCATGGTGCTGATTTTTCCACGCAGACCTGAATTTGGTAACTCAGACCTCATACTATTGCCACTTGGGCCATCTGTTATTATCCCGGCGATATTATATTTTCAATCATTTAAATACAGCAACAAAAATCGATGCTGCACTAAAAGTTTTTTCATTGGTTAAAACATAAACAGGTTTGTTATAATAACAAGAAGGTTCAGCTAATTTTTTTCCATTAAACAATCCAAAGTAATATTTACTGTATTTCCCATCATTCAAATCATACTTGGTTTAAAGGTATTCAAAAATTTCGCAGTGCTTTTTTGCTCGTTGTGATTCAATCCGATAAGGGCAATTTAATATCTAATAATAAGTATATCTTCTAACCTTGGCGATGTGCTTTGCCAACCGGATTACCTGATGGCTGTATCCATACTCATTGTCTACCATATGTACAGGATAATGTTCCTTCCATCTGCCGAGACAAGAGTGGCCTTACTGTCATAAATAGCCGGGGCTGAGGAGCCTATTACATCTGTTGAAACCAGTTCGTTATCAATTGAATTTTTTTATCTGCTCTACAAAATCTCCTTCCAGTGCATATTTTTTTATAATCGCATTTATTTCTTATTAATTCTCTGGCAACCAATCTTCCGATTTGTCCGAAACATGCCATCCTCTAGGACACTTTTAGGAAATCTCCTTTTAATAAGATTAACCGGACACAACTAAATTCCTATTTAACCTAAGGTTAATGCTCACGAAAAGCCTTGGTAATAGTATTTCCTTTCTTTTGTTTTTATCAATTGGAAATGAAAACACCCTACTCTTCATTAGACGATTTACAGCTTCAGTGTCTTTTCGATAAAGGTAACGAGGAGGCATTTACTGTTTTGTTCGAAAGGTATTGGGAGCGTTTATACTGTTATGCTTTCAGGATTTATCAGGATGAAAAAATATGCGAGGATATAGTTCAGGAGGTTTTTATAAAATTCTGGAAGCGGCAGGATGAATCAAAAATTCTCAATCTGGAAGGCTACCTGTTCCGTAGTATAAAATATGGTTTAGCTAATCATTTTAGGAATCTTAAATTTGAAAAAGTCCATGAAGATGTGCTAAAGAATATGGGCGATCAGCAATCTCCGCTAAAACAAATGGAGTATCAGGAATTTGAAAATCATGCTTTAGGAGTTATAGAAGCACTCCCTCCGCGCTGTCGTAAAATATTTAAGCTCAGTCGTTTTGAAGATCTTTCTAATATTGAAATTTCGCAACGTCTGAATATTTCTGTTAGGACCGTTGAAACTCATGTGTCCAATGCATTGAAATTCCTTAGGGAGAACCTCACCGATTCCCGTGTTTCCATTTGGCTTCTTCTATTGTTTGCAAAATGTTAAGTAAGCCTCGTCTTCTTTACCAAAACTTTACCATCGGTTTTTAGCTTACGTGTTGCCGTCATAAATCGTGTCTTTCTATAAAAGATCAAGATTTTGAGACCTGAACAAATAAAAATGCTGGCTCGTAAATATGCTGAAAATAAGGCGACTGCAGAGGAACGTGCCCAGTTACACCTATTTTTTGATATGATGCAGAAAACTTCCAGTTACATGACTGTAAAAACGGGGGATATTAAAAAGAGAAAAATATTAAATAATATCAGCAATAATACTTCGGGCAGATTAATATATAAGAAGGCCTGGAGTTATATAGCTGCTGCCAGTATCATTCTTCTAATTGTTTCGGTCGGCTTTTTTTCAGAAACTATTTTTTCTCCCGGTTATATTGTACAAAAAACCGAAAGTGGAGAAAAAAAGGTGATCACTCTTAGCGATGGCAGTATTGTGACTCTGAATGGAAAAACTACTCTTACCTATCCGGAGGAATTCGGCACCATGAGGAATGTTGAATTAGAAGGAGAAGCGTTTTTTAAAGTAAAACGAAATCCGGATAAGCCTTTCGTGGTCCATACCCAAGACCTAGAGACAAAAGTTTTGGGAACTTCTTTCAATATCAATTCTTATTCAGAAGAAAAGGCACAGGTAAGTGTGAATACGGGGCGTGTTGAGGTGAGCGTTAAAGCAGACGAAACCGCAAAAGTAGTTCTTCATCCCGATCAACAGGTGACGTATAAGAGCCACAGCCTTTTGATGAGCAAAAGTAACAGCGATATTTATTCAGCCTGGACACGGAATATAATTGTTTTTAATAATCAATCCCTGGAGGAAATAGCACGAATACTGGAGAACTGGTTTGCCGTAGAAATAGCTGTTGAACAGAATGATGTGAGGGACTTAAAGATGACGGCAAAATTTCGTGATGAAAATCTTGAAAATATCTTTAAAAGTATTGAGCATTTGAAAGCTGTTAAGATAGATACTATAACTCCAAAACATTTCCATATAAGAGCAAAATAAATAAGAACCTAAGCAAAGAACATAAACCCATCCCTGCGCCAACAGAAATGGGTCATTAAAGACTACAAACCTCTTAAAATTTATAGCCAAACTGTAATGAATACGAAAGTACAATTTTTAAAAAGAAAATCTATAGAGCGTATGTGCCTCCTGCTAGCCCTGCTATCAAGTTATACAGGAAGTATTTATGCTGAGACTACCAATCCCGATGATATTAAAATAAGCATCAGGGTCTCCGATAAAACATTTACCGAAATTTTTGATGAAATAGAAAGCCTTAGCAAGTTTACCTTTGCTTATGATGAAGATGTTTCCCGTTCAAAAAAGCGGTTCAGTTTTCAGAAGGAGAATATAAGTATTACAGGACTGCTGGATTTTCTGCGGAAAAAATCCCGGTTTGACTTTAAGATCTTTAATAACACCATAACGGTAATTAAGAAGGAGACGCCCCAGCAAATTATTCGTGGAACGGTAATAGACAACCAGGGGATGCCATTGCCAGGTGCAACGATTATTGAGACCGGCACTTCTAATGGTACCACTACCAATTTTGATGGTAACTTCAGTCTGCGAGTACCTTCGTTACCTGTTGAAATTGAGGTTTCTTTCATGGGTTTTCAAACGCGGAATTTGACGGTTTCTGCTGCTCAAAATATAGAGGTGGTGTTACAGGAGAATACCAATGCTCTTAATGAAGTAGTTGTGACAGCGCTTGGAATAAAAAGGGAAGAAAAGCAACTTGGTTTCTCTCAGGCCACAGTAGAAGCTGAAAGCCTCTCCCAAACAGCACCAACGAACTGGTCTTCAGGTTTAAAAGGAAAGGTTGCGGGAATGAATGTTGTCTCTTCAGGTTCTGGGCCTATTAATTCGCAGCAAATTACACTGAGGGGAAACAGTTCTTTCGATCTTAACGGGAACTATGCTTTAATTGTTGTGGATGGGGTTCCCGTTAATACCGAAATGACAACTTCAGGTTCCGGAAGCGCTTATATGGGAGAAGATTCTCCTATAGATTATGGCAACGGAATTTCCAATCTTAATTTTGATGATATTGAAAGTGTTTCGGTTCTTAAAGGCCCTGGTGCAGCAGCTTTGTATGGAAGCCGTGCTGCCAACGGGGTGTTGATGATCACCACAAAATCAGGACAAAAAAGCCAGGGGCTAGGAATTACTATAAACTCTATAGCTTCTTTTGATGTGATCCAGAGATGGCCTGATTACCAGTATAAATATGGGCAGGGTAATAATTATACCAATGAAAACGGAGAGCTGTATTATTCCTACGGAAGCTCTGAAGATGGAGGGAACACGGGAGCTACCAGTAGCGCATGGGGACCAGAATTCAACGGCCAGTATTACTATCAATATGATCCCGAGGTAGAAGGGCAATCGCTGGAAAGACAATTGTGGAGGCCTTATAAAGATAACCGCAAGGCTTTCTGACGTACGGGATTCACCACTCAAAATAACATATCCATCCAGGGTGGAGGTGAAAATGGCTCTATGCGGGCATCGATTGGGCAGACTAAGAATGAGTGGATTATGCCCAATACCGGGTATGAGGCTATCACCGCATCGATAAATTCACAATATGATATATCGGACAAAATAAGTCTTGGTGCGGTAGTGAAATACAATAATCGCTGGAGTGATAATCTTCCCAGCACCGGGTATAATAACGGTTCTATCGCGTATTTTATGATTTTTCAGAATCCCAACGTAGATTTGGACTGGTACAGGAATATCTGGCAGGAAGGCCAGGAGAACATCCAGCAAATCCAGCCCTTCAGCTCCTATATCGATAATCCGTACCTGATTGCCTATGAATCTTTGAACACCTTAGACAGTCATCAGATTATTGGGAATATCAATGCCAACATTAAACTTGCCCCGCATTTCAACCTGATGTTGCGTACTGCAATTAACACCTATAATCAGGAAAGGGAGCAAAAGAGGCCATACAGTATTAACCGGTACGCTGAAGGTTATTACCAGGCGCAGGATGTTTTTAAGCAGGAAATAAACAGTGATTTTCTTTTAAGCTATGAGAATCAGTTCAATGATTTTTCCCTTTCTGCCAGTGTTGGAGGCAACAACAGGACAGAAAAAAGGAGATTAAATAACGCTTCGGTTACCGGCCTGGTAGTTCCCGATGTTTATAAGCTTTCTAATGGAAAGAATGCGCCAACACTTTACACTTCAGACCAGAATAAGGAGGTAAACAGTTTGTACGGGTTGATTACCTGGTCTTACAAAGACCAGATTTTTCTGGATGTTACCGGAAGAAACGACTGGTCCAGCACCCTGCCCAAAGAAAATTGGTCATTCTTTTATCCTTCTGCAAATACCAGTTTAATATTGTCTGATATCTTCAATTTTCAAGGGAACACGGTAAGTTACTTAAAATACCGATTCTCTTATGCTCAGGTTGGTAATGATACTGATCCCTACCAAACCAGGAAGTATTATAGCCAGAATAGTTTTCCCAGTTCTGCTACTGTTCCTTCTACATTATATAACAGGGATTTTAAACCGGAAATTTCTACCAGTTATGAAACAGGAATTGAGGCAAGGCTGCTGAATAACCGTATTAATCTTGATGCTACAATATATCAGATATCAACTAAAAACCAAATTATTGCAGTGCCTCTCAACTGGAATACCGGTTACAGCTCAGCGATTTTAAATGCAGGTGAAGTACGTAACCGGGGGATAGAACTCACCCTAAACGGAAATTTATTGGAGAGTTCAAATTTCAGCTGGAATACCACATTAACCTGGTCCAAGAACTGGGGGAAGGTGTTTGATCTTCCCGATAATATAGAAAATCAATATATCATAGACCAGGGAGGGCAGGCTTCCCTCATAGCTAAAGTCGGGGAATCGCCTACTGCCATTTACGGGTATGGGTTTGTCCGGTCGCCCGATGGACAGATTGTTTACGACACTGGTGGCTTACCGGCTTATCCTGAATCAGGAGACATTCAATATATAGGTGATGCTTTGCCCGACTGGCGTGGAGGCCTTTACAATGAACTTTCTTTTGGGAATTTCGATTTTAACTTTACTATAGATGGCCAGTACGGCGGAATTATCTATTCCCAAACCCACCATAAATTGACTCAACAGGGTAAACTTACTTCCACCTTTATGGGTAGGGAAGGTATGACCATTGTTGGAGACGGTGTGGTGCTTAATGAAGACGGCACGTATTCTCCCAATACTACTGAAGTTGCCACACAGGAATGGTATAACCGCTATTATCGCAGGGCAAATGTAGAATCAAACTCTTTCGATGCTTCCTATTTAAAATTGAGGGAAGTAAGCTTAAGATATAATTTTCCGCAAAAATGGCTGGGGAATAGCGGAATCCAAAACCTGCAGCTTTCTGCTTTTGGGCGTAACCTTATTATGGTAACGGATTTCCCTATTTATGATCCCGAAACTGCCGCCCTAAATGGTAACCGAATAATGCCGGGTGTGGAAATTGGGCAGATGCCTTCTCCTGCAACCTACGGCTTCAACTTAAAAATGAACTTATAATTCAATAATTATGAATAAAAATAAATCATTACTATTTAGCTTACTTGCCGTTCTATTAATAGCGGCCTGTACTAATGAATTTGATGAAATAAATTCTGATCCCAACAGAATTGAAGAAGTTAGCCCTGCAACCCTCCTTAATCCCATTATTTATGGATTAGCCACTCATAATATCGGCAGGGCAAACGCTATTACTTTTGATTTGATGCAGGTTTCCCTGCCGTTTCCCAGTGTGTCCGGTGGTCTGCACCGTTATGATGTGAGTATGGGCATCGGGAATTCTTCCTGGAACAATTATTACAAATGGTTAAAGAATATCCAGGAAATGAAAGCCGCAGCCGATGCCAGGGAAGATGAGAATTACCAGGCTATCGCGTTAACGCTCCAGGCTTATGTTTATGCCAATCTTACCGATCTCTTTGGACCAGTGCCTATAACGGAAGCTGTAATGGCGGAAGATGGAATCCTGTATCCGGATTTTGATTCCCAGGAAAGCATTTATGACAAAATCCTGGAAGACCTGGAAACAGCCAACGCTTTATATAATCCGGAAGAGAGTATGGTTTATATGGAAGATATACTCTTCCAGAACGACGTTGAAAAATGGCAGAGATTCACCAATTCTCTCCATATGCGCCTTTTACTTAGAATTTCTAACCGTTCTGAAACCAATGCTTTTCAAAAACTGACAGAAATGGTAAATAATCCGGAGATTTATCCTGTTTTTGAAAATACTGAAGAGTCCGCTATCCTACAGGTAACAGGCGTAGAGCCCAATGTAAGCCCCTGGGGCAGGCCTCAGGATTTCAGATTGAGCACAAAGATTACCTCTTTTTTTATTGATAATCTTAATGAATGGAATGACCCTCGAAGGCCGATTATTGCAACAATGGCTTCAGAAACAGATGAAGATCAAAATACCATCAATATAGGATATAAAGGAATTCCCAGCGCTTACACAGGCCCTGAGTCTCAGTTCACCTACAATGCTTCCACCTTTAATATAGAACAGGTAACCAATCCTATGCAGATTTTCCTGCTGACTTATGCTGAAGTAGAATTTATTAAAGCTGAACTGGCCCAACGAGGCTTTATTGAAGATGCCCAAACGCACTACCGCAATGGAGTAGTGGCCGCTATGGAGCAATTGGGAGTAGAAGAGGTTCCTGAGGATTATTTTGAAAACCCGGCGGTTGCCTATAATGGGACATTGGAGCAAATAATGCTTCAAAAATATTACGCCCTCTATTTTACCGATTATCAGCAGTGGTTTGAATACCGCAGAACCGGTTATCCTGAACTTCCTACAACAGAATCGATGTTTAACGATGGAGTTATGCCTTCAAGGCTGTATTATCCTACAGATCTTGCTATAGAAAACTCTGAAGGCTACGCCCAGGGAGTGGAAATGCTTGGTGGCAGTGATGACATTAATACAAAAGTTTGGTGGGACCAGTAAAATAAGGAATGATGAAAAATACCATTTTAACGATAGGCATATTATTAATCAGCTTCGGAATTTTTGCACAGGATAGCGTAAAAGGTTATGTGTTTGAAGACCTGAACAACAATGGAAGAAAAGACCGAAAAGAACAGGGTATTGCCAATATTTCGGTGTCCAACGGTAGAGAAGTGGTTATTACCGACAGTGCGGGGAAATATGAACTTCCTGTAGGTGGTGATGATATTATTTTCGTGATAAAACCTTCTGGCTATGGGGTAAAGACGGATGAAAATAATCAGCCTCAGTTTTATTATATCAATAAACCAAAAGGTTCACCGGAAACTAAATTTCCCGGGGTGAAACCTACCGGGAAATTACCAAAATCTGTAGATTTTGGTTTAATTCCTTCCGAAGAGAATGAAGAATTTACCGCTCTTATTTTTGGTGATCCCCAGCCTTATAACCTTAAAGAGATCGATTATTTTGCCAAAGGGATTGTAGCTGAAGTTGAGGGTATCGAAAATATTCCTTTCGGTTTAAGTTTGGGCGATCTGGTGGGAAACGATCTTGAACTTTTCCAGCCATATATTCAGGCTGTAAAAAAGGTGGGAATCCCGTGGTATAACCTTATGGGAAATCATGATATGAATTTTGATGCCACAAAAGATAATATGTCTGATGAAACTTATGAGGCCAATTTTGGACCGGCCAATTACGCCTTTAATTACGGTAAAGTACATTTTATTATCATGGATGATATTTTGTATCCCGACCCGAGGGATCAAAAGGGTTATTTAGGCGGTTTTCGGGAGGATCAACTGGATTTTATTGAAAATGACTTGGAACATGTTTCTAAAGATCAACTGGTGGTACTTGCATGGCATATTCCATTAGCTGAGCCGGAAAATCAGGACACCTTCAGGGATAAAGATAAGCAGCGATTGTTCACGATTTTAAGTGAATTCCCACATACCTTGTCACTTTCGGCGCATACGCACATCCAAAGGCAGGATTTCTTTGGAAAAGAAGATGGTTTTGATCGTGAAGAAATGCATCATGAATACAATGTAGGCACTACCTCGGGAGACTGGTATTCCGGCATGCTGGATGAACAGGGAATTCCTATTTCGGTGATGCGTGATGGTACGCCTAAAGGTTATGCTTTTATACACTTTAATGGTAATTCCTATCAAACGAATTACAAGGTGGCCGGGAAAAATAAGGATTACCAAATGAAAATTTTCGCACCAAAAGTGGTGGCTACCGGAAGAAGGAGCCAGGCAGGGATATTTGTTAATTTTTTTATGGGGAATGAGGGAGATGAAGTTTTATATCGTATAGACAATGGGGAGTGGAAGCCAATGGAGTATACAGAAAGGAAAGATCCGTCATACGAAACTCTGGTTTACGAATGGGATCTTTCCGAAGAATTGATGGAGGGAAGGCGCTCTTCCAATCCTATAAATAGTACTCATTTATGGAGAGGTGATATTCCAACCCGGTTAAAAACAGGAGAGCATATCATTGAAATAAGAGCTACAGATATGTTCGGGAATACTTTTTCTGAAAAAAGCAGTTACCGCCTGGAAGAACCTAAATAAAAATCTTTGTTTAGTTTGTGTAGGCCTGCTGGAGCTTTTTGCAAAAGTGGGCCTTCTTTAAAATTTACAACATGAAAATATTTCAATTTGTTTTAGCAGGATTAGTTCTCTTTAGTACTTCTTGCAAACATTCTACGAAAGAAAAAGAGGAATCCGGAATATTAACTGAAAACGGAATTGAAGTTCAGGGCCATCGGGGAGAACGCGGCTTGATGCCTGAAAATAGTATCCCTGGATTTATTGCTGCAATAAATGATAGTGTTGATGTAATTGAAATGGATGTAGTGATCTCCGGAGATGGGGAAGTAGTGGTTTCCCATGAACCTTTTATGTCTTCGGCATATGTACTACAACCTAATGGCGACAGTATCAAAAAGTCTGAGGAAGCTAACTATAATCTTTATCAAATGCCCTATGATAGTATCAGGAAATACGATATAGGATTAAAGGGGAATAATTCATTTCCCGGGCAACATAAGGTTTCGGCCTATAAGCCCTTACTGGTGGAAGTTATAGATAGTGTGGAAAAATATATAGAAAATAAGAAACTGAAACCGGTCGGGTATAATATTGAACTTAAATCTGACCAGGAACAATATGGGATTTCCCAGCCGGAACCTGAAGTATTTGTAGATATGGTGATGAATGTAATTGAAAATAAGGATATTAAGGGGGCTGTAAATATTCAGTCTTTTGACCCTGCTATTTTAAACACGATCCATAAAAATTATCCAGGAACAAAATTGGCATTTTTGGTCTACAAGGAAGGTATTCAGGAAAATATGGATCAATTAAACTTTGTACCTGAAATATATAGTCCCAATTATAACCTTGTAAAAAATGAAGCTTTCGTAGATTCTATAAAAGCGCTACAGATGAAACTGATTCCCTGGACGGTTAATAAAAATGAAGCAATAAAAAAGATGATAGAGTTAAGGGTTGATGGTATTATTACCGATTTTCCCGGAAAGGCTAATAAGCTTTTTAAAGCTAAATAAAATTTCGATTTTGAAATATCGGAACTTTGGTAATTCACTTACCATAACAACAGGAAAAATTCCAGTAAATGATATCGCCCATCCTATAGTTCAATTGGGATGACTATACAAATCTATAGATTCATCCTCCTAATTTACCAGAATATTAAACTGCGCGAGGTTTCTGTGCTGTTTTTATAGCGAACGGGAACTTAAGGGTTCCTGCCTGACATCCTGGGTGAGGGGGGGCAGGCAGGAAATAAATACAGCATAGGGAGCATCCTGCTTATGTTTTACCGAATAGAATTAGCCTGTTCTAACGATCATGAGAAAGATTTTCTGTCATATGTTTAGACATATCATTTATAAATATGTTAAGGTCAAAAGACTTTAATTTTATTTTTATATAAAGGCTTTTAATAATAAGTATATCTTCTAACCTTGGCAATATGCTTTGCCAATCGTATGACCTGGTGGCTATAGCCATACTCATTGTCGTACCATATGTACAGGATAATGTTCTTTCCATCTGCCGAAACAATGGTAGCTTTGCTGTCATAAATTGCCGGGGCTGAGGAACCTAATACATCTGTTGAAACCAGTTCGTTATCAATAGAATATTTTATCTGCTCTACCAAATCTCCTTCCAGGGCATATTTTTTTATAATCGCATTTATTTCTTTCAACGAAGTTGGATTTTCCACTTCCAGGTTTAGAATTACCAGGGAACCATTGGGAACAGGTACACGTATGGCATTTGAAGTGAGTTTTCCTTGCAGTGCCGGTAATGCCCTGGCCACCGCTTTGCCGGCCCCGGTTTCAGTGATAACCATATTTAAGGTAGCGGCTCGTCCCCGGCGGTATTTACTATGCATATTATCTACCAGGTTCTGATCATTAGTATAAGCATGGATGGTTTCCAGATGACCTTTTACCACTCCCAGGGATTCTTCTATAGCCTTCAGTACCGGTGTTATGGCATTTGTAGTACATGATGCTGCCGAAAAAAGGGAGATGCTATCTGGATGATATTCTTTGTGGTTTACGCCGTGAACTATGTTAGGAACTCCTTTGGCGGGAGCGGTAAGAAGTACTTTAGAAGCTCCTTTGGATTGCAGGTGCCTGTTAAGTTCTTCCTGGTCTCTAAAAGCACCGGTATTATCAATTATCAGGGCGTCCTTTATACCATATTTAGTATAGTCTATGTCTACCGGCTGATTGGCAGCAATCATTTGAATACTTGTTCCGTTAATGATCAGGGTGTTACTGTTTGGATCTATCCGAACTGTACCATTAAAATTGCCATGAACGGAATCGTTTCTAAACAGCGCCGCCCTTTTTTCCAGGTTTTCCCTGTTAATTTGTCCTCTTGTTACTATTGCCCTTAATCTTAGCTGGTTTCCCTTGCCTGTTCTTGCCATTAATTCTCTGGCAACCAATCTTCCAATGCGTCCAAAACCATAGAGGACCACATCTTTCGGGGTTATAACTTCAGCTTTATCTATATCTTTAAACTTCTTGTATAGGAAAGCCGTGGCATCACTGGAATTCGGTTCGCTTTGATATTCATAGGTTAGCTTTCCAATGTCTATTTTGGCAGGAGGGAGCTTTAGATTTTTTAAGGCTTTTGCTAATTCCAGCGAATCAAAAATGGAAATAGGTTTACTAATAAATTCCTCTGCGTATTCATGAAGATCCAGAATTTTACCTGTGCTGCTGTTGATGAGTTGATTTCGAAAAAATACGAGTTCAATAGCTTTATCATACCAAAGTTCTGTAATGATATTGAGTAAATGTGCACTGGCTTTTCTTCTGTCTATTTGAAAGGACAGTTCTTTTTCATAATTGGAAGTAATGGAAATCATGGTGTGGTTTGTTTTAAAAATTTTGGCAAATTTAGAAATTTCAAACGTTTTCGTAATCTTTAGATATGAGATAAAATGAAGATGATAAAATGCATCTACCTAATGATATCATTCATATTATCATCCCACATGATCATCTTATCTTTGGTAGGTTCAATTTCCCGAAGCATGCGTTTGGTTTGTAAAGGATCTACACCATATGTGGATAGACAATATTCAATTCTTTTTAAGATTAGCTTCTCCCATTCCATATAATCCCCTGTGTGCAAACCATATTGTTGATACTGATATCCCTGCCAGGAGGTTACAAAAACCCATACCTTCATATAAATATAATTGCTGCCTTTTTTACTGCGCTTTGCAGAAAAGAGGTAATCACAGGTAATTCCTATATGAGCATCTTCTATATCCTGTCCCGGAGCTTCACCCTTTATATTTCTTAAATCCAATAGTCCCATATCAAATTTTTTCTAAATATATGGAATAAATCCACTTGTATGGAATTAATCCTAGTAGTAATTTTGTACTCATGGTGGTATTAGAAGTTTTTATAAAAGAAATCGGAGTAGAGCAGTTTTTACCTGTTGTGGATGCCGGAATATCGGCAGGGTTTCCATCTCCCGCAGATGATCATCTGGAAAATTCCATAGATCTTAATAAGGAATATATCAGAAATAAGGATGCTACCTTCTTTGGACGCGTAAAAGGGGATTCAATGAAAAACGCCGGTATACATTCCGGGGATTTATTAATTATAGATAAAAGCCTGGAACCGGTTAATGGTAAAATAGCGGTATGTTTTATAGATGGTGAATTTACGGTGAAGCGCTTGAAAATTGAAAGAAGTACGATCTGGCTGTTGGCCGAAAATGAAAATTACAAACCTATTAAGGTTACTATGGATAATGAATTTCTCATCTGGGGAATGGTGACGGCTGTAATAAAGAACCTGTAATGTTTGCACTTGTAGACTGTAATAATTTTTATGCCTCATGTGAAAGGGTTTTTAACCCCGGACTGATAGGTAAACCTGTCGTTGTACTTAGCAATAATGACGGTTGTGTAATAGCACGCTCGAATGAAGCTAAGGCTCTTGCTATTCCAATGGGAGCCCCGGCATTTCTGTATGAGAAAATTTTTGAAAAAGGCCAGGTAAATGTCTTTTCTTCCAATTACGCGCTGTACGGGGATATGAGTTCCCGGGTGATGAACATCCTTTCATCCTTTACTCCAGATATTGAGATTTATAGTATAGATGAATCTTTCCTGAGGTTTGAAGGTTTTTGTCTTTTCGATTTGAGAGAGGTTGGATTGGAGATGATCGAAAAGGTTAAAAAATGCACGGGTATTCCCATTAGTGTAGGTATCGCCCCCACCAAATCATTAGCTAAGATTGCCAATAAGATTGCTAAGAAATTCAGTAAGAAAACAGGAGGTGTATGTTCTTTGGATTCGCAGGAAAAAATTGATAAAGCCTTGGAATATACAAAGATAGAGGATGTATGGGGGATAGGGAAACAGCATGCGAAAAAGCTGCAGGAAATTGGAGTATCTAATGCCCTTCAATTTACCAGGTTACCTAATGAATACGTAAGGAAAGAAATGACGGAGGTGGGTTTGCGGTTAAAAAGGGATCTTTCTGGAGAAAAAATCCTGGAACTGGAAGAGCCGGCCATTAAAAAGAACATTGCGGTTACCCGTGCATTCGAGAAAATGTATTCCGAATATCATGAAATTAGGGAGCGGGTAAGTACATACTGCTCGCGTGGAGCTTATAAATTAAGGAAACAACAATCTTGTTGTAATATGGTATATGTATTTCTTCACACTAACCCACACCGGCAGGATCTTAAACAATACAGGTGCAATATAGCTGTACAATTGGTCTTTCCCACCAATTCTACCATAGAGCTTACCAAAGCTGCTTTGTCTGGTCTGGCTGAAATTTTCCGGCAGGGCTATGAATATAAAAAAGCGGGCATTATACTTACGGGTTTGGTGCCAGAAAACCAGCGGCAGTTACCGCTGTTCACTACAATAAATCCAAAGCATGAACAGCTGATGAAAACTATTGACCTTTTAAACCAAAACCAATCCGGTAAAGTTAAATTTGGTGGCCAGGATCTAGGGCGAACATGGAAAGTACGGCAGGAAAAATTTTCCCGAAGATATACTACCAGGTTTGAAGAAATTTTGTGGATTCATGCTAAATAGAATATGAACGGTTACATTAGATTTTTAAAAAAATTAGGACCTAAACACTTAGCGGGAGAGATTTTCAAATATTGGCCAAATTAATCCAAATGAAAACCGTGATCTTCAGGTAATGGCAGTTTTTTTATAAAGCCATTCCATCGGGGATCACCATGCAAATTCTTCATGGCCTGGAAATTTAGTATTTGGTAAATATCTGAATTTTTATATGAATAAGATTTTTCCAACCACTCAAAGGCTTTATCTTTTTTATTTCTAAAAGCGTATATTTCAGCTATATTTGAACTTCCATCTTCACTATGTTGTGTTATTAGTTTTTCTAATGCTGCATCTGCTTCCTTATATCTACCCAGCCCGTATAGTGCGCGACATTTACTCCATAACTTAAAGAAAGGAGCAGGTTCTTTTTCAGCCTCAATAAGGGCTTCTTCATATTTCTCCTGATAAACCAGTATCAATGAAAGTATTGAATGTGCAACGCCCATATTTGGCATATGAAGTAAGCTGTTTCTAACTTCTTTTTCTGCTTTCTCAAACTCTCCGTTCATCCAATAAGTGAAACCTAATTCCCAGTTAAAGTTTAAAGGATCCAGTCTTTTAGTTTTTAAATAAAGTTCAACCGCTTTTTCTGTTTTTCCGGTAAAAGTTTTATTTAGGGCACCAGTATTTATTACTTCGATATTATCGGGTTCCAGATGCAACGCCTTCTGAACATTTTTGTAGGCTTCTTGCTGCCCATTCCACATAAATGTTTGTTGTCTCCCTAATACGGCATATGCAGAAGCATTTTTAGGATCAATCTGAATGGCCTTTTTGGCAGCAGAGATTCCTTTAGTTGTACCTTTTTCTATGGAAATGGAATTAAAGAGAAGAGTTTTGGACATCATTATTTTGCTCATAAGAATCCAGGCCGGGGCATAAGTACTGTCAATTTTAATAGACCGACGCAAAAGAAATTCAGCATTTTCCACACTTTCCGGAGTAGATTGCCTTAAAAGCTGTTTTGCCTCCAGGTAAAAGTTGTAAGCTTCAGTATCGGTTATGTTGGAGCGTACCTCTTTACCCAATAAGTTTGCTTTTAATTCTGAGGTTACATTATCAGCAATTTCATCCTGAATTTTAAAAACATCTTCCATTTTCCGGTCATAAGTTTTTGACCAGATTTGGGAACCATCTGCAACATTTACTAATTGAGCTGTTATGCGTAGGGTATTACCTGCTTTTCGTACATTTCCCTCCAGCAAATGGGAAACATGCAATTTTTGGCCTATTTCCTGTGCCGTAGCTTCCTTTCCTTTAAAATAAAAAGAAGAAGTGCGGCTAATCACTTTTAAATCGGGGATCTTCGCCAGAAGATTTAATATCTCATCGCTAATTCCGTCAGAAAAATACTCATGATCCTTACCTGGACTCATATCATCAAAAGCCAAAACTGCAATTGATTTTTCTTTACCTTTAGAGGCTGGAATGACTTCTTCAGTATGATTGGATTCATTATCCTTTAAGGCTCTTCCTTCGGAATAATTACTGTATAGATTTACTGAGAGAAGAATAATCGCCACTACCAAAGCACCAATAATAACTTTATTAAATTTATTACTGGTTTCAGCGGTAATAGAATCTTGTCTGGAAATATCTTCCGTTCTTTTTAATCCTTCTGGAGTTACCTCGTATATCCACGCAAATACCAGCCATACCGGAAAACCAACAATTAAGACAATTATAATAGTTTTTAATAAATCCTGAGAGATATTGAATACCGGGAAGATAATAGAAATAACCTGTACAATAATCCACGCCACCACCAAATAGGCGAGTGCAGCCTTAAAAACATTTCGCCTTTTTAATTCTTTAAAGTATTCCCTAATATCCACTTTAATTTTCGAAGTTTAATGCGGTCAAGTTGAATGAAAAGCTGTTTTAATTAATACAGCTTCCCATACCTGAAAGATAGCAGGGTAGCCCTCAGTATAGAATGTTGTTAAATTTGAAGCACTAGGCAATATTGCAATATAAAAACAATATTTCCTTTGTAAAAATTTTTGATAAAAATAGTAGTTTGCATACCTTCTTACGTATATGATGGAGCACTCCTGAAAAGAAGAATTTCTCCCGACCTTCAACTTTCTAAGTTATTCTCTTCAATAGGAGGAGTAAATATTTAAGCCTGACATTAGTAACAATAAATTTACATCTTCAATATTACACATCCGGTATATTTTATCTGCCTCTTCAGTCATCTTAAATTATAATTGGTATAAAACATTCTATTAAGAATGTTTTGTTTATATTTATAGCATGACCAGGGATAAAAAATCTATAGAAACGCAGCAGCTTATTACAGAACAGGCTTTTAATGTAATATACAGACATGGTTATTACCGGACTACTCCCGGTATGATTATGAAAGAAACACGCTTGTCAAAAGGGGCATTTTATCATCATTTTAAAAATAAATCATCCCTCACTGAAAAAATGATTTCCGAAATACTGCACCAGCGTATTTATCAGAATATGATTAGGCCTCTCTATGAAAATGAACCAACGATAGAACTAATTGAACACGTATTTACCCAACGATTGCGTCAATTTAATGAAGAAGAAAAACTCTTGGGCTGCCCGCTTAATAATCTGATTAATGAATTAGGTTATGAGGATAATAGTTTAAAGAAAGCGCTTAAAAATATTGTAATAGAGTGGCAAAATGCCATTGTCTACATATTACAGATAGGCATTAAAGAAGATCAGATTAGGGATGATATTCAACCTGAGTCTATTGCCACGTTTTTAATTAGTTCATTCGAAGGAATTCGTGGACTTAGAAAATTAGACAAGGATGATGTATTCTTTAAACAATATGAAGAAAGTATAAAAATAGTTCTTCAATCGATAAAAAAACATTCCAGGTGAAATCTTTTAGTAATTACTTAAAAGTGAAATTAAATCGGGAACAGTTTTTTGAAGTATAAGTCTTCTTTATAAAATTTAATTAAAACGGGAAATCCAGGGAAAATATGGTTGATCTAAACTAATGAAGATAGGTAAACAGTTCAACATATAACCTTTAAAGTTAATTCCGCTCAATGTTGCAGTAATTTAAGTTAATCATAATAATTTATAATAAATGGAAAATTTTAAAAACAAAAAAGTTGTAATATCAGGAGGAGGAAGTGGCATAGGAAAAGAGCTTATAAACCAACTGTACCAGGAAGGAACCCGGGATTTCGCCGTTATTGGTAGAAATAAGCAAAAATTAGTAAGCTTAGAATCCACATTTCCCGAAGCAAATTTTATTTTATTTTCCGGAAACGTGGCGGACATATCCGATATCAGCAATTTCGTAAATGAAGTTCAAAATAAATGGGAAACTATTGATTTATTAATCAATAATGCAGGGGTAGTAAGTGCAGGTGAATTAACCACAATCACTGACGAAGATATTATTCAACAGGTTAATATTAATGTTACGGGACTTATTTTGATGACAAAAAAGTTTTTACCGCTGTTAAAACATGAATCAGCTACAGCTATTATAAATGTATCCTCTAACCTTGCGTTAGTAGGAATGCCTTTTTATAGTCCGTACGCAGCAACAAAAGGAGCAGTAAAATTATTTTCCGAAGCATTAAGAAGAGAGTTGCAAAATGAAGAGATTCATGTTATGACTTTGTATCCTACAGGAACAGACACTCCAATGATGAAAACTGCAGGAGCGGGAACATTACAAAGTACTGAAATGGTAGTAAGTAAAACCTTGGAAGGACTAAGAAAAAATGAAATCGATGTCATGCTTGGTGATATGGATGCCATCATCGCTAATCGTAACAATCCTCAGGAATTTGATAAAAAGGCGGCTACCATGTATGAATCTCTAAAAAAAGGAACTGAAAAACATAGAGCTATGTAGTAGATAATCTCTCCATGGGATCCCAAGCACTATATTCCGATGGAAAACGGATAGCATTCAGCTGGAGGCGGACGGTAATTCCGGATGAATATACCCGGCTTAGAAATGTAGCACTAAGGTCTTCTCCTTTAAAATGGCGCTCTAGATTATTGGAGTAGTTATGCCTAACACGATATTACTACAATCCCATAAGGTCACTTTTTTGCACATATCAAATCATAGATAGAAAAACCGCCAATAGAGATTGATGAGTAAAAAAGGAAGAGTCTGTAAATAAAAAAGCGTGTTCTAAGCAAAAAAGGGATGCTAAATAACATCCCTTTTTGTGATCACTAAAGGATTTAGATCCTTCTATTTTTTTGCTAACATCTTTAAATATGTGTATTTAAAAATTGATCAACAAGTACTTCCGCCAAAGAAATAGACATTAAAAAGATAAGAATTTAACCCTTAACAGGGCCTCTAAATCTACTGCTACCAGGGATCTCCAGGATTTATTTGATAAAGGAGCTTTTATTAAAAAAGGCGGGGGAAGAAGTACCAGTTATTTGCTGAATTTATAAACTTTCACTCAAAACACTTCCTTTTGATGCCCTTTCAGCAATTCTATTGATGGCTGCCATTCCTTTTTTTCCGGCAGGGCCGGGTTGATCTTCAAACTGTTTCAAGGTAAATTCTGAATCTTTATCGTTAACCAAAGCTGAAACTTTTACTTTATAATCTGCCGTTGTACTTATGAGCCTCCGGTCAAAAGCGCGATGGAGAATTGGGGAATGAGCGGTGCCATTTTCCATGGTATAATTGAAAAGGGTAAATATGACCGGGATCAATCATTTCTTGTACTCCTTTACCACTCATTGTAAGTTTTCTCTATAGATAAGCTCGTAGTTTTAGATAAATGAACCGATTCATAAATATATTCGGTTCATTTTTTTACTATATTTGAGCCGATTAATGTTTCTATTTGGCTCATGAAATATAACTGGCAACAAAAAGATTGGCCTAATTTTAAATACTCTACTGTTGAAGTGGAGAAAGATCTCTATGCTTTTTCTGAAAGAGCCGGCAGGCTCAACGGAGCAATGGAGGTCTTGCCGGAAGAACTTCAATTTGAATCCATCGTTGATTTATTGGTGGCAGAGGCTCTGAAGACTTCAGAGATCGAAGGAGAATACTTAAGCAGAAAGGACGTCATGTCTTCCATCCGAAATAATCTCGGGCTGAATAGTAAACGGGAACCGGTGAAAGATCAAAGAGCTCAAGGCGTTTCTCAGATGATGGTTGATGCACAAAAATATTTTCAAAGGCCATTATCAGAAAAAGTGTTGTTTAATTGGCATGTGATGTTGATGAAAGGAAGTTCAGCTGTAAACGTGGGTTCCTGGAGAGAACACAATGAACCTATGCAGGTTATCTCCGGGGCGATGGGAAAGGAAGTAATTCATTATGAGGCTCCGCCTTCCCCCAGGGTTCCCCAGGAGATGGAACAGTTTATTAATTGGTTTAATAATACTGCCCCGGGTTCGAATGAAGAAATAAAGCAACCCGTAATTCGTGCTGCGGTGGCACATCTTTAATTTGAGAGCATACACCCTTTCGAAGACGGTAACGGCAGGATTGGCCGTGCTATTTCAGAAAAGGCCCTTTCTCAACACCTTCAGCGGCCGGTTTTGCTAAGTCTTTCCAAGGCGATTGAAGCCAGGAAAAAAAATTATTATGAAGCTTTAAAAAAAGCACAGCGGTCTAACGAGATAACCCCATGGATTAATTATTTTGTAAAAACAACCCTGGAAGCTCAGGAGGATGCCGGGCAGCTTATTAATTTTTCAATGAAGAAGGCAAAATTTTTTGATAAATTCCAGGATAAGCTGAATGAGCGACAGCTCAAAACAGTAAAGAGAATGCTCGCAGAAGGCTATAAAGGATTTGAAGGCGGTATGAATGCCGGTAAATACATTTCCCTTAACAGAACCTCTAAATCTACTGCCACCAGGGATCTCCAGGATTTATTTGATAAAGGAGCTTTTATTAAAAAAGGTGGGGGAAGAAGTACCAGTTATTTGCTGAATTTATAAACTTTCACCCCAAATACACTTCCTCCCGGTGCCAGTTCAGGGATTCTATTGATGGCTGCCATTCTTCTTTTTCCGGCAGGAGGATATATTGGTCTTCAAACTGGTTTAAGGTAAATTCTGAATCTTTATCGTTCACCAGGGCTGAAACTTTTACTTTATAATCTGCTGTTATGCTGATAAGCCCGCGGTCAAATGCGCGGTGCAGGGTAGGAGAGAGCGCAATGCCGTTTCTCACGGTATCGTCATTGGAAAGGCTGAAGGGGTGTATGGCAGGCATCGATCATCTGGATATTAGGCGTGGCCATAATGCGCATTCCCGAGATACAGCAACGATGGTCATAAATTTTAGGAATGCTGCGCTTAAACAAACCGCCACGGATAAAAAGTTCTTCCTGGTACCGGCTTTCGTCCAGTTGTGATTTCAGGAAAAGTAAATTTTCCCGGTATTCTTTGCCTGATGAATGCCGGATCTGGTATTCCAGTTGAGACTCTTCCACCGAATCCCGGTTGTGCCTGTAATTGCTTTGTGAGCTGTAAAAATACTGCTGTAATAATTGTGCTTCAAGGGATTCACAGGTTTGCGGCTGTTGCAGTAACAGGGATAATTTCGGAACATTTGACTGATATCCTGATGTTTTAGCTCTCCTATTTCTAAGTATGTCACCAATAATTAATTATCTTTGATATGAAAGTAAAAACGAAGGTTATGAACTTACGGGCAGATTTAGAATGGATACACCAGGAACTGGACAAGGTAAAGGACCCTACATTTATTGAAGCAATAAAAAATATGCTGAAATACAATAAAAAGGTATCATCGCAACGTATCAGCAAAGAACAATATAATGAGGAAATTAACGCATCCATCGCCCAGATAAATGAAGGTAAAACATACACACACCAGGAAGTGGGCGAACGTATTAAACAATGGGCAAAGCAATAATCTGGACGAGCCAGGCTGATGCAGAACTTAGTCAGGCATTTTTAGAATTGTTGGAGCAGTCGGAATCCATTGAAACCACCGCCAGGATCATCACAGAAATTTATGAATCAGCCTCAATACTGTCTACCAATCCGGAGATCTACAAACTGGACACGATCAAGACCAATAATCCCGGAAACATAAGGGCATATGAAAAGCACACCTACCGTATATCCTATCTTATAGAGGAAGAGGCTATTTATATCCTTCGTGTGAGATATGCAAGAAAAGAACCTTTAGAATATTGATCCGCACCAGGGATTTAAGAACCTTACATCTTTTCTTAGCCTCCTTAGCCTCATTTTGTAGTCTTTTAGTTTATGGTTTTTGAGACCAAAGCGCGCGCAGTTGTTAGCCTGAAAATACAAAATGATAATCCCTTTGACTTGATTTTTCACCCCAAAAACACTTCCTCCTGGTGCCAGTTCAGGGATTCTATTGATGGCTGCCATTCCTCTTTTTCCGGCAGGAGGATGGGTTGATCTTCAAACTGATTTAAGGTAAATTCTGAATCTTTATCGTTCACCAGGGCTGAAACTTTTACTTTATAATCTGCTGTTATGCTTAATAGCCCGCGGTCAAAGGCGCGGTGCAGGGTAGGAGAGAGGGAGATGCCGTTTCTAAGGGTATCGTCATTGGAAAGGCTGAAGGGGTGTATATGGCAGGCATCGATCATCTGGATATTTGGCGGGCCCATAATGCGCATTCCCGAGATACAGCAACGATGGTCATAAATTTTAGGGATGCTGCGCTTAAATAACCCGCCCCGAATAAAAAGTTCTTCCTGGTACCGGCTTTCGTCCAGTTGTGATTTCAGGAAAAGTAAATTTTCCCGGTAATCCTGGCCGGAGGAATGGCGAATCTGGTATTCCAGTTGGGATTCTTCTACCGAATCCCGGTTGTGCCTGTAACTGCTTTGGGAGTTGTAAAAATACTGCTGTAATAATTGTGCTTCGAGGTATCCGCAGGTTTGCGGCTGTTGCAACAGCAGGAATAATTCCGGGTCAATCTGGGCAAATGCCACGGTTTCCTGTAAATTTTTAAAACTTTTTATGCTCCCTGGATATTCAGGTGATGCCAATTTCCATTCCCGGTTTGGCCACCAGCTGCCAGAAAGGCTCCGACCGCATATGGAAAAAGGGAAGCGCGAAATTCTCGGTATGGCCTGTCTCCACCAGTTGGTTCCAGGTTTCCCTGAAATTCAACAGCAGTTCAGGAGTTATAAAGAGGCGGTTATCCCGGATCTCGTTTTTCCTGATGCCGCGAATTACCGCCAGGAGCATTACCGGCTTATGCGGGGCTTTGCCTAAATGCTTACTTACCCCGCGCTTTAATTTTTTAAAGTAACGGGAGTATTTATCTAAACCTTCCGGGGGAACAATGGGTTCTTTATTCATAATTTAATTCTGAGCTAGGGAAGGATGGCTAGGACAATCATGTGGTTTAACCATTTTCAATGTATTACCGTGCGATTTTAAGCATGGTATTTAAAAACTTTTTATCACCAATCTCTATGTATTTAAGCAATTCCTCCCTTAGTTCCGGTGCTCCAATAGCTATAAATAGTTATATATAAAGATATACGTTTGTTGTTTAGGTTTCCAATCCTGAGTTAAATGTAATATACAAATATCCGAAACGCTGTCTCGGAAATGCTATGTTCAGATAGTGTTAATAGTTTTCTTGAGAATCGCAAGACAGTGTGTGACCTTTTGAATAAATGGATAAATGTTCTTCACCTTCGAGAACCACTTCAAACCTAAACTTCAGTGGCTTTATATAAGGTTCTGCCTACGTAGTTAATATGATCTTTAAGCTCCTGATGATCGATTTTTTTGTAATCCAGTACATCTATCTTATATAGTAGTTCTAAATCATCTATGGCTATTTTAAGGTCTAAAAGATCATTATAAGACATACCCGGGGAAAATACAGCAAGGTCAATGTCTGAGCCGGGCTTAAAATTTCCCATTGCCCTGGAACCAAAAACGCGCACCTCGTCAACCGCGGGAAATTTTGAAAATGCCGAATGCAAAAGAGCAATTGTTTCAGGGGATAATCCAAAACTATTTTTCGTATTCTTTCTTAAGGTAGCCATATAATTTTTGCATTAGGGGGAAATAAATATCAATAATGTTCGAAGTGACTTCATCTGCCACTTCTTCATTGTAGGTATGGGACATATCATTTCTTGACTGCACCATTTTTCTCCACTTATCATGATCTTCTATAATGTTCTTCTGCAAGGCAAGGCTTAATATTGTTCTGCTACCTTTAAAATTTTCCCTTGGTTCTCCATGATACTCCATAAAATCTTTTATGGTATTTAAAAAGAGTTCGTAGGTGTATTCAAACCGCTGAATAATTCCTTCCCTGTCCAGGTCAAGTTGTTCCAACTCCAACATTAGATAATGTTCCTTCTCACTGTCTATGTTTTCTTTTAGTTCCTGCCTCTTCTCCAGGTAAACCTCAAAATTGAAAAGCTCAAGACCTCGTTCCAGCTTGTGAAAAGCTTTAGTAAGATTAGAAAATCGCTGCTGCCATCGTATCTGTTCCATTGCTAAGTAATTTAAGGTTAATTCTGAATATTTTATTTGCAGGGCAGTATTTGTTTTACATGCTCGCGTTTTACTAAACTTTCAGGTACAAAGATAAGGTAACAGGCCATATTACTTTTTGCCGGGCATTTTTTAATAAACCTACTACTTGAGAAAAAAAGCTCTTTGTTGCAGGTTTACGTGTCATAGTTCCAAATCTATTAATAATTTTCTTTTAAAGTAGTATTACGGCTTATATGTTGATTCTTGCTAACCCTGTCCTTTAAAACTGGTTCAAGGTAACTTCTGAATCTTTATCGTTCACTAAGGCCGAAACTTTACTTTATAATCTGCCGTTATGCTTATCAATCCGTGGTCAAAGCCCCGGTGCAGGGTAGGAGAGAGGGCAATGCCGTTTCTCACGGTATCATCATTGGAAAGGCTGAAGGGGTGAATATGGCAGGCATCGATCATCTGGATATTTGGCGTGGCCATAATCCGCATCCCGGAGATACAGCAACGATGGTCATAAATTTTGGGAATGCTGCGCTTAAACAACCCGCCACGTATAAAAAGTTCTTCCTGGTACCGGTTTTCGTCCAGTTGCGATTTCAGGAAAAGTAAATTTTCCCGGTATTCCTGGCCGGAGGAATACCGGATCTGGTATTCCAGTTGAGACTCTTCTACCGAATCCCGGTTGTGCCTGTAATTGCTTTGAGAGTTGTAAAAATACTGCTGTAATAATTGTGCTTCAAGGTATTCGCAGGTTTGCGGCTGTTGCAACAGCAGGAATAGTTCCGGGTCAATCTGGGCAAATGCCACGGTTTCCTGTAGATTTTTAAAACTTTTTATGCTCCCGGAGCGGGTGATGCCGATCTCCATTCCCGGTTTGGCCACCAGCTGCCAGAAAGGTTCAGAGCGCATATGGAAAAAAGGAAGGGCAAAATTCTCGGTATGGCCGGTATCTACTAGTTGGTTCCAGGTTTCCCTAAAATTCAACAGCAGTTCAGGAGTTATAAATATCCGGTTATCCGGGATCTCGTTTTTCCTGATGCTGCGAATTACCGTCAACAGCATTACCGGCTTATGCGGGGCTTTGCCTAAATGCTTACTTACCCCGCGCTTTAATTTTTTAAAGTAACGGGAGTATTTATCTAAACCTTCCGGGGGAACAATGGGTTCTTTATTCATAATTTAAATCCTGCCAATCGATGTTTATAGGAGTTAATAATCCCCGAACTGACTTTATATTTGTTATTGAAGAGTTCTAAAAATTATAAAGTTTATAGTGTTAGGTCTCAATTTCAATATGTTTTTTATAATTGTTATTCTTGAAAAAATAAAAAAGAAATGTAAATATTAAGGGAAGAAAATAGATACCTATAAAACCATAAAAAGTAATAATCTTATTGGACAAAATGCTCCATAGAAAACATGCAATACTAAGAATTGCACTCCAGCAGCTTAAGATAATAATAGTTACTCCGGACATTTCATTAAGTGTAGTTTTAATTTTTCTACTAGAAAAGGAGCAAAGGACACAAAAAAGTAGAAGACAAACAGAAAATAGATTGCAAATAAAGCAGATGCTTATTTTGAGCAAATAGTCATTTTGATTTATTATCCAAGGTGAAAATAGATAAATATCCACGTACCAAAATGGTAGTAAAATAAACCACAGAAGTATTGCTTGGAAATTTTTAGGGGAGTCATAAATATCTCTTATACTGAGCATATAGAAAAAATTTCTCTACAGTTAATAGGTGTCTTTTTTAAATTTTACTATTGGAATACCTAAGAAAATTATTAAATACTTTTGATTTCTCAGCATCCAATAAATCAAAAAGTATTTCTCTTATCTCCTGCTTTTTAGAGTATGGAACATTTCCTTGTGAAGTAAACGAACTGATATTTATTTCAAATTCAGCTTTTTTTCCTTTTTTTTCGAAATAAGGAAAACCATAATTAACTGTGAGATTGCCCTCTAACAATTCATATGAGTAGCGGAGTTTTACTTCCATTCCCCAGCATTCAATATACTCGTGGAATGAATTTTGACTAAAAAAGAAATCAGATTGAATTTTCTTTCCTCTAAAAATTAATGCGTCCTTGTTTGACATCCAAATAATATCCTTTGGTAGAGTCTTCTTTTTATCAGCCCTGAAATGTACATCACTAATATCTACAAAGTCAAAATGCCCACTTTGCATACTGTTCGATAATCTTAAAAAAAAAGCGATTCTTTCTTCATTGTTAAAATTACCAAAGAAAATTTTTTCCAGTTTAGAGTCTTTTCCTGAGTAATCATGATTTTTTAAGTAGTTAGTATAAAGGCTTTCGAGTTTACTGGCCACTTTCATTGTTTCTGGCGAAGTTGTCTGGCGAGTGATTTTAATTTTTTTTTCAGATTCTTTTTCAATTACTAATTTTCCTTTAAAAATATTTGTTGCTTCAAACCAGCTTTTATTTAAATCACGTCTTTCAACTTCAAACTCAGCAAAAATTTTTTTTTGATTTCTATGTTCCTGTGTAAATGGATTTAATTTAGTAACAGTGAAGTTAGAAGGCAGAGAATTTAATTCCTTTTTTAGTGATTCCATTTCCGGAGTAGGTGGAACCATTTCAATAAGGGGAGTATTACTTTTTATCTCTAGATTGCTAGTGGATCTTTTCGGATTATCTTCTTTTGTGTTAAAACTATCTTTTAACTGCTCAAATTCTTGAGGTGAAATAAGAGTATTACAGAGAAATGGAACAAGATTTTCTTTACTATCATTACAGAAAAATACACCTCTGTTTTTAAGGATATTTTTAAGATCCGCCTTTGTTACTAAATTTTGGTTTGTAAATCCTCTTAAAAATTCCCCCTGAGGTAATATTTTATCTACACTTTCATATAATTCTTTCATTCATCTATATTTATACAGAAAATATTTTCTAACGCAAATTCTTTTTCTTCAAATGATTGTAGAACAACATTTATCGAATTCTCATCTAAAAGTTCGTTGTAATCTGAAAATCCAATTATTATTTTTTTTGCTAAACCATTAGAAATATCGATGGATAACCCTACTAATCTTTTAAAATCTGATACCGAAAAAGGCTGTTTGGAAAAAAGATATAAATGCCATTCATTTTCACTAACTTTTACTCTGAAGGGTAAAATATTACTTGTTAAAAATTCAATAGGTAAAATCTTTCCAGAAATTTTCCGAGTTGTCGGATTTAGGTTTTTGCCAGTGGCGGGATAATAAAATTCAATTTTCTCAGAAGAAGTTCTTGCCTTTATTTCTCTGATTGAAGTTTTAATAAACGTATAAGCTTCATTAGTGACAACAATAATTTCCTCAAAATCTAGGTCTTCATGAAATCTCGATATAGCCAAATCTGAAAGCAAATTTTTATCAGAATCTTTAGGAGAGTTGTTTAGCCAAAATAGTACTCCAATCGTTCTTACTTTCGAATATTTAAAAAAATGATTTATTCGCTCCACCCTTTCTGAAGATTTCTTATAACATGAAATTCCGTTAGCTAAGTCTGAGAAATGACTATGAAATTTGGAACGAGGGTTTTCTTCATAAGGATTTTTACTATATTTTACAGATACGAATACGTCAATTAATTCTCCTTCTGAGAGGGGAGAGTGATATGTGAAACCTAAATCTTTACCGTGTGTGCCTCTTTTCTCGCTTCTTTTATGTAACGAAGGATTAAAGCATTCAATAGTCACTCCTGTTTCAATCGGTTGCCATCCAAGAAGGGAGAGAAATTCCATTACCTTTTTTTCTCCATATTCTCCGATCTTTTTAGAGAGTTCTCCCATTGTTAAATTTTAGGAATGCAATATATAAAAATGTATTAAGTATCTGCAAATCCCAAAAAAACCTAATTTTTGAATTCATCTAAGGTAAATTCGAACCTAAATAATTTTAAAGGATTTATGTCTAAAGCAACAGCTATCCTAATGAAAGTTTTAAAGGTTATGTTTTGCCTACCATTCTCAATTTTACTGAAATCACTTGGATCTATATCACATAGAGCATCCATGTTTTCTAGAGTAAAATTTTTTAACTCCCTTTCTTCTTTAATTCTTTTGCCCAATTGCCTGAGAAACTCATTGGAGATTGCCTTACTGTCCATTTTTTTGAACAATTTGACATTTATTCAAAAAAAATCTTTGGGGATATATACCCAAAAAGAATTATTTCTTTATATTTACCTCATAATTATATATTTGCGAAACTTCTTAAGGTAAAATATTGGAAGCATTCGCTTTGAATCTCGCATTAGAAAACTGGTAATTTTTATGTGTACGAGAGGATAAGCTAGGATGCTCACGACCCGGGCGTGGGCTCTCTTATTCGTACACAAGGTATACCAGTACCTCTAATGCAGTAAGTTGAGTTTCACGCCCATTTTGTATTTAGGCGCTTCCTGCTTAACTGCTTTAAAGCTTTTGTTTCTTCACATAAAGGTTCGCATTTAAACAAACCACAGCAACACACTAAAAATGGCCAAAGTGGCCGGCGGTAGCTATTACTGTTTTCATTAATCCTGTTTGCGGGAACAGGGCAATCTCTTTAAACAATCCCGTGGGTTATTGCGGCCATCCCTATAATGGCGGCAGTAGTTGGGTGGGAAGCCCCCTGCCCCCAAAAGGGGGTAAGGAGGGTGGGCTAATAGATTATAAGACTACGGCTTTAGGGGCGTAGATGTTCACAAAAAAAGATTGTCTATGAGAAGAAAATTTGAATTAGCCTTTAGATAGGTGTTAAGCTAAAAAGCCTTCCCCTAAGATTGGAGTCTGGTTGGGGAAGGCCTAAGCTTAAGTAAAAAATCGTTTCACTTTAAAGCACAGCAAAATTATGAAAAATAATTACAAGCGCTGGAAGTTCCTGGCGTGGATAATTGTTGGTATTATTATCTATATACTGGCAGTGCCGGCACATGCGGCAGTTTTAACTACAAACCACACACCACAACAACAGCAAATTACCGGTACGGTAACGGGAGAAAATAACCTGCCGCTGCCCGGGGTAACCGTATCTGTAAAAGGAGAAGCCCGCGGTACCGTAACCAGTTTTGAGGGAGAATATTCCATAACCGCGGGGCAGGGGGAGACCCTGGTATTTTCCTTTTTAGGCTATAAGAAGCAGGAGATTGCCGTAGGCAGTCAAACTGAGATCAACGTACAACTGGAGGAAGATGTAGATGCCCTGGACGCGGTAAAGATAAATGCCGGCTACTACAACACTACAAGAAGGGAAAGCACGGGAAATATCTCCCGCGTAACCGCCGAGGAAATAGAAAACCAGCCGGTGGTAAGCCCCATCCAGGCCCTGCAGGGGAGAATGGCAGGGGTTGAGGTGGTTTCGGGAGGGAGTAATCCCGGTACCGCTCCAACAATTCGCATTAGGGGAACAAACAGCTTACGGGAAGAAGGAAATTATCCTTTATATATTATAGATGGTGTTCCCATTAATTCCACTCCTGTGGAGACTAATTCTATAATAGGCGATGCCGGACTGGACCCTTTAAACAACCTGAACCTTTCCAATATAGAAAGTATTGAAGTACTTAAAGATGCCGATGCCACGGCCATTTACGGTTCGAGAGGGGCAAATGGGGTTGTTCTAATTACTACAAAATCAGGAAAAACAAAGGGGACAGCTTTGGAAGCAAGATTTTTTACAGGTGCGGCAACTGTTCCTAATCGGCTGGATTTATTGGATACTGAGCAATACCTGGCGGTTAGGAGAAGAGCCTTTGAAAATGACGGGGTAGAACAAACAGAGCGGAACGCTTATGATCTTTTGCTTTGGGACCAGGACAGGTTTACAGACTGGCAGGATTTTCTTTTTGGAGGTACCGCGGGAACAACCAGTGCTGATCTCAACTTTTCAGGAGGAAACGGCAACACCTTTTTTAGAGTAGGAGGTTCCTATTTTACCCAGGGAACAGTCTATCCGGGAGATTACGACTATGATAAAATGACGGGCCACTTAAATTTTAATCATAATTCAGAAGATAATAAGCTCGATTTAAGCCTTTCTGTTAATTATGGGGTCGATGTAAATAACCTGGTGGGAAACCTCAATTTAAATTCTTCAATTTCACGATTACCCCCAAATGCTCCCTCGATTTTCAATGAGGAAGGGAGCTTAAATTGGGAAGACTGGGCATTAGCCGGGCTGGATAATCCCATGGAAGGCTTTTATAATTTTAGCGAAACTCAAACAAATAATCTTATATCCAATTTAAATATCGCCTATGAACTGCTCCCGGGGATTCGAATAAAATCCAGCTTTGGCTATACCTACTATACCAGCGAAGAAACCCGTAATTTACCAAGACGTTCATATAATCCTGCAGAAAATTACAACAGTAGTTCGGCATTCTTAAATTCTACGCGAAAATCCTGGATTATTGAACCTCAGCTTGTTTACAACCGGGATTTTCACCAATTGAATGTAAAAGCTATTATAGGGGGGACATTCCAGGTAAATAAAAGTAATTTACTCCGGTTCCAGGGAAGTGGCTTTGCTTCCGATGCCTTGATTGGAAATATAGCAGCGGCAGAAGGAATTATAAATGCAGCTAATATTACTACTGAATACAGGTACGCTGCCGTCTTTTCGCGTATTGGATTTGACTGGGACAAAAAATACTACCTTAATTTTACAGGAAGGAGGGATGGCTCTTCCCGCTTTGGTCCCAACCGTCGTTTTGCAAATTTTGGAGCGGTGGGAGTTGCCTGGATATTTTCTGAAGAAGCGTTTTTAAAGGATTCCCAATCGTTTTTATCCTTTGGAAAGTTTAGAGGGAGCTATGGAACTACAGGGAATGATCAAATAGGTGATTATGGGTATTTAGATACCTATGCACCAACAACCGGCTCGGGTGGATTATATCCAACAGGACTTGCAAATCCCGATTATTCCTGGGAAATAAATAAAAAACTGGAAGGGGGAATTGAGCTGGGGTTTTATGAAAACAGGCTTAATATTAGCCTTAGTAGATACCAGAATCGTTCTTCAAATCAACTGGTGGGATACGCTCTTCCTTATACCACTGGTTTTACTTCAGTGCAGGCGAATCTTCCAGCTACGGTAGAAAATACAGGCTGGGAAATAGAAGCATCAGGTAATATCATACAGAACAAAAAGCTTAACTGGCAAGCCTCCTTTAATATAAGCTTTCCTAAAAATGAATTGCTGAGTTATCCAGATTTAGAGCAGTCATCTTATGCTAATACCTATAAAATTGGATATCCGCTAAATATTTCCCTGCGCTATCAATACAATGGTCTTGATCCTGAAACGGGGTTTTACACGGTTAAAGATGTGAACGAAGATGGCAGGCTGGATTACCAGGACAGGGTTTTAGCAGTGGATCAAAACAGGAAGTTTTTCGGGGGAATAAATAATAATTTTTCCTTCAAAGGTCTTTCGCTGCAATTTCTTTGGGAGTTTGTTAAACAAAAAGGAGACTTGACCTTATTTAACCTGGGAACGCAAAGTAATGCATTGGAATCGAGCTTGTCTGCATTGGATGGGGAAGGGGAATACCAAAGAATTTCACGATCTAGCCAGGCGAGTAATGCTTTTAATAATGTTGTTAGGTCGGGCTTTCCTATTCAGGATGCTTCATTTCTCAGGCTTAAGACACTTTCCCTTGGTTACAATTTGCCACAGCCTTTTCTTAAGAGTATAGGCGTGGAGACATGCAAATTATTTGTCCATGGCCAGAATCTTTTTACCGTCACGCCGTACGAAGGCATGGATCCTGAAAATCCAGCTTCTGGATCCAGTTTCCGCACCTTAAGAACAATAACTGGAGGGGTGCAAATTAATTTATAAAATGATAATTATGAAATCAAGAATATTAAAACACCTGCTAACCATTTTTCTTATCAGTATTTTTACTACCTCATGTGAAGATTTTGTAGAAGTAGATGCTCCCAATAACCGTTTAATCCAGGAACAGGTTTTTAGCAGTGAAGAAACTGCAATAAGTGCAATGCAGGGAATTTACAATGAACTCTTTGTTGCTGCATTTAGTAATGGTTACACCAGTAGCATCACTTTATTATCTGGTTTATCTTCAGATAATATCCAGAATATTACATCCGGCAATGTAAACAGGATGGAATTTGAGCAGAATGAGATAACGCCTGATAATCAAAATAACCTGGAAATCTGGGCCAGTGCATACAACACTATCTATAACACCAATTCTTTCCTGCAGGGTTTATCTGGTTCTGAAAATATTTCTTCAGAACTAAAAACACAATTAGAAGGAGAGGCTCTTTTTGTAAGGGCCTTCACCTACTTCTACCTGGTAAATCTTTATGGAAATGTTCCTCTGATCCTTACTACCGACTATAAAGAAAATCAGCTGGCATCACGAACCCCCACAGTTGAGGTGTATGATCAAATTATCGCAGATCTTTTACGCGCAGAAGAAGTATTAAATAGTGAATATAGGGATGGAGAGCGAACAAACATTAATCAGTATACAGCAGATGCATTACTGGCCAGGGTTTACTTGTTTGTTGAAGATTGGGAAATGGCAGAAAATTATAGCAGCCAGGTTATTGGTAGTACTTCCACCTATGAACTCCTGGAAGATCCAAATGAGGTCTTTTTGGCTAACAGCAGGGAAGCCATCTGGCAAATATCACCATTAGGTGATGGTCAAATTGTCACCAATACCAAAGATGGTAACCTTTTTATCATAGATCCAATTTTTTCCTTTTTTGCCATTGCCAGGTTGCCTATGGACTTATTGAATTCTTTCGAGGAGAATGATAAGAGACTCATTAATTGGATTAGCTATAATGAAGGCAGGGATGCTTTTTTTCCTTTTAAATACAAAATTAGAAACACAAATGAAGTCCCTCCCAAGGAATACTCTATGGTTTTGAGGTTAGCCGAACAATACCTAGTAAGGGCAGAGGCAAGGGTTCATCAGGGAAATCTCCAGGGTGGAATTGAAGATATTAATGTTATCCGTAAACGGGCAGGTCTAGAATTGCTGGATCAAACCGATCCGGAAATAAATGAAGAGAATCTGTTAGATGAAATACTTAAAGAAAAAAGAAAAGAATTGTTTGCAGAATGGGGGCATCGATGGCTGGACCTAAAAAGAACCGGCAGGGCAGAGGCGGTGTTGGGAAGTAATAATCCGTTATGGGAAAATACTGATGTTCTGTATCCTATACCAGAAGCTGAACGGATGAGAAATCCTAACCTATCACAGAACCCGGGTTATTAATCAAAAAAACCAGATGATGAAACTTTACTTTAGGATATTTCTACTTTCCTGTACATTACTCATTGCGATTAACTCTAACGGGCAAATACCGAAAGATAAATCTGAACCGGACAAAATAGATAAAAGCATCATTCATGGTACCTTAAGAAATGGTTTTACCTATTATATAAAGCCTCTAAAAGGGGGTGGGGAACAATTAAAAATGACCTTTATGATAAAAGTAGGATCTAATTATGAGGAACCTCATGAAACGGATTTTGCACATCATCTTGAACATCTAGCTTTTAGAGAAACTATTAATTTCCCGGAAGGTTTAAAAAGTAATTCTTCTTTATTGTCTAATTTAAATATGAGCCCCCGTGATGTAAGAGGAAAAACGGGAGGTGAAGTGACGTTGTATTATTTTGATCTTCAGAAAGCCAATATGGAAGCCGCAAATACAGGACTTAAATGGTTTAAGGATATTGCAAATAACCTTGATTTATCACGAGAAAATATTGATAGGGAAAGAGGAGTATTGTTACAGGAATATTTGGCGGGTGAGTCAAGCCGTGCAAGTCGTGATGCTGAGAACCAGTTGGATAATGAACTTTTTCCATGTATAAAAGATAAGGGCAATTTTATAACACATAATAAATCTTTTCCATTTAAAGATTTACAACATTTTTATAAAAGATGGTACAAACCGGACCGCATGGCAGTTAGTATAGTGGGTAAAATTGAAAATGTTGAACTGATGGAGAAATTAGTTATTGAAAGATTTAATGATTTGAAGCAAAATAAAGGCTCTTCAAGACAGGAAGATTGTGGTGAAAAATATTTTAATGGAAAAAATGGTTTTGCCGTGGTAAAAAGTGATTCGAATTCACTTCATAATGCTTTCGGAAAGCCTATAACCATTAACCTATATTTTCGGGATCCCAAAACCTGGCAAACTCGCACTAAATGGGAAGGTGTTGAAAAAAGAATCACCCTGGAATTAATCACCAATATTATTAACCATCGATTTTATGAAGCCGCTGAAGTGTATAATAACATTGTAAACCAATTCAGTATCCACACCATAGAAAGAAAAACTAAGAATGCAGGTAAGCCGGAAAGTGCTTTAAAAATCAATATAAGGACCGGACTTGGTGATGATGTAGAAGGCGTAAAAAAAACAATTTATATTCTTAAACAGTTAGAAAAGTATGGTATAAAGAAAAAAGAACTGGACAAGGCCGTATCTGATTTTCTTCATGATTATGATGTTAATCCTGACCGAAATCTTGAATATTGGCAAGAACAAATAAAAGCTCATTTTGTTTATAAAGAGGTCTTGCCTAAGGAGAAGCAATTGAGGATTAATAATTATCTAAAAAAGCTTTCCGTAGATGAGGTCAATAATGTTGTAACTGAACTACTTTCAGGGATGCCAAAGGATATCGGGTTGATTATTCCGGAAGACCATAGCACGATCTTTGAATCTGAAAAAAAGCTAAGACAAGTAATAAGGGATGCCCACAAAAAACCTGTTTCAGAATATAATTCTTCTCCTGCCCCTGATAAATTGCTCAGTAAAAAAGAAGTTGGTTCTTTGGAGGAAAAAAACATATTAAAAGTAGACAATGAAGACAATACTTTCCAGGAGTACTTATTGGAAAACGGGGTCAAAGTCGTGCTACAACCTTTAAACGGAACTGCTGGTGAAGAAAATATGGTATTGCACGGATTCAAACCAATTGGTGCATCTTGTTTGGCCCCTGAACTTTATTATTCGGCAATGTTTTCCCCCTCCATTGTTGAAAATGCAGGATTGGGGAGGTTTACAAAGTTTGATCTTAAAAGGTTCTATTGTAATTCCAATTCCCTGCAAATGGGAATTTCGTCATATCTTAAATTTGATGAAGCAGGAATAAAGGGAAATGTTATAAAAGGAGAATTGGAGGAATTTTTACAAGTGGTGTATTTGTATTTTTCTAAACCTCGAAAAGATTCGTTAGCATTTACAGATTGGAAAAAAAGCAATCTTAACTATACAGCAATTTCTATTAACCCGGTAAATGATTTAATAGATGCTTTAAATCAACTTTCCAGGGATTACTCCACTTTACCTCATGCTTCTAAAAGGACTGAAGCAATTAAAGCAGTTGATTTTGAAGAATCTTATAAGGCTTATAACTATTTCTTTGGCAACGCTAAAGACTATACTTTTATAATAACCGGAAATTTTGAAAAAGAAAAAATACTCCCCCTACTAAATAAATATTTGGGAAATCTTCCTGTAAAAGAAAGCATTTATTGCAATAGTAGACATTATCCTTTAGTCAATAAGCCGGAAACTATTTCTTTAAAGATGGAACCTTCAGATCTATATGAAACTCAGAATTCTTTTTATGGATTAGTTTTCACAGCATTGGCTAATAAGCCTGTAGATTGGCAGGAAGAACTTGAAGTAAAGATTTTGGGAATGGTGGCAGACAGGTTATTATTTGGTCTTCGTGCTGACAAAAATCTTTCACTATATTATTTTGCGGCTGATGGCCGGTACAACAGATCTCTTAACCGGTTTGAAATAAAATTTCGTTATAACTGCGTACCGGAAGAATTACCAAAAATTAAAGATTCAACAACGCAAATCATCAATGAGTTAAAAAAAGGATCCTTTCCAAAAGAGGTGCTGGAGAATGTGATCAAGGAGTTGCTAATGCGATTTAAACAAACTGACCAGGAACAGCCTTCAGAAAAGTCAGAGAGTCTATATAGCCTTATCAGGTATGGTGAGGAAATGATAGATGAACGGGTCAGGGAAAATTTTTTAAAATCTTTCACCGCCAACCAAGTTCAAAACACAGCTGAGCGGATATTTCAGGAGGGCAGTTCATATGAACTTGTCATGGAGAACAAAAAAGAATAGAGCGTGAATAAAAAAGCTTCCCGGAATAGCCGGGAAGCACTTAATAAGTCAATTATAGCCTACTGTAGATTAATAACATTAGGATTCTCGGAAGTGCTTGATTTTAATGTACTTTGATCCATTTGATCGTACACATCATATACCAGTCCACTATCTCCAAGTTTAACTCTACAGGTCTCATCTCCGGGTTCACAATCCTGTTCCGGGATAGCTTGCCAGCTGCCATTTAATATTATAAAATCCTGCACCTGCAATTTCGGTTCAGGTTTTACATCTACGGTGGCAAAGGCCATTCCTATGGCAAAAACAATTGCCAGCATCGGTAATATTAATTTTCGAATATTCATAATAGTAAATTTTATTATTAAACATATGCCTACTTTTTGTAAGGCTAGGCTTCACCTGCGTTCCTGCGCAAAAACGATGACATAAAGTTCTTTAATTTATGTCCCGGGCCTTTGCCTTTGGTAAGTTTAATTTTGCCTTTGCAGTTTTTTATTCAGGATTTTCTAACCTCGGAGGGATTGAATCCAAACTCTTTTTTAAAAGATCTTGAAAAATGAGAAAAGCTTTTAAAACCGCATTCTTCAGCAATTTCATTTATTGGAGTGCTGGTTTCCTGGATTAATAAATATGCTTTTTCCAACCGCTTTCGTAAATGGTAAGCATAAATAGAATCCCCGTACACACGCTTAAAAATATTTTTGATTTTACTTGGGCTACCACCAACCTCAGCTGCGATAACTGGTAGCTTTTGCAGTTTGCGATCCAGTCTTTCCAAAACGTATTTATGAAGTTTTCTTACTAAATGCCGCTGATCCTGTAGCAACAGACTTCTGTATGTGCTCGGGTATTTAAAGGTTCCTCGCTTCTGGTCCCTAAGCTCATTCTTCATTTTCTCATTATAGTAAACAGCCTTGAATACCGATAAGGTATAGGTTTTTTTTCCAGAAGAAATCATTTGATGCAGGTAACCATAGCCTGTCCAAAGAAAACCGCTATGATGCCTGAATTCTACATGAAATGGCATTTTCTTATCTATAGCATGTTCCAGATAAATGTCTTTGGGTAGATTGGTTTCTTCGCTTAAAAGAACTACCAAAGGTTTGTTTAACAATTCTTCTTCAGAGTATCTCAGTACATCTCCAACATTGTCAGAATACGAAGTGATATGTAGATTATCATCAAGATTCAGAACAATATTTTCAATTACTTCTTTACTTTTTTCAAGATTGATTTGGTGAACCGCGGTGTCAACTTCTTCCACCATGGTATTCAGGGAGATTACGATTTGTTCCAGTTCATCTTTTTGGTTTCTTAGGGGGAGGGTGTAAGCGTAGTTTCCTAGAGTAATTTCTGTAATAAAATCAAGGATTTCCTGTACCCGGCCCTGGGAGTGAGCACTATACATAACAAGTAGGTTTAAAGGTTACTTAAAATCATAAAGAAACCCGAGGGCTTCCGGGATTGTAGTAAACGCCTGGGTAGGGACAGAAGGATTACTAATATTAATAAAAGCTTTAACTAATGTTCCGGAATATGCTTTATCTATTACAAATGCTACGGCAAGTGCGTTAATACAGCCTTTTTCGGCAAGATATTCCCTTGCAGCTTTACTGGCAGTTTTTAGAAGCCTGATGTCGCATAGAATGGGATAGGGTATATCATTTTGAAAACGCAAGCGGGTTTTTACAACCGCCTTTGCAGCGTCCAGGTCGATTATTATATTCGGTTTATAAACAAAATGTAGAATACCTTCTTCCACCCAAAGGTCTGCATAGTCTTCGCCATTAATCATTGGAGCCTGTTTAATAACCTAAATTTAAAAAAAAATTAATAAGCTTTTCATCGAAATGGAGTACAGAAAATCGTCCTTCAATTGAATTCGATAGCATTTACAGGCATTTGCCTTTAAAATCTGTGATTTGCCTCAGAAGCCATTTTTTTCTGAAGAAGACAGAGGTGTACTTTCTTTTATTAGCTTCATAGAGATAAAAAAAACCTGAGGTTATGGCAAAAATCAGACACAACAATTTATTGGATACCGTAGTGTCGGTAATGACAAATGCTAAAGATTCCGGTGCATTACATTTATATGCAGAAGGAGAATACTTCAATGGCAGGGAAATCCGGATCAAAGGAAAAAAACTTTTTCACTTTGGCACTACCGGGTATCTGGGTCTCGAACAGGATCATCGGCTAAAAGAAGGTGCTACTAAAGCTATAGAAGCTTACGGGACCCAGTTTCCTCTCTCCAAATCCTATGTATCCCATCCTTTATATGCGGAACTGGAAGCCCTGATGTACCAAATTTACGGAAGCCCTGTGGTTATTACCAAAAATAGTACCCTTGGTCATTTAGGAGTTGTGCCTTCTGTGGTAGATGATGGTGACGGCGTTATCCTGGACCACCAGGTGCACTGGAGTGTGCAAAGTGCTGTAAATCCCTTGAAGCTGCGCTCGGTACCGGTAGAGATGATCCGGCATAATAATCTTGAGATGCTGGAGGATAAAATCAGGAAGTTGCAATCAAAATGCAACAAGATTTGGTACATGGCCGATGGGATGTATTCCATGTACGGGGATTATGCCCCTATTGAAGAATTGATGCAGCTCTCTCAAAAATATCCTCAGCTTCACATCTATTTTGATGATGTGCACGGGATGAGCTGGAAAGGTAAAAACGGTAGCGGATATGTTATGAGTGTTTTAAAGGCATTGCCGGACAGGGTGATTCTTTTTGGTACGTTGAGTAAAACATTTGGTGCCAGTGGGGCTGTGATGGTTTGTAACGATAAAAAGATACACCAGAGGATCAAAAATTTTGGTGGGCCATTAACATTTTCAGTTCAGCTAGAACCCGCTGCGGTAGGGGCAGCTATTGCTTCCGCGAAAATTCATTTAAGTGATGAAATATATAGTATGCAGGAGGAGCTTTTCGACAGAATATCCTACTTCAACCAGTGTTTACATGAAACAGATCTTCCTTTAATTACGGATAATGATTCCCCGATATTTTATGTAGGGGCAGGTATGCCGGAAACAGGTTTTAACCTGGTAAACCGTCTTATAAGAGCAGGATACTATGTGAATACCGGGATTTTTCCCGCAGTTCCGGTTAAAAATACGGGCCTGCGGATTACGGTTTCCCGGAGTAATGAAAAAGAAGAAATAAAAGGGCTAGTGGATGCTATTGTAGATAATTTTCCTAAGGCCCTGGAAGATACCCACACCAGTTTAGAGCGTGTCCTTTTCGCCTTTGGAAAATCAGCTAAGAAGATAACCGGGAGCGGTATATCTACATCCAATTTATCCATTGAAACTTATGATTCTATCAACCAGGTGAATCCTGATCTTTGGAATGGAACAGTTGGAAGCCATGGCTTTTATGACTGGGAAGGTCTGAAATCTTTGGAAAGAATATTTAAGTCAAATGAGTTACCTGAACATAATTACCAATTCTTCTACTACCTGGTAAAAGATGAGAATGACAGATGTATTTTGGCGACCTTTTTTTCGTTTGGTTTATGGAAGGAGGATATGCTTGCTCCAAGATCTGTTTCTTTAAAACTGGAAAAAGAAAGGGAGGTAAAACCTTATTATCATACCAGTTCCTGTTTATGTATGGGATCTATGATCACAGAAGGGGAGCATTTATATTTATGCCAGGAAAACCCAAACTGGCAGGAAGCATTTAATCTGTTATTGGAGCGTTTAGAAGTACTGGAGAAAAAATTGCAACCTCAATATCTAATCCTTCGCGACTTTGAGACCAGTAATTTAGGGATAAAAACTTTTCTTCATAACAAGGGGTTTGTCCAGGTTGCCATGCCAGAGGCTGCAGTTTATACCGATTTCAACTGGGAGAACCAGGCAGAATATGTGAATAGTTTAAGCAGGAGTTCCAGGAAACATTTTAGGAAGGAAATTGAAGCTTTTGCAAATGATTTGGAAGTAAAGACGAGTCAGGAATTAACCGTAAAGGAATTGGAAAAGTGTTATGAACTGTATTTAGCAGTGAAGAAAAATAATTTGGGACTTAATACCTTCGATTATCCTTACTCCCTGTTTCAGCACATGAATATATCCCCGCAATGGGAATTTATATTGGTGTATCTAAAAGAACAGGGTATGCCTCTTGTCGGAGTAATGTTTTGCTATAAAAACTCAGCTAACATATATACGCCGGCAGTTGTAGGTATGGATTATGAATTTTCCAGGGAATATAACGTGTACCGACAGCTATTATACCAGACCATAGTGAGGGCAAAGCAAATTGGAAGCAAAAGAATTGATTTTGGATTAACCGCCGGTTTTGAAAAACGGAAAGTAGGGGCCAGCGTTATACCAAAATGTTGCTACATCCAGGCCCGGGATAATTTTGCCATGGAAGCGCTGGATTGGTTACGAAATGATTAATGCCGCTGCTCACATAAAGACCCTGCAAACTCTAAAAAAGGAAAATTGAAGATAGCCCAGCAACGGTTTTACTTGTTTTCTATAAAATCTAACCTGATGTTTGAGGAAACAATATCAATATTTACAGAACAGCTTGATGGAATTTTAAAATCTGCCGAAACTCACCTGAAAAAAGCGGAGAAGGGGATTCCCTTGTGCAATAAAACCCTTTCCACCCTTCAAAATATTGTTGAGAAAGAGGATTTTGAAGATAAAACCGCTGAGATAGATTTTTTCAGAAACATCAAGCCATACCCGATGAGTTACCTTATCTATTTCACCGAGGTAAGGAGCTGTGAGCTCTCTATTCCCAAGGCTGGGAATAATTTTAAGGTGAGGTTCCTGGAGAAGGAAATAAAAAAGATCAATAAATTCTTTACCCAGAATAATGATTTTGTGAACTATATGGAGCAGGATTATAATTACCTTGATCACCAGTATTTCACACGTAGGTTCCGCAACGATTTTCCTTTTGTGCCCACTATAAACTACTACCAGTATCCGGAATTTAGTACTTCCCACGATATGACCTGGGCCATGGTGCAGGCACTCTACCGGTATATTCATTATATCCGGGAAAACTTACAGCGATTACAAACAGGCAATATTGCCCTTTATGCTCCAAAGCAACATAAAGTCATTCTTTGGTCGGGAGCAAAAACCGCCCTTGTTGAACTAATTTATGCATTATATGCAAGCGGTAATATAAATCATGGTGCCGTAGACCTTGCCACCGTAACCTCCTGCTTTGAGGATTTCTTCAATATTAAACTGGATAATGTTTATAAAATATATTCCGAGATCAAAGCAAGAAAGGGAAGTAAAACAAAGTTTCTTGAAGAATTAAGCATAATACTACAGCAAAAAATCAATGCTGATGACTCCCTCTGATTTTTTCGTAACCTCTTCGTAACTACGAAAAACTAAATTCCCCATACGCTTTGTAAAAGTTTCTCATTTTCACCTTTACAGGGATATCATACCCTTTCATTTTCCACCAAATATACTTAAAAATATAGAATGTTAAATTTTCTCATGACTACGAAGTTCATTGGGAAAAATTCTTCCAGATCCTTTACAGCTTTGTAATGAAAATGAAAGTCAAATCAACCCAATCCCGCCGCTTTCAAATGAAGATCGGATTCAGGAAGTGGTGGGATTATTTAAAACAAAGTCTTATGCCAGCAAGTATTATCACCACGGATGATCTTCGGGAGTTTAAAACGGAACTGCTCGAAGAAATTAAAAGTTTATTGGACCAACAATCCTCCGGAACCTTAAAACAATATTTTAAATCTTCGGATGTGATGGAGTTTCTGCAGATCAGTCCCGGTACCCTTCAAAACTTACGTACCAACGGCACCCTGCCTTATACTAAAATTGGCGGTATTATCTATTACGAGGCTGCTGATGTTCAAAAAGCCATGGACCAACACCGCACCCACCACAATTCAGGTTTTCGCAAATGAATTATATCCGTCAGCTTAATGCCGCCTTCGAGCTATTTTATTCAGATGATCGCTTGAATCCTAATCATATCAGCCTTTATATGGCGCTGTTCCAGGAATGGAACAGCAGCCGTTTTGCCGATACGTTTTTTATTAACCGCAGGGAAATGATGAATGCGGCGAAGATTGGTTCTAAAACCAGTTATCACCGGTGTGTGAGGGATCTTGACCAGTGGAAATACCTTGCCTATTTTCCTTCCAATAATCCCTTTAAGGGAAGTAAGATCAGGATGACCATATTTGAGACAGCTGATGAACCGGTTGGGTGGCACTACCGTCCCGGAGCAGGACAGCTTGAGGTATGCAGGAATCCCATAGAGGGACAACCTGCGGACAGCTACCGTCCCAGGGAAAGACAGCTGGTGGTACCTTCTATAAACAATACTAAACAGGAAAACTTTATTAAGGGTAAACGGCCCGCACATCAAAAAGAAGTTATTGAATTTTTTAAAAATCGTTCCTGCGAAAAACAGGAAGCACTAACTTTTTTTAATCACTACCAGGCCGTTGGATGGAAGATGGGTAATGGAAGTGAAATTCTGGACTGGTACAGTGCCGCTGAAAAATGGATTCTCAATCTTCAAAACAGGAGAAAGAATGAACAAGTGTCCCGCTGGGGGACAAGTAGTAGATCCCATTGGGATCACCTTAGAACTACAAAAAACAAAAATTATGACGAACCCCTCTAAAATAATTGAAGGTGGAGTGGAATATTCCCTGGGTGACTTTGATGGTACTACCGTCCACTACGATTTTAACAGAATCCTGATCTACCTTGATGCCAAGGGCAAATTATTATTTGGGAATCATTTTAAAATATATAAAGCGGATCGGCCTGTTTTGCGCAAGCTTTGTGCTTATAAGATCCGTGATGCCCATACCTGCAAAAAATATGGAATCGACCCGGAAAAAGGACTGTTGATAAACGGTCCGGTAGGCTGCGGAAAAACTAGCCTGATGAAACTCCTGCCTCACCTGTTTCCCGACAGGCGCCACTATGAAATGATTCCCAGCCGAAACGTGGTGTTCAGTTTTAACCATATCGGATATAAAACCATTGAAGATTATGGCAATAGTGGATATTTCTGTTTTGACGATCTGGGCGCGGAACCCATCGGCAGCCATTACGGCAAAGATTGTAATGTGCTTGGGGAGGTACTTCTTTCACGCTATGAATTGTACCTGGCCAGTAAAGGAAGAATTAAGACACATGCGACTACCAACCTTAATGCAAAAGAACTGGAAGAGCGTTATGGCGAAAGGGTGCGCAGCAGGATGCGGGAATTATTTAACCTGGTTGGCTTTCCAAAACAGGCTGTAGATAAAAGAATATGATTTTCAATATGTATTTTTTGGCTACAGAATTTACTGTTCATGCAGCCCTCAGGATATAAGGATTTTCCAGGTGCACCAGATAATAGAGAAGAATGGCTTGTTAATAGTAGAATTTTTACCGGCAGCTGTTTTTAAAGGGAATTAAATCTTATTGATGAAAAGGGGGATTTTCCCCCTGTTTTGCTATCCCTTTAAAGTTTAGTTTTGCCGCAGAATTTAATTAGTCTATCTAAAATGACCTTAAAGGGTGGCAGTTGGGGAATGCCACCCTTTTTTAATTTCTGTTAGCCTATTCCATAAAAAAGCCCCTTCATAACTGAAGAGGCTGATTTAGTTTAAAATTATTTCCCCAGTTTAGAACCGGAAGCCGTACCTGATTTTAAGTCCGAAAGCCAGGGTTTTTACTTCATCTACATATGCCGTGGATGCTGTATTACTTGCTGAAGTAAGCAGGCTGTTATTTGTAAAGTTCATGGGATCTTCGGCATTATAAGCAATAATGTCTAGCCCGTCTTTTTCAGGCTTTATGTCCTTTAACCCATAGTCTACAAACACGCCCATGTAGAGCGCCTGGTCATTTTCCAGCATGAATTTCACCCCTGTTTCCAGGTTAAGGATCAAATTGGTTTGAAGCCCAAGGTCAGACTTTGAAGTATTAAGAGCCCCAAAATCCCCGAACCCGGCGAACATCGGCTCGCGGAGCTCCGCATCATACTGCTCATAATACCCGCTGGTGGTCAGCGAAGAAGCCTCTGTTTCATATTCCGATTTAAGCACAAAACCTATCTTTGCACCTGCCGCGGCATAAAACCGGGCAATGTCCCCGGTTTCAAACTGAACTTTTAAAGGCACATTCAGGAAATACGCGTACTGGTTTTCCCCGAAATTTTCCACGCGGTACCTAAACTCAAATTCCTCTCCTTCTGAATCTACCGTGGTATAAGTATCTTCTAAAGAGGAAAGGTAAGCCGAACCTTCTATGTACTGAAGCCCGACACCTGTGCCGATGCTCCAGTTTTCAGAAAGATAATAGGAATAACCTGCTCCAAAACCAAAGCCGTTTTCTATGTCATTTTTATCCTGCAGCACTTCATAATCAAGTTTTGAAAATGCCCCCTCCAGGTAAAAAGACACTTCATTTTTAGACTGGCCATAGGAGTTCCCCATGGCAGCGCAAACCAGCATAGGCAGTAACAGCTTCAAAATTGATTTGCCTCGGTAAGTATTTTTATAATTGAATTTCATTAGATTTTATTTGATGATTTAGGATTAATGCAATCGTTCCATTAGCGAACAATAAATTTTAGGGATTTATTGCGTTTGCTTGTTTTTATGCTAAGGATATAAACGCCTACCTGAATATTATATGGCAATTCGATGGTGGTTGTTTTCCTGTTGGAACTCATCCTTTTTAGAAGTGCTCCATTCAGGTTATGTATGGAAAGCTGCATGGTAGCCAGTTCTTCTTTTGGGAAATCGGCAAACAACTCTAAAGATTCTCCGGCATTTACCGGGTTTGGAGACAGCATCACGTTGAAGGAACTTCTAAGTTGAACCGTGGTATCACAGGTTCTTAATATTTCTCCGTCTTCTGTAGTCATTTCCACATAGTAACTGCTCTCGGTATCTAATTGATCACTTAAATTATCACCTTCAGAGAAATACTGCCCGGTTCCGATAAGGGCTCCGTTTTTGTACCATCTAAAGCTTTCAAACTTATACCCCCCGTTGGTTGCGGGATTGTTGTTTACCAGCAATACATTATTGAACTTCTGCACCACGATATCCTCAAAATTAAAGGTTTTTTCAACTTTGATATGGTAGGTCCTGCTGGCATTTCCATCTCCTGAAGTCACCATTATGGTTTCATCGTAAATCCCGGGAACAGGTGTTTCGATCGTAAACATTGCTGCATGATCTGCGGAAGAACCCCTGTTTGGTTCCAGCTGGATCTGCACCTGGTCTTCACCACTGCCACAGCCAATCAGGTAATAGATTTCTGCGGAAGGATTGGAGTAGGAGGTACCGTTGATCACCACCTTGTCCAGCCTTGCAGTACTGTTTAGGATGTTCAGTGTCCTGATAACAGGAGTTGCAGCTTCATAATTCTGATTTCCTTCCTGCATGGCGGTAATACTTATTTGACCTGCCGCAAGAAGTCTTACAAATCCACGCTCGCTTACCGTAGCTGCAGGTTCGTCATCCTCAGAAGTGTAAGAATAGGTCACCGGCAATCCGGAAGAGGAAGTGGCTTGCAGCACAAAGTTATCATCAATAACATTTCTATCCGAAAGCTCCTCAAAAGTGATACTCTGCGGAGCTTTGTTGATAATCAGCTCTGCAGTAAGCACTTTATCGGAATAATTCTCCAGGCTGACGATAGCGGTAACCGTATAAGTTCCCGCATTTGTTTTCCCATTGTTGCTGTAGCTTACGGTTGCACCTTCAGGCAGGCCGGTTACAATAAGGCTGTGTGGCTGGCCATCGTAAGTAAAAGTAGCACCCTCAAAACTTAGCCCTTCAATTTCTATCGGCTCGATTACCAGGGAAACTTCTTTTGAAGCGGACAGGTAGTTCTCTGTTTCTTCGGAAGAAATTTTGACCTCATATATTCCTGCGTTGGTAAACCCTTGTGCAGGAGCATAGGTCAATGCAGATTCCTCATGGTTCAGTTTAGCTGAAACATTTTTAATCGTTCCATCGTAGGTAAAGGTCTGAACAGCTTCGGCAGTGATCACCGCTTCGGCTTTGTTGATGGTAAGATCAGCAGTCAGTACTTTATCATTATAGTTTTCCTGGCTTACCGTTGCAGTCACTTTATAAGTACCTGCATTAATTTGCTCATTATCGGCATATTTTACGGTTGCTCCTTCTGGAAGATTTTCCACAAAAATGCTATGCGTTGTATTATCATAGACAAAACTGGCATCGGCAAAAGTCACTCCTTCAATTTCGGCATTTTCGATTTCCAGCGAAACATTTTTGGAAGCCGACAAATAGTTCTCTGTTTCTTCCGCGGAAATTGTTACAGGGTAAGTTCCTGCTGCGGTATAACCTTGCTGCGGACTATAGCTCAACACAGTTTCTGAATGATTCAGCTTAGCCGAAACATTTTTTACCGTACCGTCATAAGTGAAAGTCTGGGTAGCCTCCGCAGTGATTACGGCTTCGGCTTTTTTGATAATAAGATCTGCAGTCAGTACTTTATCATTAAAATTCTCCTGACTTACCGTGGCGGTTACTTTATAAGTTCCTGCATTGATTTTGCCATTATTGTCATACGTTACAGAAGCACCTTCAGGAAGACCAGTTACATAAATACCGTGCGCTGTCCCGTCATAGACTAAGCTTTCATCTGCAAAAGTTACTCCTTCAATATCGGCATTTTCGATCACAAGGCTGACTTCTTTGGAAGCAGACAGATAATTTGCTGTTTCTTCAGCAGAAATTGCAATTGGATAAGTTCCTGCTTCAGTATAGCCTTGTGCAGGAGAATAGATCAAGGCCGTCTCTGAATGATTCAGCTTTGCTGAAACATTTTTAACCGTACCGTCATAAGTGAAAGTATGTGTGGCATCTGCAGTGATTACGGCTTCAGCTTTTTTGATAGTAAGATTTGCATTAAGCTCCAGGTCATTATAATTCTCCTGGCTTACCGTTGCAGTCACTTTATAAGTTCCCGCATTGATTTGCCCGTTATTATCATATGTTACAGAAGCTCCTTCAGGAAGGTTCTTTACAAAAATGCTGTGGGTGGTGCCGTCATAGATGAAAGTGTCATCTTCAAAAACAACTCCTTCAATTTCGGCATTTTCAATCACCAGGCTGACTTCTTTAGAAGTAGCCAGATAATTTGCTGTTTCTTCAGCAGAAACTACAATTGGATAAGTTCCTGCTGCGGTATGACCTTGCTGCGGACTATAGCTTAAGTCGGTTTCTATATGATTTAGCTCGGCTGAAACATTTTTAACCATTCCGTCATAAGTAAAGGTCTGAGTGGCATCGGCAGTGATTACCGCTTCGGCTTTGTTGATGATAAGATTTGCAGTCAGTATCTCATCATTATAATTCTCCTGGCTAACCGTTGCGGTCACTTTATAAGTTCCCGCATTAATCTGGTCGTTGTTTTCATACTTTACGGCAGCACCTTCAGGAAGGTTTTTCACAAAAATAGTGTGAGTTGTCCCGTCATAAACAAAACTGTCATCGATAAAAGTTACTCCTTCAATTTCGGCATTTTTGATTTCCAGCGAAACATTTTTGGAAGCCGACAAATAGTTATCGGTTTCTTCCGCGGAAATTGTTACAGGATATGTACCGGCTGCAGTATATCCTTGCTGCGGACTGAAAGTCAGCTGCGCCTCCTCATGATTTAGTATAGCCGAAACATTTTGAACCGTTCCATCATAGGTGAAAGTCTGGGTAGCATCTGCAGTAATTATCGCTTCGGCTTTTTTGATGACAAGATCTGCATTAAGCTCTAGGTTATTATAGTTTTCCTGGCTTACCGTTGCACTAACTTTATAATTACCGGCGTTAATTTGCCCATTATCGGCATATTTTACTGTAGCACCTTCAGGAAGATTTTCCACAAAAATGCTGTGCGTTGTCCCGTCATAGGTGAAAGTGTCATCTTCAAAAACAACTCCTTCAATTTCGGCATTTTCGATTTCTAAAGAGACATTTTTGGAAGCTGATAAATAGTTATCGGTTTCTTCCGCAGAAATTACAATTGGATAAGTTCCTGCTTCAGTATAGCCTTGTGCAGGAGAATATGTCAATGCAGTTTCCTCATGATTTAGTTTAGCTGAAACATTTTTAACCGTACCATCATAGGTGAAGGTCTGCGTTGCATCGGCAGTAATTACCGCTTCAGCTTTGTTGATCACAAGATTTGCAGTCAGCACTTTATCATTATAGTTTTCCTGGCTGATCGTTGCAGTTACTTTATAAGTTCCCGCATTAATCTGGTCCTTGTTTTCATACTTTACAGCAGCACCTTCAGGAAGTCCTGTTACGTCTAAACTATGAACTTCACCATTATAAGTAAAAGTTTCATTTTCAAAAGCCACTCCTGTAATTTCTGCATTTTCAATTTTCAGGGAAACTTCTTTTGAAGCCGATAAATAATTATCGGTTTCTTCCGCAGAAATAGTTACATCATGTGTTCCTACATTGGTAAATCCTTGTGCCGGAGTGTAAACCAGTTTAGTTTCCTCATGGTTTAGTTCGGCTGAAACATTTTTAACCGTACCATCATAGGTGAAGGTCTGCGTTGCATCGGCAGTAATTACCGCTTCAGCTTTTTTGATGACAAGGTTAGCAGTCAGAACTTTATCATTATAGTTTTCCTGGCTTACCGTTGCACTAACTTTATAATTACCGGCGTTATTTTGCCCATTATCGGCATATTTTACGGTAGCTCCTTCCGGAAGGTTTTCCACAAAAATGCTGTGCGTTGTCCCGTCATAGGTGAAAGTGCCATCTTCAAAAACAACTCCTTCAATTTCGGCATTTTTGATTTCTAAAGAGACATTTTTGGAAGCCGACAAGTAATTATCGGTTTCTTCTGCGGAAATTGTTACCGGGTAAGTTCCTGCTGCGGTATATCCCTGTTGCGGACTGTAGCTTAAATCACTTTCTGAATGATTCAGCTTAGCCGAAACATTTTTTACCGTACCGTCATAAGTAAAGGTCTGAACAGCTTCGGCAGTGATTACGGCTTCGGCTTTTTTTATAATAAGATCTGCAGTCAGTACTTTATCATTAAAATTCTCCTGACTTACCGTGGCGGTTACTTTATAAGTTCCTGCGTTAACTTGACCATTGTTGTCATACTTTACAGCAGCACCTTCAGGAAGGTTTTTCACAAAAATGCTATGCGTTGTCCCGTCATAGATGAAACTGTCGTCTGCAAAAGTTAATCCTTCAATTTCGGCATTTTTGATTTCCAAAGAGACATTTTTGGAAGCCGACAAGTAATTATCGGTTTCTTCTGCGGAAATTGTTACCGGATAAGTTCCTGCTGCGGTGTATCCCTGTTGCGGACGGTAGCTTAAATCACTTTCTGAATGGTTCAGCTTAGCTGAAACATTTTTAATCATTCCATCATAAGTAAAGGTCTGCACGGCTTCGGCAGTGATCACCGCTTCAGCTTTGTTGATGAGAAGATTAGCAGTCAATACTTTATCATTGTAGTTTTCCTGACTTACCGTGGCAGTCACTTTATAAGTACCTGCATTGGTCTTGTCATTGTTCTCATACTTCACTTTAGCACCTTCAGGAAGGTTTTTCACAAAAATGCTGTGCGTTGTCCCGTCGTAGACAAAACTGTCATCTGCAAAAACAACTCCTTCAATTTCGGCTTTTTCGATCACCAGGTCAACATCTTTGGAAGCTGACAGGTAATTGTCGGTTTCTTCAGCATTAATGGTGATTGGATAAGTTCCTGCTGGGATATAACCTTGCTTCAGACTATAGGTCAACGCAGTTTCTGAATGGTTCAATTTCGCTGAAACATTTTTAACCGTTCCGTCATAAGTAAAGTTCTGCACAGCATCGGCTGTGATTATTGCTTCGGCTTTGTTGATAGTGAAATCTGCACTTTTATAAGTGAGTTTATAGTTGCTGCTTAAGGAAAGGATGCCTTGCTCAATAACATAAGTACCTGCATCTTCACCTGCAACTCGAGTGAGACCTCCAGTCAATTTATCTGTTCCGATTAAAGCGCCGGATGTGATTTGGTAGGTGAGATTAGGATCCTCCTCTCCATATTTTTTTGACTTTGCATCTGCCGTAACGGTAATTGCTACTTCACTCACAGTCAAAACTTGTGTTACAGGGGTAGCCTCAAAATGGGTCTCATCTCCTTCCTGTGTGGCTGTGATTTGTGTAACTCCCGCTTTAAGAATAGTAGCCTGATTACCAGAGATGGAGACTACAGTCGGATCTTTAGCTGTGTAGGTCACCGTTAGGCCCTGATCGCTTTTTTCATCTCCAAGGATAAATTTATCATCTCCATAGGTCTTTGAAGAAATTTCTGGGAAATTGATGGTTTGATCTAACTTAGTTGTAGTGAAAGTCCATACATCGCTGCTCGCATCTATTGCTTCAGTACTGTTTTCATGCTCATCCTTAACAAAACCACTACTAATTCCCACTGAAAGGGTTGCATTTGCAGGAAGGTCTTCCTCAATTTTTAGGGATAAGGTCAATTGATCTTCAGAAATGGTAAATTTTTCCCGGTCTTCCTGAACCGAAAGATCATAGGTTCGCACCACTCCATCAGTATCTTCCAATGTTAGGATACCACTTGAATTAAGCGCTACCGCTTCATCAAAAGTGACAGATAAAGTGAGTTGAAGAGGCACACCCGTAGCTTGATGCACTGGAGAAAAAGTCTTTACAACCGGTGCGGTTTCATCTACAACAGGGGGTGTGGAGGTAATAGTTGTATTCCTGTACAACATAGAAACGGGACTCTTGCCATCATAACCGGTTAGGAGTACATCTTTATCGTTGTCTCCATCTATATCGGCAAAAGCGATGGAGCTCCTTTGTACATTTGTGAATGGCAGGCCTCCAACTTCCGAAAAATTACCGGCACTGTCATTCATATAAAGTTTGGAAACGGGTTTGTATTCATTATCCGTACCTGTAATAACTACATCGGGGGCACCATCTTTATCTACATCAGCAAAAGCAATGGACCCTTCTTGCACAGCTGGGAAAGAATTATTTGTTACTTCTGTAAAATTACCAGAGCCATCATTCTTATAAAGTTTTGTTATAATAGAACTTCCCCTGCCTGTGATTAACAGATCCTGATCATCATCTCCATCTATATCGGCAAAAGCGACAGAACTATACTGCACTCCCACTAAAGGAGTTTCCGTAACCTCTGAATAATTACCAGATCCGTCATTCTTATAAAGTTTGGCGATAATATTGGAATACTGGCTACCCCTACCAGTTATTAACACATCCTGGTCTGCATCTCCGTCTACATCGGCAAAAGCAATTGAACCACTTTGCACTCCCATAAAAGGAGTTCCTGTAACTTCTGAAAAATTTCCGGAACCATCGTTCTTATAAAGTTTGGCACTGACATCCAAGGAAGAGTTACCCCACTTACCTGTGATCATGACATCCTGATTACCATCTCCATCTATATCGGCAAAAGCGATGGAGCCATTTTCCACTCCTGTGAAAGGCGTTCCCGTCACTTCAGAGTAATTTCCGGAGCCGTCATTTTTATAAAGTTTTGCAATGCGATTATAGGAATTATCCCGACCAATAATCAATACATCCTGGTCTCCATCTTTATCTACATCGGTAAAAGCTATAGAACCGTTTTCCACTGCTGTGAAAGGGGTATCTGTGACTTCGGAATAATTGCCGGAACTGTCATTTTTATAAAGTTTGGTAAAACGATTATATGAGTTATCCCTGCCTGTGATCAACACATCCTGGTCATTATCGCCATCTATATCGGCAAAAGCTATAGAACCGCTTTCCACTCCTGTGAAGAACGTTCCTGTGGGCTCTAAAAAGTTACCGGCACCAATATTAACATAGAGCTTAGCAATAGGATTGTGGGAGCTACCCGCGCCGGTAATTAATACATCCTGATCATTATCCCCATCTATATCAGCAAAAGCTATAGAGCTATATTCCACTCCTGCGAAGGAACTATTAATATCTTCCGTATAATTACCAGAGCCATCATTTTTGTAAAGTTTGGCGATAAAATTGTAATTATTATCCCTACCTGTAATTAAAAGATCCTGGTCACTATCTCCATCAATATCAGCAAAAGCCACAGAGCCGTTTTGCACTCCTTCAAAAAAAGTTCCTGTGGATTCTGAATAATGACCGGCACCGTCATTTTTATAAAATTTGGCGATAGAATTGTAATTATTATCCCTGCCTGCAATTAATACATCTTGATCATTATCTCCATCTATATCGGCAAAAGCAATGGAACTAAATCCCACGCCCGTGAAAGAAGTATTATTATCTTCTACAAAATTCCCGAAACCATCGTTGAGATAGAGCTCAGAGGCGGGAATTCCTTGCCCCTCACTACCGGCTATTCCGGTAATAAGCACATCCTGGTCACCATCTTTATCTACATCGGCAAAAGCTATGGAGCCGCGCTGCACTCCTTCAAAGAAATTAGTGTTATCTTTCGTATAGTTGCCATGACCATCATTAAGGTACAGATTAGAGCTGACAACACCTCCATCCCAGTCATTACCAGAGATTCCTGTTATCAGTACATCCTGGTCGCCATCTTTATCTATATCGGCAAAAGCTATGGAACTATTTTGAACAGCTTCAAAAGGAGTGTCTAAAAGTTCTGTAAAATTTCCTAAGCCATCGTTGAGATAGAGGTTGGCACTGGGCTCCATCATATCCGGCATACCCATCATACCACCAGAACCACCGGTAATCATTACATCCTGGTCACCATCACCATCCACATCGGCAAAAGCTACGGAGCCATTTTGCACTCCCTTAAAGGGTGTTCCTGTGACTTCGACATAGTCGCCGGAGCCATCGTTGAGATAGAGGATAGCACTAGCTCCATCACCCATCGGATCTAAATTCATCTCCCCAGCACCACCTGCAATTAATACATCCTGGTCGCCATCGCCATCTACATCGGCAAAAGCTATAGAACTATTTTGTACTCCGTTAAAGTTGGGAAGAATTTGTGGGGCGGGAGGTGGCGGCAGAACCTGTTCAAAAGTCTGCGCAAACGCCATAGTACTCCCCAAACATAAAATAAAAAAAATAAAAATTTTCGGAATGTAATATTGCTTCATGTAGAAATAAATTTGTTGAACGTTAAGAATGATCTTGAATAATCCCGCTACTCTGTAGAGCGAATATTCTGTTAAATGAAATGTTATAATATTGCAAAAAAACGTTAAAAAGTATGAATAATGGGATGAAATGCCAATGTAGTGGTGCTCAAATTCGATTTGGATACATTCCTAATTGCCTGGTTTTTAGTAAAGAAGAGGAATTAGATCATACTGACATTAGAAATTGTGGGATCCGGTTGAGAGGGCTGATCTTTATTGCTTTACAACCTATTGACAGCTGTCCCTGGGCGGAAGCTTTAAAATAATCTATCTCATTCATTCATTTACTCCCTCACATCTCCTTTTTCCATTCTTTCTAAACATGAAAAGTGAACTAATAAATCTTAATAGAGGCCGGTATTTAAATTCATATCTTAGAAGTCAATAAAAGATTGGTTCAATACCGATGAAGATTATAAAGATACCTGGCCGGTCTTAAATGGAATGATGATTTTGGAGTGCCGTAAGTATTTTTGGGTGAACGATTGCAATATCAAAAGATGTTTTAATGAGTTATGTTTTAGTATTACTCGTACCCAAAGCAAGGCAGCAATTTTCGAAAATTTGATTTTGACAAATTTTGAAAAAGGAGAAAATTGCTGACCTCTAGATCTCAATATCAGCAATCAATGATTTCAAAATCTCAAGCTCCTTTCTTAATTGTACACCAGTCAGCATAGCCAATCCGAAAAAAACAATCCACGATAGATAAATGACATAGGTGTAGAATTCCCCCAATAGCTCCTGTTCGAAAATAGTAAGCAGCATGGTGAATCCGTAGATGTAGGCAGCCATCAATAACGGAGCCATAATGAAATACAAATATTTTATTGTCCTGTAGTAACTGATCAATTGTTGCTTGTATTGCGTCAAAGCTTCATCTATCGGAAAATTACTCTTTTTATTCATCAAAAACTCTATACATATCCTCATAACCAAAATGCCTGCCATAATGCCCAAACCTCTTAAAGCTTTATTACTTATATAGGTTGAGACATAAATGAAGAACAGCCCCTGTACTAGTATAACAGTCGCATAAGCTACCGGGCTAATCCACCTATTATTATGAATAACACCGGACCTGCTGAGGATTTTCTGATGGGAGATTTCTGATTGAGCAGGAATTCTTATCCGTTGCTCTTTTTTCTCGTCACCACTATTCATCCTTACTGGCACATTTTTTATAGTTTAACTTTGATCTTTTGACTCCACAACTGTGCATGTTATTTTATGGAAAATTCTGCACGAACTACAAAAAAACGTCATAAAGACTAAAAAACGAGATCGTATATAGGTTTCCTGGTATCCGTATTAAATCTGGAGACTCATCTAATGCCGAAAATAATTACGGGCAATGTAAATATTACACTATGGTAAAAACAGTGCTTATCTCATGTCAATGGCATATTGACTAGGGCTGACTTCTGTTGCATTTTTAAAAGCTTTACTGAAAGAGGTTCTGCTGGCGAAGCCGCATTCTCCAGCCAAAGCTTCAATAGTGTTATTTTGCAGGTAGCCATCTTCAATCAACCTTTTAGCATAGCCCATGCGTAAGTCGTTCTTATAGGAAGAAAAACTCAACCCGTAATAACTTTTAAGAAAATAAGAAATATGATGAGAAGGCATATCCAGTTCCCTTGCACATTCCGTAAGATTAAAACTTTGATTGAGATATGATTTACTTTCTTTTAAGCTTTCTAATTTTGAAATAACCTCTTGCTCGTCAAGACCAAATTTAAGCTCCTCAGGTTGTTCTTCTTTAATGATGTTTGATGAAGGTTTTATCTTTTGTGGGTATCCGTACAAAATACTGGGAAAGTAAATCGGGATAATTCCAATAAGAAAAAGTGCTATATATAGAAAGAAAGTTATAATTCCGCCATCCTTTCCAATTATTATTAAGGAGTGAAACAAGTTCTCATCGAACATTTTTTCTAAAGCATAAAGAATAGCTAAAACTGCCATTAATGTCAATATTGACCAAAAGGTGATTAGCCATTTATTAAGAATAGATTTTAGTTCATCATTATTTCCTTTTTTAATAAACTTCTTAATTGGTGGTATTAATACCACCAAGACCCCTAATTGCCAAACGTGTCGCATAAGCAGGTGTTGATCTAGGCTTAAAAGCCAGTATTCGGCTTCCAACCTGTGTTCAGGTGAAGCGATAGCCTGGAAAATAATATTATTATAAAAATTTACCGGTTGAAGATAAACGTAAACAACATCTATTAAACCTAAAAGGAACGGAATGAGCAAAATCAATTCAGCTTTATCCCATTTGAACTGATCGGTCAAAATGACTTTAAAATAATAATATATCGGGATAAAAATAAGATGATACGGTAGTAATGGCCAAAGGAAAAACCAGGTAAAATGTTCTAAATATCCACCATCTATGATAAAAGCTTGCAAAGCATAAACCGATAACAGAAAATAAAAACTGCCTAAAATGCGAGTTGCTATTGTATTAGTGGATTTTTTAAAAAATAATGTGGTCGATAAAACGAAGCCAAAGATGGCGGCTATCAATAAAATGTTGATCAAACTGTTACAAATTTAACATACTCTGTAGTTGCTATATATGATGACCAAATAATTTTGCCCCCCATACCGGCAATATTATATCCACCTAAATAAATTGAACTGGAAATTCTATTGAGATTCTCTTTTTCAATTCATTCTGCCACCAATTTTTTGTAAAGTATGGGTCAACAAAGAAAAAGATTGAATATTCTTTCTGCAAGCTTACTACCCATTTTTTTTATCTATAATTTTTGAAATTATGTATTTTATATTCAATATGGACCTAAATTCATTGCATTTTTTTGCATCTGTAAACCGGTTGAGCAAAACATAGTTTCTGAAACTTCCCCAGGCTCCTGAATTTCATAATAACAGTTCAAAATCCACCTTATAGCCATTCTATTTAGATATTTTCCGCCGATGCTACTCGATTTTTCTATTGGAGGGAAATCTTATAAAACAGGAGAATCATTAGAATTTTTTCGTGATATCTACTTCCTCACCTGTATTATTCTACTACTTCCATGTGCAAGTATTTGAATGAAATGAAAAGAGCAGAAGAAAGAATTAAAAAAAATGATACCTGGGATTATTGTTGTTCAGCAAAATCCCGATCTGCCATCTTGCGATTTCAGACTCCACATAAAATCTATTAAGCTATGTCATAGTATCTTGAATACAATCTTCTAATATTTCTTCCTATTCCGATAACTCTCAGTTCCATCCTTTACTGTCGAATACCTTTAAAAATTTGATTGCTCATGTTTGAAAATTCAAGAAATTCTTACTGTGTATTTTATATAATTTGACTTTTTAAGCGCTTCCGCTGAAAACTGCTTTTATATTTATCAACAGCATTCTGATTTGGTTGCATAGCATTTACAGGATTTTGAATTGCGTTCAATGCAAATGATACCAGGTAAAATATTATTCACAACTTTTTGATTTACAGCTAAATAACTGTCTTTTTTTCTAATTTGGGATCAGATAATCAGCAGTTTAACTTAAATCTAAAGTGATGAAAAGAATCAACTATTTCAGTTTGGCAGGTGCCTTCCTAATGACTGCACCTGCATTTGCCCAAATCGGTGGTATAGAAACTTCCGTCGAGGAGATCTCCGATACCATCCGCGCCATCTTCCCTGTTCTACTGGGAGTAATTTTCCTGGTAGGCTTCCTGTTTAATGCCGGGCATTTTTTCGGGGAGAATACCGACCTCAAAAAAGGAATCAGCCGGGTCCTGGTATTTGTCCTGATTACCGGTGCCGTGGTGGGTATTTTTTCCTACCTCGTAACCATGGCAGTCTGATGAAACGTTATACCGCCTACAGGGATATCAGGAAAGAAGCGCTCATCATGGGACTGCCCTTATTGCTTTTTGCCGTGCAGATTGCCGTTGTGGTGCTTTCCCTTTTGATCGCCATTTTTGCTTTCGATTTCCTGGTGATCCTTGGCCTGATTTCAATGAACGCCGGGCTTTACTTTAGCCTGCTTCATTATACCCGTTTAACCCGCAAAGTGATTTTTATAAGGGTTTATCCCAGGCTAATCAGTAATAAACCTGTTAATCCATTTGCCGATGAAAATGATGAACCTGTATAAGCAGCCGCCGCTGGCCGCTGTTTCAGATAACCTGGTTTTTGCCTCGAATGGAAATATAATCCTGGCCTACGCCGTGGAATTGCCTGAAGTGTATTCCCTCTCGGAAAAAGATTTTGAATCGCTACACAGCACCTGGTTCCAGGCCCTTAAAAGCCTTCCTTCCCGTTGCATAGTACATAAACAGGATGTCTACCGGAAGCAGGGTTACAAGGCAGGCCAATTGCCGGGAAATTTTTTCCTGGAAAAAGCCACCCGCAGGCATTTTGAAGACCGGGAATTCCTGGAGCACCGGTGCTACCTTTTCTTTTGCTGGCCCGGGAACAAAAGTTTTAATCATGCAAAATTCGTAAACCCTTTTAAGGCGGTAAGTAAAAACCTGGTTACGAGCGGGGATGAAGCGCTGGAGCGTTTCCGGACGGCTGTAGAAGATGTGGTGCATTTTCTTAATCAGGGTCAGAAGCTCAGGCTTATTCCTTTAAAAGAGGAGGAGGTGATATCCTGTTCCCATGATTACTTTAACGGGTTTAATGAAGGTGTGGATACCGATATCCTGCTGGGGGATCAGCATATCCAAATAGGAGATTACTACCTGGATCTCATGGCCGTGCAGCATGAGACAGCCTTTGGAGACCAGTTGCAAACCAGCCGCCCGGCAGGTAGGTTTACTTCAGATGGGTTTAATTTTTACCAGGGGTTTATCGATGGGTTCGGGCTGGAACTTTATGAAAACCATATCGTCAACCAGTTGCTTATCCTGGACGATACGAATCTTTGGCGCAGGCAGCTGGAGAAAAGAATGGAAGCCCTGAAGAAAAGCGCCAGCTTCGGGTCTCAGAACCTGGTGGTGCTGGAGAAGATCAATTCTGTCTTGCATAGCATCAGTCATGATGAACAGGCCCGGATCATCCGCGGGCAGCTCAGCATTCTTTACTGGCACCGGGATCCCCATAAGTTAAAAGACATTGCCGCCGGAATCAAAGCCACCTGTAAACAGCTGGACATCCGGCCATACGCCCCGGTAGCGGAAGCACGAAAACATTATTTTCTGAATAGCTTTTTTGGATTTACCTCTAATTTTTCCAATGATGACCTGTATGTAACGGATCTGAAACACGCTTTATGTCTCTGGCTGCATAGCGGGAACTACAGATCAGATAAGGAGGGGGTGATCTTTAATGATCGTCAGTATAACATCCCGGTAATAAAGGATGTATGGGACGAGAAAAAGAGAAGGATAAAGGCTCGTAATTTTGCCATCTTCGCGCCTACCGGGGAAGGCAAATCTTTCCTGGCCAATAACATCCTGCGCCAGTATTTTGAACAGGGGGTTCGCCTGGTGATTATTGACCTGGGTGGCTCTTACGCGAAATTCGCCAAACTCTACCCGGAAGAGCACCTGGTATTGCGCTACCAGCCGGGGAAATCCCTGGGAATTAACCCTTTTTACCTGCCGGAGCCATGTTGTCCTACCCCGGAACACCTGGAAGAGCTGGCGGTATTTATACTGGAGTTGTTATCTTCCGGGACCTCCGGTGCCAGGGAAGAGACCGTGGCCCTGAAAAAACTCCTACAGGCTTATTACGATTCGATAGCTGCCCCGCATCACCTTGAAGGTTTTTACCGCTTTATAGATTGCGAACAGGAAGATCTTCTGCAACGCCTTGGAATCCATACCGGCTATTTTGAGCTTTCCCGTTTTCTGCATATCATTTCGGAGTACGTGGGCAACGGCCTGTACAGCTATTTGTTCCGGGAGCAGCAGGGACAGTCATACCGCCTGGAGGAAAAGCGCCTGATCATTTTTGAACTTGATGAAATACGGGATAATAAAGAGATTCTTTCGATTATGCTGAAACTCATCAAAACAGCAATTCAAAGATCTATCTGGAGCAACCGCAGCGAAAGAGGCATCATCCTCTTTGATGAGTTTGCCAAGCAGTTAAAGTTCGCTAATGTGCTGGAGAGCGTGGAATTTTATTACCAGGCTATCCGTAAACAGAACGGGGCTATAGGGATCATCCTGCAGTCGATCAACCAGTTGCCGGTGGGAAGCACCGCGGCCAGTATTCTTGAGAATACCCAGGTGATCTACAGCCTGCGCAATGAAAAAGGCTATGAAGACCTGGTAGCCCGGCTAAAACTTTCTTCCCATGACCTGAACCAGTTAAAGTCGATTACCAATAACCTTACCGGTCCCCGGAAGTATACGGAAGTCTTTATAAAGATAGGCAAGGAGAGCAATATTTTCCGGTTGGAAGTACCGCCGGAGGCCTATGCCGCATACCTGACTGACGGCGCTGAAAACGAGGCTATAATGGCTTTGTACGCCAAGACCGGAAATATGGAACGTGCCATAAATGAGTATTTATCCGCTAAACCTTAATATGATGAAAAACAAAACTAAAATGCTTTGCCTTGCTTTGGCAATGGTTTTACTACTTCCTGCAGGCGCCGCCTGCCAGGGAATGCCGGTATATGATAATACCAATTTTATCAGCCTGGCCAAGCAACTGATCGAATCGGCAAAACAGACCGCGCAGCTGCTAAAGACCGTGGAATTCCTGAAGAAGCAAAAGGAAAATATAGAAAAAGTAAACGCGGTGGTACGCCAGCTAAAAGCAGTGCGGGAGCTTACCCGTGCCCACCAGCGGCTTTATGAAAGGGTGCAAAATGATGCAAGGGATATCCTGAATTCTCCTTATGTCCACCCGGAGGAAATCAGCCGGATCTCCGAATCCTTTGATGCCATAATCGAATTATCCCTTCGCGACCTGGAATTTATCGACCAGGTGCTCTCCAGTGATTTTTTGAAAATGACCGATGCGGACCGCACACAAATTATTAATGAAAAAGAAAAGAAATCCCGGGAGCTGCTGCTGCAGGTGGACCGCCAACTTAGACGCTACCGTGATATCATCGATTTTCGCCAGTTGCAGGAGCAATTAAACTCCCGCCGGGGCGGTATCTAACTTTTAAATAATTTGCAATGGAACTCGGGCTGGAATATGTAAATACGGTATTTGAGACGGTAAAGACCAATGTCTTTATGGAATATACCCTGATTGGAATGAAAAGTCTTGCCGTGGTGCTGTTCCTGGTCAACATCCTTAAAAAATACCAGGAAGGTATGGTCGACCAGGACGGGATTACATGGGGACTGCGCCCGGTGGACCTGGTACGCAATTTAAGCGTGGTACTGCTGGTACTCTGCGCCCCTGAAATCCTTGGCATGCTGGACCGGTTGCTGGTGAGTGTCGAATCCGGCTTTATGGAAACTGCCCCGGCTCTGATGCCCCTGCGCTTGCAGGAGCTTGAGATTGCCGAGGATCCCGGCGCTTTTGATGTGATGACCAAAGCCATGACCGCACTTTATGAAGCGCTTTTTACCCCCCTGTATTCCGTAAAAGTACTTTCCTTTATTGTCGGGGTATTCCTGTGGATCCTGGATTTGTTTATCTATCCTTTATTCCTGGCGGAACGTTTCTTTGTCCTGGGTATTATGCAGGTGTTTTTCCCGCTGATCATCAGCCTCTCGGTTTTTGAACGCTTCCGTAGCATGGCCTACTCTTTTTTTCGCTTATATATAGCGGTTTACATGCTGGTGCCGGCCTTTTTCCTGGTGAATGTGTTTATTAACGAACTCTATCGGGAGATCAATAGCGGGTTCTGGGAAAGCCTCCTGGGCAGTCCTTCCCAAAACCAGGTCATCATCAACCTTATAGAAGCGGGATCTATAGCTTTTATAGTGCTTCTAAAGTTTAAACTCTATAAACGGGCCACCTCGTTTACCCTGCGACTGTTTACTTCCTAACCATAAATCCTTGTCTTATGTCAAAGAAATTTTCTCCTTACCGTAATATCTTCCAGGTGCTAAAGCTCAACCGACTGGTGAGTATCAGCGTCAGTATCGGGGCATTTTGTGCCTGTATGTTTTCAGGCTACCTGGTGTACAAAATGCACCGGGATGCCGTGGAGTGTTTATTTCAACTGAAAAGTATACCACTATTTCATTTCAAAAGTATACCATTTTAAATTAATTAACAACGGTAT